>NZ_JBICTE010000003.1:0-306782 GCF_043197485.1 Micromonospora sp. NPDC049102 | reverse complement strand
TGACTCCCGGCCACAGCCCTAACACAACGGCGTTGTCCTGGATGTAGTGGCCTCCTCCTACAACGAGGCCACTACATCCTGGATCGAGCACGATCTTGCGCTGCGGGCCTCGTTGGAGACGCCGCTGGCCCGGCGTCCGAGGTGGCGGACGGCGGGCCAGCGTGTGGGCCGGGCGTGATCGGCCCGGTGATCGGCTCGGAGCGGGTCGGCTCCGGGCCGAGGCTCGCGGTGGGTCAGAGGCGGGGTCAGGGGCGAGCGCGGGGTCAGGGGCGAGCGCGGAGTCAGGGGCGAGCGCGGGGTCAGGGGCGAGCGCGGAGTCAGAGGCCCGCGCGGGCGGCGACTGCCGTGTCCGGGTGGTCGCTGAAGACGCCGTCGAGACCGAGGCCGAAGAAGAGTTCGTACTCGGCCGTGATGTCGCCGCGTGCGTTCGGGTCGGTGCCGATCCGGAAGTCCGTGGGGAGGAACTGGTTCTCCGCGCGGAACGTCCAGGAGTGCACGAGCAGCCGCTCGCGGTGCGCGTCACGCACCACGTTCGTCGGGGCGAGCAGCTTGCCGGCGGCGTCGCGGGGCACGATCAGGTTCTTGTTCGCGCCGATGCCGTCTGCGTACGCGGCGATCCACCTGAGGCCGGCGGCCGTGGCGAGGTCCTGGTAGGTGCGGGTGTCACCGGTAGCGGTGAAGTCGTACGGGCGGCCGGTGGCGTCGAGGAGCTGGATCAACTTCACCTCGGTCAGTCGGCTCAGTCGGCGCAGGTTGGCCGTCTCGAACGACTGGATGAAGACGGGCGAGTTCTTCCGGTCCAGCTTGTTGTGCCGCAGCACCGCGAGCAGCGGCTCCTCCAGCGGCTTGCCGATCGACGTGAAGTAGCTCGGGTGCTTGGTCTCCGGGTAGATGCCGATGGTGCGGCCCCGTGCCCGCCCCTCGGTCCGGGCGAGGTCGATGACCTCCTGGAGGGTGGGCACCTCGAAGCGGCCGTCGAAGGCGGTGTTCGCCACGCGGACCTGCGGCAGCCGCTCCTTGGCCCGCAGCGTCTTCAGTTCGGCGAGGGTGAAGTCCTCGGTGAACCAGCCGGTCACGGCGGCACCGTCGATGGCCTTGGTCGCCTTGCGGGCTGCGAACTCCGGGTGGGTCGACACGTCGGTGGTGCCGGAGATCTCGTTCTCGTGCCGGGCGACGAGCACGCCGTCGGAGGTGGACACCAGGTCCGGCTCGATGTAGTCGGCGCCCATCCGGATCGCCAGCCGGTACGCCTCCAGGGTGTGCTCCGGCCGGTATCCGCTGGCGCCACGGTGGCCGATGACGATCGGCCGGTCGGTGGCCCGGGTGTGGTCCGCGTCGGCCGAGGGGCCGGCGGCGGCCAGGGTGGGCACGGCCACGGCGGCGGCGGCGAGCAGCACGCCGGCCACGCCGAGGGTCGAGAGGGTACGTCGCAACGCCGTCTCCTGTCATCGAGGGGTGTCGCAGACAGCAGACCGGCTGTGGTTGACGGGGAGTTGGTCGAGGACTGACCGGCAGGTGAATCTCCGGAATGGGCGTTCCCCCTCCACGGGGCACCCGGAAAAGGAAGATTGTCTGGTGCGCCGGTTACTCCGCAACCCCGTGCGGCTGGTGCCGCTGGGGTTCCTGGTGCCGATCCTGCTCGGTACCGCGCTGCTGATGGCGCGCTGGTCGACCGTCCAGCACCAGCGACCGCCCCTGGTCACGGCGCTGTTCACCGCGACCTCGGCGGTGTCCGTCACCGGAATGGCGGTCACCGACACCCCCAACTACTGGTCCAGCGGGGGCCTGGTGGTGATCACCCTGCTCACCCAGCTCGGCGGTCTCGGCATCCTCACCGTCGCGGCGCTGGTCATCCTCGTGGTCTCGCGTCAGCTCGGCCTGCGCAACCGGCTGCTGGTGCAGGCCGAGACGGCGGAGTTCGGCGTCGGAGATGTGACGCGGCTGCTGAGCCGGATCGCGGTGACCGTCTTCGCCTGTGAGGCGGTGATGACCGCGCTGGTCGCCGGTCGCCTCTGGTGGGCGTACGACTACGCGCCGGGCCGTGCTCTCTGGTCGGGGGTGTTCCACGCCATCCAGGCGTTCAACAACGGTGGCTTCGCGCTCTACTCCGACGGCCTGCTGGCCTTCGATCGTGACCCGTGGGTGTCGCTGCCGCTGGCGTTCGGCGCCATCGTCGGCGGTCTCGGGTTTCCCGCCCTGTTCGAGGCGGTCCGCGAGTGGCGCAGGCCGGCGGGGTGGGCGGTGGCCACCAAGTTGACCATCTGGGGCAGCGTGGCGCTGCTGCTGATCGGCTTCGTCGGCCTGCTCGCCGCCGAGTGGACCAACGCCAGCACGATCGGCCCGTACGACGCCGGGGGCAAGGCGCTCGCGTCGTTCACGCAGATCGCGTTGAGCCGGACCGGCGGGTTCAGTGTCCTGAACATCGCCGACCTCCAGGAGGAGAGTTACCCGCTGCTCATCGCGTTGATGTTCATCGGTGGCGGGAGCGCGAGCACGGCCGGCGGCATCAAGGTGTCCACGTTCTTCCTGCTGGCGTTCACCATCTGGGCGGAGCTGCGCGGGGAGCCCGACGTGACGGTCGGGCCACGCCGGGTGGCCACGGCCAGCCAACGGCAGGCCGTCACCGTCGCTCTGCTGAGCGTCGCGTTGGTCACGGCCGGGACGATGCTCGTGCTGCTGCTCACCGAGGGCGTGCGGTTCGTCTCGGTGCTGTTCGAGGTCACGTCCGCGTTCAGCACCACCGGGCTGACCATCGGTCTGGCCGGCGAGCTTCCGAGCAGTGGTCAGGTGGTGCTGACGGTGTTGATGTTCATCGGCCGGGTCGGGCCGCTGACCCTCGGGTCGGCGATCGCCCTGAACACCCGGCGCAGGCTCTACCGCTATCCCCAGGAACAGCCGATTGTCGGTTAGCGACGAGGAGGATCGAGGTGTCGACGAGACGAGCGGACGGCGGCGGCGTCGTGGTGATCGGGCTGGGTCGGTTCGGGTGTCACCTGGCCGGGTCACTGGCCCGGATGGATTGCGAGGTGCTGGCCGTCGATCGCAATCCGGATCAGGTGCAGCGCTTCTCGGCCCAGCTGGACCGGGTGGTCCAGGCCGACGCGACCGAGGAGGGGGCGTTACGGCAACTGGGCGTCGCGAGCTTCGGCCGGGCGGTGGTGGCCATCGGGGCGTCGGTGGAGGCGAGCGTGCTCACCGTACTGGCGCTGGTCGAGCTGGGTCTGCCGCAGATCTGGGCGCGCGCCACGTCACAGAAGCACGCCAAGATCCTGTCGTCGGTGGGCGCACACCACGTGATCTTCCCGGAGGCGGAGACCGGCGACCGGGTGGCGCATCTGATCGTCAGTCGACTGCTCGACTTCATCGAGTTCGACGACGACTTCGCGATCGCCACCGTCCGGGTTCCGCCGTCCCTGGTCGGTCGTACCCTGCTCGACCTGCGCCCGGACGAACGCGACGGCGTCCGGGTGATCGGCGCGAAGGTGCCGGGCGAACGCTTCCGGTACGCCTCGGACGACACGGCGCTCGTCGACGGCGGGGTGCTGGTCGTGGAGGGCGGGATCGACCAGGTGCAACGGTTCGCGGGGCGACGCTGACGCCTCACTTCTGGTGGCCGGCGTGGGCCTCAGGAGGCTTCACCCTTTTCCCGGACCACCCGGCCCCTTGCCGTTGTTCGGCTTTGGCGCCTTCGCCTGCTCCTTCTCGGGTGCCTGCGGCGCGGCCGGTGCCTTGGGGGCGACCTTCGTGGTGGTCTTCGTCGTCTTCTTGGGCGGGGCCTTCGTCGGGGCGGCCTTGACCGCCGGGGCGGTGGACGGGGCCGACCCGGCCACCCCGGAGACGCGTACCCGGCAGGTCGCGTCGCCGAGCCGGAACTCCACCGGCAGCGGGTTCGCCCCGGTGTACGTCCCGGCCAGGGTGAGCTTCTCGGTCGCGCCGGCCGCCAGGGTCGTCCGCTGCGCGGCGGGCCGGATCTGCACCGCGCCACCCTGCTGCTCGACGGGGGCGGGTTCGGCCTTCGTCACCTTCTGCTGACCCGGGAAGGTGAAGTTCATCGTCCAGTCACGCAACTCGCGCTCACCGGTGTTGGTCAGGGTCAGCTCGGCGGTGAAGTCCTTGCCGGAGTCGGTGCGCAGTGCGTATGCCACCTCGCAGGGCGTCGTCTCGGGCAGGCCCATCCGCGCCTCGGTGGTGGGCCGGTCCTCGCCGCTGGCGGGGCTGCGGGAGGTGAAGCCCCACATCGCGCCGGTGACCGCGATGAGCCCGACGGCCGCCACCCCGGCCTCGACCCGCCGACGCCGGTTCACCTGACGGACTCGGGCTCGCCGCGTCCGCGAGAGCGGAAGGGCGTCCGTCTCCGCCGACCAGGGCAGGATCGTGGTGCCGGCGTTGGCCAGCGCGTCGGGATCCAACGGACCGCCCGCCGGTGAGACCGGCACCGCCGCCAGCATCCCGGCCGCCTCCGCGAGGGTGCGGGCCAGCTCCGCGGTGGTCGGCCGGTCGGCCGGACGCTTCGCGAGGCAGCGCCGCACCAGGTCGGTCACCGCGTCGGGCAGCCCGGGCACCGGCGGCATCGGGTCCGGGTCGCTGTACATGTGCGCACGCAGCATCTGCGTGGTCGTGTTCGCCTCCCACGGCAGCCGGCCGGTGAGCATCCGGTAGAGCAGCAGACCCACGGCGTACACGTCGGTGGCCGGGGAGACCTGGCCGTTGTCCAGTCGCTCCGGCGCGAGGTACGCGGGCGTGCCCAGCAACGCGCCGTCCGGCCCCTTCTCGCTCTCCCCCACCAACGCGGAGATACCGAAGTCGACCACCTTCACGCCGGTCGAGGTGAGCATGACGTTGCCCGGGGTGACGTCGCGGTGCACGACACCACGAGCGTGCGCGGTGGCCAGCGCCGAGCTGACCTCCGCGCCGATGGTCACCGCCTCACGCCACGGCAGCTGCATCTCCCGGCCGAGCCGGCCGGCCAGCGAACCGCCGTCGACAAGCTCCATCACCACGTACGGCACGGTCAAGCCGACCTGGTGGGATTCGCCGTAGTCGTACACGTTGGTGATGTTGGGGTGGCAGAGCCGCGCGGCGGCCTGCGCCTCGACGCGGATCCGGTGCCGGAAGGCCCGGTCGCTGGCCAGCCGCGACGCCAGCACCTTCACCGCTACCTGGCGGCCCAGCACCTCGTCGTAGCCGCGCCAGACCACCGACATGCCGCCCGCGCCGAGCTGCTCGATGAGCCGGTACCGCTCATCGAGGAGTTGCGCGCCGTTCCGGTCCCCACCGCCCATGGTGGCCGTTGTTGCCCAGGACCTGCCGGGTTACACCTGAAGGATCGGAATCGGTCAGGAAAATCACCCGATCAGGCGGTCGCCAGCAGTTGGTCCACGGGAGCGTAGTCGTCGGTCAACACCATCGCCGTACCGACGAAGTCCGTGAGGTCCGACCCGGAGAGCAGGCTGACGGTCGCGTCGACCGCGTCGAGGCGGGCGCGGACGGCGGCCAGCGGCAACGGCGCGTCGGAAGCGACGATGAGGAAGTTGCTGCCCCGCTCCTCGGCGAGCGCCTCCGGCGGGGCGATCAACGCGACGTGTGTGAACTCGGCGGCGACCGTGGCCAGCTCGGCGCGGATGAACCGCAGCGGCGGGTAGTCGATGACGTTCTGCACGTACACGCCGCCGGGGCGGGTCACCCGCCGGATCTCGGCGGCCATCTCCCGGGTCGCCAGGTGCCAGGGCACCACCAGGTGGCCGAACGCGTCGCCGACGACCAGGTCGCGGCTGTCCGTCGGCTCACCGGCGACCAGCATCCGGGCGTCGCCCACCACCGCCCGCAGGTCCGGCCCCGGGTGTACGCCCAGTTCCCGTTCCCCCAGCTCGACGAGCCCGCCGTCGATCTCGAACACCACGTTGTCGGTGCCGGGTCGGGTCGCGGTCAGGTACGTCGGCACGGTGAACCCGCCGCCGCCCAGGTGCAGCGCGTCCAACCGCTGCCCGGCCGGCGCGGCCACGTCGGCGACCGCGCCGATCCACTTGGTGTACGCGTACTCGAGGTGCTTCGGGTCGGCCAGGTCCACGTACGAGTGCTGGGCCGAGTTGAGCAGCAGCGTCCGGCCGCTGGGCCGGTTCGGATCAGTGGTGACGCGGGCGCAGTGGTACGCGGTCTCGATGTCGCACGGGTTCGGCGCGATGGCGCTCAGTCCCGCACCGAGCAGGCCGAGGACGGCCAACGCGGCCCGGGTGCGGGCCGGGCCGGGCAGGTCGGTACGCGCCTGGCGACGCAGGTACCAGCCGAGGCCGATGCCGACCAGCCCGAGCGAGATCGCGAGTGCCAGCAGGATGACCGTGCTGGGCAGCGCGGCGACCAGCACGAACCCGGTGAGCAGGGTGGCCGTGATGCCGCCCAGGGTGCCGATGCCGGACAACCGGCCGACCACCTGGCCGGTCCGGCGCAGGTCGGCGAGTTGGAGCTTGACCACCAGCGGGGTCACCGCGGCCAACAGTGCCGCCGGCACGAACACGGCGAGCGCGACGAGCAGCAGGATGGCGCTGGCCGCCCCGCCGCGCAGCACCTCGCCGGCGTAGCGCACCACGGGCAGGGTCACTGCGGTGGCGATCCCCGCCAGCACCAGCGCGGGCGCCAGCAGACCTCGTGGGTCACGCCGGTCGGCCAGCCAGCCGCCGGACCACGCCCCGTAGGCGATCGCGGCGAGCGCGATGCCGATGACCGAGCTGGTCACCTGGAGGGTCACCCCCACGTACGGGCCGACCAGGCGCAGCGCGACCGTCTCCAGCACCAGTACGGCGCCGCTTGCGAAGAAGACCAGGAAGGCGGCCAGGCCGCCCGGCAGCGCCCGGCCGGTTACCGGCACGGGCGGGGCCGCAGGAGCCGCTACGTCGGACGCTGAGGAACTCATCGTCGCGATGGTACGCAGCGAAGCTGGCGCTCCGGGTCAGTACATCGAGAGATGAACATGGTTCGTGTGGGAGGCGGCGGGACTGCCGCTGCCACTGTAGGCACGCCATCCTGTGCCCGGGTGCCAGATCTGCCGGTACCAGATCACGTAGAGCACACCCAGGCGTTCGGCGTTGCGGACGTGCCAGGCGGCCAGGCTGTCTCCGTACGCCTTGTCGCCGCCGGTCGCGTTCTTGTCCTCGAAGCCGTTCGTGGCAGCCGAGAAGTCGCAGGCCCGACCCTTCGGGTGCTCGCCGCCGCCACCGCTGCGCTTGCAGGAGACGTGCCGCTTGTAGCCGGCCGCCTGGGTCTCCTTCAGGGCGTGCAGGGTGCGCGGGGTGATGCACCCCGAGGTGGTGGGGTCCTTCACCGAGCAGGACTCCGAGGGCCAGGAGCCGTCGGAGTTCCGGGGCGCCGGCTTCGCCGAGGACGAGTTACCGCCGCTGAAGCCGCTGCTGCCACCCGAGCTGACCTCGGCGAGTGCCGCCTCGGCCTCCTTCTTCTTCTTGGCCATGACGGCGAGCTGCTTCTGCTGCTCACGAACCTCGGCGTCGATGGCGATCTTGGCCTGCTGGGCCTGCTGCCGGGCCTCGGTGAGATCGCGCAACCGCTTGCTGTCCCGCTGGGCCATCAGGTCCAGGTCCGCCGCTCGTTGCAGGAAGGCCTGCGGCGTCGCCGTGTTGAGCAGCATCGCCGTCGGGGTGAGTCGGCCGGACCGGTACGACTGCGCGGCCACCTCGCCGACCTGCGCGGTCAGCCCGACGAGCCGAACCTCGACGGTCTTCAGCTCGCCGGTCAGCGCGGTCTGCCGGCGTTTGGAGTTGTCCAGCTTGGCCTTGGCCTCGATGTGGCCCTTGGCGGTCAGCTCCAGCGCGTCCTGCAACTTCTTGGTGCCGCCCTCACCGGGCTCGGCGGACGCGGGCACACCGCCGGCGAGCACCAGCGCGACGGCGGCGAGCAGAGGGAGCAGTAAGCGGCGAACGCGCGGCTGACTGAGCCTGGTCCTGGGCACGAAAGCGTCCTTCCGTCGACCGCCGGCCCCCGGTGAACTCTGCGCGGCGGCGTCCCCACCGGCGCCGGTCGGCGGCCTGCTGGCGGAGACCGCCGGTCACGATACCGGAACGCGCGCCGGTGACCAGCCCCGTGAGCGCTCACCGGCGCCGGTGTCGACGCAGCGTGCTGCCGCCGTAGCGCGCTGCGTCGCGAAGCCGCGGAACCGGCTCGCCGCCCCTCGGCTCAGGAGCTGAGTAGCGCCTCGCGGACCTCGGCCCAGACCTCTTCGTTGACGGCGACGAGCAGCCCGCGACCCTCGTCGGCTGGGTCGTAGTCGACGCCGTCGAAGCGGCGGGCCACACCACCCGCGGCGCGGACCAGCAGGGTGCCCGGCGCGTGGTCCCACGGCAGGGTGCGCCAGAAGAGGGCGAACTGCTGTTCACCGGTGAGGATGTCCAGGTACTCCCGGCCGGCGCAGTGCTGGCCGGGCAGCAGTTCGCCGAGCCGGCGACCACCGGCACGGACCCGGTCACGGGCCTCCGGCGGCAGGAAACGCGTCATCGCCACGCCGCGGATGTCACCCAGGGACGGCACGACGTCGGCGCTGCCGACCGGCTGGCCGTTGAGCAGGGTGCCCTCGTCGGCCCGACCGGCGGCCAGCGTCTTTGCCAGCGGATCGAGGATCCAGCCGGCCCTCGGCCGCCCGTCGGTCAGCAGCGCCACCATCAGGGCGAACGGTCGGCGACCGGCGGCGAAGTTGGCGGTGCCGTCGACCGGGTCGACCAGCCACACGTCCCCGCTGTCACGCAGGTGCGTCAGCAGCGTCGGGTCGTCGGCGACGCCCTCCTCACCCACCACCAGCGAACCTGGTCGGAGCTTGCGCAGCCCGGCGGAGAGCAGCTCCTCGGCGCGACGGTCGGCGACGGTCACCACCTCGCCCGGCGCCTTCTCCGACACGTCGTCGTCGTCGAGCTTGCGGAACAGCGGCAGCACGACCTCGTCGGCGGCCTCCCGGAGCAGGTCGCCGACGTCGTCGAGCAGGGTGTCAGCCACGCGGCGGCAGCTTGACCACGCTGACGAAGAACTCGTCGATCTGCCGGACGACCGAGATGAAGCGCTCGAAGTCCACCGGCTTGGTCACGTAGGCGTTGGCGTGCAGCTGGTAGCTGCGCAGGATGTCCTCGTCGGCCTGCGAGGTGGTGAGCACGACCACCGGGATGCGGCGCAGCTCCGGGTCGTTCTTGATCTCCTCCAGCACCTCCCGCCCGTCCCGCCGGGGCAGGTTGAGGTCGAGCAGGATCAGGTCGGGCGCCAACGCGTCCGCGTACTGGCCCTCCCGCCGCAGGTAGGCCAGCGCCTCGGCCCCGTCGGAGACGACGGTCAGCCGGTTGCGCAGCTTGTGCTCCTCGAACGCCTCCTGGGTCATCAACACGTCACCCGGATCGTCCTCGACGAGCAGGACCTCGATCGGGCTCTTGCCGTCCGCCGGCGCGGTCATCCCACCGTCTCCCTCATGTCACCCGTTCTACCGCTTTCCGGCGGCCCGTCGGCCCGGTCCGGCTGGTCCGCCCCGGCAGGGTCCTCCGGCAGCGCGGACGACGCCTCGTCCGCCGGCGTGGTGTCCCCCGCCGTGGCCTCCTGCGGCTGCTCGGCGGGGTCGGTGGCGGCAGCCGCCTCCACGTCCTCCGGGCGCGCCGGGAGCGTGAACCGGATGGCGGTGCCCTCCGGTACGTCGGTGTCCACCCAGACCCGGCCGCCGTGATATTCCACGATCTTCTTGACGATCGCCAACCCGATGCCGGTGCCCGGGTACGCGTCCTTGGAGTGCAGCCGCTGGAAGATCACGAAGATCTTGTCGGCGAACTCCGGCTCGATGCCGATGCCGTTGTCCTGGCAGCTGATCTCCCACTCGGCGTCGACCAGCCGCGCCGAGATGTGCACCTTGGGCGGCACGTCCGGACGACGGAACTTGATCGAGTTGCTGACCAGGTTGGCCAGCAGGTTGGTGAGCAGCGGCTCCTCGCCACGGATCACCGGCAGCTCGGTCCAGGTCAGCTCCGCGTCGGCGTACTGTCGGGCGGCCTCGGTCTGGCCGGCCACGTCGCCCATCACCTTGTTGAGGTCGACGTCGACGAAACCGGTGGTGAGCCGGCCGATCCGGGAGAACGCGAGCAGGTCGTTGATCAGACGCTGCATCCGCTGCGCGCCGTCCACCGCGAAGGCGATGTACTGGTCGGCCCGCTCGTCGAGCTGCCCGGCATAGCGGCGCTGGAGCAGCTGGCAGAAGCTGGCCACCTTGCGCAACGGCTCCTGCAGATCGTGGGACGCCACGTACGCGAACTGCTCCAGGTCACGGTTGGACCGGGTCAGCTCCTCGGCCTGCTTCTGGAGCTGGCTGTTGACCCACTCGATGCGTTCGCGGGCCTCCCGCACCTCGGCCAGGTCGGAGGCGATCTTCTGGCGCATCGCGTCCACGTCGTAGCCGAGCCGGATGAACTCCGGTGGGCCGACGGTGGCGATGCGGTGCTGGTAGTCGCCCTCGGCCACCTCGCGGACCTGGGTGGCCAGCCCGGTCAGTGGCCGGACCACCATCCGGTCCAGCGAGAGCAGCAGCACCGCGCCGGCCACGACGACCACCAGGGCCGCGACGATCAGCAGGACGACGAGCACGTTGCTGCTGTTGCGGACGTCTGCGGCGGCCCGCTCCCGGGCGGCGAGGATCTCCTTCTGGAGGTCACCGACGGCCGAGCGGACCTGGTCGAACCGCTGCCGGGCCTGCTCGGTGACCAACGCCTGGCCGGCGCGGGTGCCCTCCTGCTCGGTCGTGGTGATCACCGGCTCGGCGACGGTCTGCCGCCACTGCGCGGATCTCTCCTCGACGGTCCGCAGCTCCTGGCCGATCTGCGGATAGTCGTCGAGCAGGGCCCGCATCGCGGCGATGGTGGCCTTCTCCTGGTCGAGCCCCGTCTCGTACGGACCCAGGTCGTCCGGGTCGCCGCTGACCGCGTACCCGCGAACCGCCGTCTCCTGGTCGAGCACCGCGTTGAGCAGCTCCTGCGACTGCACCCGCAGCGGCCCGGTCTGGTTGAGGATGGCGTCGATCTGGGTGCGGTTGCGCGCGGCCACGACCGCCTCCGCGACGGCCAGACCGATCAGCAGCACGCCCACGACGGTGAGCAGCGTGATGACGCGGCGGCGCAGACTCCAGCCGCCGACCACCGGCCTCACCGGCCACCACCGCGGCTGACCAGCAGCATCGCCACATCGTCGGCGAGCGGGCCACCGTTGATCTGCTCGGCCCGACCCACCAGCCACGCCGGCAGCTCGGGAAGCGACACCTCCCGGTTGGCCGGCTCGTCGAGCAGCCCGCTCAGGCCCGGCACGTCGAGCCGCTCGTTGCCGACGCCCACCCGCCCCTCGATCAGGCCGTCGGTGTACATCAACAGGGACCAGTCATCAGTGTCGAACTCCAGGTCGTAGGCGATCGGCCGGCGAGGTCGTACGCCCAGTAGCAGGCCGCCGGGCGCGGGCACCGGGACGACCCGGCCACCCGAGAGCAGCAGCGGCGGTGGGTGCCCGGCGAGTCGGACGGTGGCCCGGTTGGCGTCCAGGTCGAGTCGGGCGGTGGCCACCGTCGCGAAGATCTCCTGAAGGCGACGCTCGCTCATCAGCACCTGTTCCAGTGCGGGCAGCACCTCGTCGTCCGGCACCCCGGCGAGCACCAGGGCCCGCCAGGCCACCCGCAGTTCCACACCGAGCGCGGCCTCGTCCACCCCGTGCCCGCAGACGTCCCCGACGATCAGGTCGAGACGGTCCGGACGGGTCTGCACCACGTCGAAGAAGTCTCCGCCGATCAGTGCGGCGTGCCGACCCGGCCGGTAGAAGGTGTGCACCGCCACCTGGTCAGTCGTCATCAGCGGCTGGGGCAGCAGACCACGTTCGAGTCGCGCCGACTCGGCCTGACGCAGCTCGACCTCGTGCAGCCGGCGGGCGTTCACGTCGGCGCGCTTGCGCTCGACCGCGTAGCGCAGGGCCCGCGTCAGCAGCACCCCGTCGACCTGGCCCTTGACCAGGTAGTCCTGTGCGCCCTCGGCGACCGCCACGATGCCCAGGTGCTCGTCCGTACGGCCGGTCAGCACGCAGACGGCGGCCCCACTGGACATCTCCAGCACGTGGCGCAGCCCGTCCAGCCCCTGCGCGTCGGGCAGGCCCAGGTCGAGCAGGACGCAGTCGACGCCGATGATCCGCTGCCGCGCCTCGCTGAGGCTGGTGGCGACCACCAGGTCGATCATCGAGTTCGTCTCGGCGAGCAGCTCACCGACCAGGAAGGCGTCGCCCTCGTCGTCCTCCACCAGCAGCACCCGCAACCGCTCGCCGGGCGGCAGGTTGGCGTGCCGCGCCAGGCCACCGTGCGGGTACGGCACGACAGGGGAGCCGGCCAGGCCACCTCCCCGGTGCGGCCGGGTCACCGCCGCGAGACGCGGGAGTTCGCTGGTGATGTCGGGCTCCTTCCGAGTGCCCTGCTGATCCTGTATTAGACAACGGTCGCACACAACACGATGGCCGCGGCACGGGGCGGGGATGGGCAGGATCACTGCCGGCCGGAGAACCGGGGGCAAAGCGGACGGCCGGGCACCCCCTGACAGGCGGAAGATCGGTGGACGCACGGCCGTCCCCTTCCGACGCATCGACGGGCAGGATGGTGCAACCCCCACGCCCCACCACCTTCGAGGAGTTCGGATGGGCGCACCCCCCAGCCCCGTCACGGCGGACGTACCGCTCCGGCCCGGTCCGGGCGTACCCCCTGCCGACCGTGCGCTGACCCGACCGCGTCGGCGGCTCCTGGCCGCCGCGGCGGCGTTGGTCGCGCTGGCGGCCGTCGGCGCCGGCAGCCTGCTCGACCTGCGCACCCCGACGCCGAGGCCGGCCGACGCGCCGGCGGACGAGTTCAGCGCCGCCCGGGCGTACGCGGACGTGCAGGTGATCGCGGCCCGGTCGCACGTCGCCGGGAGCCCGGCCAACGACCAGGTTCGCGCGCACGTCGAGCAGAAGCTGCGCGGCCTGGGCCTGGAGACGGACGTGCAGGACACCGTCGCGCCGGAGGCCGGCCAGCTCAGCGGGGCGGCCGGCGGGGCGACAGTGGCCCGGGTACGGAACGTGGTCGCCCGCCTGCCCGGCACCGACCCGACCGGCCGGGTGTTCCTGGTCGCCCACTACGACTCGGTGCAGACCGGGCCGGGTGGCAACGACGACGCGGCCGGCACCTCGGCCATCCTGGAGGTGGCCCGCGCGCTGTCCACCGGCCCCCGGCCCCGCAACGACGTCGTCTTCGTGCTGACCGACGCCGAGGAGGCGTGCCTCTGCGGTGCGGCCGCGTTCGCCGCGAGTCACCCGCTCGCCGCCGACGGCGGTGTGGTGCTCAACCTGGAGGCGCGCGGCGCCACCGGCCCGGTGATCATGTTCGAGACGTCGAAGAACAACGCGAAGCTGGTGGACGTCTTCGGCCGGGCCGCCCCGCACCCCGTCGGCACCTCGTTCGCGGTGGAGATCTACCGGGCGCTGCCCAACGACACCGATTTCACCGCCTTTCGCGACCAGAAGTTCGTCGGGCTGAACTCGGCGTACATCGACGGTGGCGCGATCTACCACACGCCGTTGGACACCCCGGCCGCGATGGATCGGGGCAGCCTCCAGCAGCACGGGGACAACGCGCTGGGCATGGCCCGGGAGTTCGGCCGCACCGACCTCACCGACCTGCGCTCCGGGTACGACGCGACCTACTTCCCCGTCCCGGGTGGGCTGGTCCGCTACCCGGGCTGGCTCGTCCTGCCGCTGGCCCTGCTCGCGGTGCTCGCGGTCGCGGCATTGGGCTGGCTGATCCGCCGCAGTGGCCGGGCCAGCACCGGACAGCTGGTCGCCGGTTTCGGCCTCGCTCTGGTGCCGGTCGTGGTCGCGCCGGTCGCCGCACAACTGCTCTGGCTGGCGATCACCGCGATTCGTCCCGGGTACGCGGAACTGCTCGACCCGTACCGGCCGGTCTGGTACCGGTTGGCGGTGCTGGCGCTCGCCGCCGCCATCCTGTTCACCTGGTATGCGCTGGTCCGCCGCCGGATCGGCCCGGCCGCGCTCGCCGCCGGCGGGTTGGCCTGGCTGGCCCTGCTCGGGGTGCTGCTCGCCGTGGCGGTGCCCGGCGGGGCGTACCTCACCACCCTGCCGGCGCTCGCCGGGGCCCTCGGCGGTCTGGTGGCGCTGCGCACGCGGCAGACCGGGCCGTGGCCGGTGGTGGCGGTGACCGCGGCTACGGCCGTCGGCGTGGTGATCCTGCTGCCGACGGTGGTACTGCTCTTCCCCGCGCTGGGCATGGCGATGGGTGGGGTGGCCGCGCTGGTCGCGGTGCTGCTCGGCCTCACCGCGCTGCCGGTTGTCGACCTGCTGCACCCGCAGGCCGGCGGGCAGCGCGGACTGGTGGCGCTGCGGGCCCGGCGACTCGCGGTGCTGCCGGCCGGGGCCGCCGCCGTGGCGGCGGTGGTGCTCGCCGGGGTCGGGCTGGCCGTCGACCGCTTCGACGCCGCCCATCCCGCGCCCACCCACCTGATGTACGCCCTGGACGCCGGCACCGGGCAGGCCCGCTGGCTGAGCCACGAGGCCGACCCGCAGCCGTGGACGGACGGCTACGTGGACGGGGTGGCCGACGTCGGCGACGACTTCCCCGGGCTCGGCGACGGCGAGCTGCGATCCGGGCCGGCGCAGGCGGCGACCCTGCCGGCGCCGAAGCTCGACGTGCTGGCCAACACCAGCGCCGGCGGTGAGCGGACGCTGCGGCTGCGGCTCACCCCGCAGCGGGCGGTCCGGCTCGCCACCCTGCACGTCGACACGGCGACCGCCACCGTGCTGCGCGCCGAGGTGGCCGGGCGGGCGGTGCCGGTGGAGCCCCGCGCGGGCAGGTGGGGATTCGGACTGGTCTTCCACGCCGCGCCGACGGAGGGTGTCGAGGTCACGTTGACGCTGCGGCCGATCGCCACGCAGGTGGCGCTGCGGGCTATGGACGCCAGTGACGGGTTGGACGCGCTGCCCGGCTTCCGCCCCCGGCCTGCCGCCGTCGGTGTCGTCGGGTCGCACAGCTCCGAGACGCTCGCGGTCGCCCGCACCTATCCCCTCTGAGAAGACGAACCGGGGGTCCGGCGGCGCACATCAGTCGCCGGACCCACCGGTCAGTGCGGCGCCGCCGGGCCCAGGTCGCTCGGGTCGGTGTTGCCACCGCAGACGATCACCGCGACGCGTTCGCCCGCCTGCGGCACGTACGCGCCTCCGACCAGAGCGGCCAACGCGGCGGCGCCGCCCAACTCGGCGGCTACCCGCAGCTCCGACCAGAGCAGCCGCCGCGCGCGCGCCAGATCCTCGTCGCGCACCAGCACGGAGACCACGCCGGTACGACGGGCGGTCTCGAACGCGATGTCGCCGATCCGGCGGGCACCCAGCGAATCCGTGGCGATGCCGCCCACCTCGATGTCGACCGGCCGACCCGCTTTGAGGGCGGTGTGCAGGGTCGGGATCTGCTCCGGCTCGACGCCGACGACGCGCACCGACCCGTCGAACCAGGTCGCGATGCCCGACACCAATCCACCACCGCCGACCGCCACCAGCACTGTGTCGATCCCGTCGAGCTGGCGCTCCAACTCCCGACCAACGGTGCCCTGACCGGCCACCACCTCCGGCTGGTCGTACGCGTGCACCACCAGCGCGCCGGTCTCGTCTGCCCGCTGGGTGCTGGCGGCCAACGCCTCGGCGTAGTGCTGGCCCACCTGCCGCACCTGCGCGCCCAGCCCGGCCAGGCGCTGCACCTTCACCGGCGAGGCGGTGACCGGCACGAAGACCTCCGCCGGCACGCCCAGCGACCGGGCCGCGTACGCGACCGCCAAGCCGTGGTTGCCCCCCGACGCGGCGATCACCCCCGCCGACGGCAGCGCACCCTGGAGCATCCGGTTGAACGCGCCGCGCGGCTTGAACGAGCCTGTGTGCTGGTGCAGCTCCAGCTTGAGGCTGAGCAGCCCGGGCACCCCGAGGTCGGCGCCGTCGACGGTGATGACTGGCGTCTGACGGACCCGCCCCTCGACCAGTGCCGCCGCGGACTCGACGTCGTTTCTGTCCACCATCGGAAAACGCCCTTCACTACGACCAGAGAGCCAGTCGACAATTGTCGGTGAGCCCGACGAAACATCCTACGGAGATGCGCCAGCCATCCTTCACCGGACGCACGGTGTGACAGTGCCGCGGGACCGACCCTGCGGTGGTGCTGCGACGGGAAGTGGCTGGTCATGACGGTGGCCGACGACCCGACATCGTGCGAGCCGGCCGGATGGTCGACTGTCGCCCGGACCACGTCGGGTGGGTGCGACGTGATTCGCAAGGCGGCCCCTGCCTTCCCCCGGAAACTCTGAACCCATCTGGAACCGACGACCCGACTCGTCACCGTGGCACCATCGCTGCCGTCCGGCCGGCCCGGCGGATGATGCCCCGCCACTGCCTGCCTCCGCCCGATGCTCACCTAGACGAGTAGGTCCTAACCCTGGCTGGGGCCGACCGACGGTGGTGACCGTCAGTCACCTCCGTGCGGGCGGATGCGTTCGTCAGCGGTATACCTCGGAGTCATATTCATACCCCTGAGGTATACCGCTCCACAGCACATCGACACCGGCGGGCAGCCACAGCGGATGGCCAGCGCCCTTCGCGTTGCTACTTCCAGCGGAAGTGCACGAAGAGGCGGCCGAAATTCTTCGAGTCCTTCTCCACCCGGTGGTAGAGCTGCTTGACATCCTTCTGGTCGAGGAACCGCAGCACCCGCTTCTTGAGCTGACCCGACCCCTTGCCCGGAATGATCTCGACGAGGGTGGCCTTCTTCGTAACCGCCTCGTCCATGATTCCGCGCAGCGCGCGGTCGATGTCCTGCCCCTTGTTGAAGATCTCGTGCAGGTCCAGCTTGAGCTTCATGCCGCAGCCCCCGGCCGGTCAGGTCCCATGTCCGCCATCCTAGGCATGTCCGGCGGCAAACCCACCGGACGACGGAGGGGCGGCCCCGGAGGACCGCCCCTGCCACGTCGCCGTTCCACGCTCAGCGCGTGCCGCCCACGCGGGTCTCGACCCGTTGCAGGGCGATCCGGTAGTCGTTGTTGGTCGCGTACATCGCCGCGGCGATCCGCAGGTGCCGCAGCGCGTCGGTGTGCCGGTTGAGCCGTTCCAGCGTCCGTCCCAGCACGTGGTGCGCGTAGTGGTCGCTCGGGTCCCGGTCGACCAGCTCCCGCAACTGTTCCTCGGCCCGGTTGAGCTGGGCCGACTGGAAGTACGCCCGGGCCAGCAACTGCCGGACGGCCGCGTTGCCGGGCTCGGCGTCCACGATCGGCTCCAGCAGTCGGGCCGCTCCGCTCGGGTCACCGGTTTCGAAGAACATGGTCGCCCGTCGGTAGTCCGCCAGAAGATCCATCTGCCCACCTCCTCGGGTCGCGCCGTCACCTGTTCCGACGCTGGCACAACACTCGGCGTTTGGCGACTGTTCCCCAGGTCGAAATAGGGTCAGGCTCGGGCGTCCCGGCGCCCGGCGGACAGCTCCCAGGCGCGTACACCGCCGACGATCCCGGCTGTGTTCGGCACCACCACCACGTCGTCGCCCATCCGGGCCAGCTGCTCCGGTCGGATCAGCCGCGAGTTGCCCCCGCCCAGGTAGAGCCGGTCCCACCGGAACACCGGGCGCAGCCCGTCCACGACCTGCCGGATGCGGCGGGACCAGAAGGCGTCGCCCAGTCGGCGACGCTCCGGCTCGCCCACGTACGTGTCGTAGGTGGTGCCCCACCGCACCGGCGCGTGCGACAGCTCCAGGTGCGGCGCGAGGACTCCCCCGTCGAAGAGAGCGCTGCCCAGCCCCGTCCCCAGCGTCAACACCAGTTCACAACCGGTACCCGCCACCACACCGGCCCCATGCACCTCAGCGTCGTTGAGCACCAGCGCCGGCACCCCGAACGCGTCGGCCAGCGCACCGCGCGCGTCCCAGCCGGACCACTCGGCCAGCAGGTCCGGGTCGACCCGGGACCGGGGTCCGCTGCGGGTGACGTAGTGCGGGGTGGCCACCACCACGCCGTGCCGGATCATCCCGGGGACACCGACGGTCAGCCGGTCGGCCGTGGGCAGCCGCCCACCGAGGTCCAGCAGGGTCCGCACGAACAGGGCGGGAGGCAGCGGGTACGGGGTCGGCACCCGCAACGGTCGGGCGCGCATCGTGCCGGCCTCGTCGAGGACCGACGCCTTGATGCCGCCGCCACCGCAGTCGATCGCCAGTGTGGTCACCACGTCATGGAGTCTGCCCGCTGGGGGCGGGTCTCATGCGGGCGGCCGGATAGGCTGCCGTCCTGATGAGCGCCACGATGATCGTCAAGGACCTGGCCGCCGGGCACGGCGACCGCCCACTCTTCGCCGGACTGGACCTGGTCGTCGCCCCGGGCGACGTGGTCGGCCTGGTCGGGCCGAACGGCGCCGGGAAGTCGACGCTGCTGCGTACCCTCGCCGGGTTGTTGCCGGTCGAGGCCGGCACTGTGCGGCTCAGCCCGCCCACGGCGAGCGTCGGGCACCTGCCGCAGGAGCCGGAGCGGCGACCGGGCGAGACGGTGCGTGACTTCCTGGCCCGCCGGACCGGGGTGACCGCCGCGCAGGCGGCGCTGGACGCGGCGACCGAGGCGCTCACCGCGGGAGCGGCCGGCGCCGACGACGCGTACGGCGACGCATTGGAGCGCTGGCTCGCCCTCGGCGGCGCGGACCTGGACGAACGCGCCGAGCAGGTGAGCGCCGACCTGGGACTCGCTGTCGACCTGGACCACCCGATGACCGGCCTCTCCGGCGGCCAGGCGGCCCGGGCCGGGCTGGCGTCGCTGCTGCTCAGCCGGTACGACGTGTTCCTGCTCGACGAGCCGACGAACGACCTGGACCTGGCCGGGTTGGATCGGCTGGAGGAGTTCGTCACCGGGCTGCGTGCCGGCACGGTGCTGGTCAGCCACGACCGGGAGTTCCTGACCCGCACGGTGACCCGGGTGGTGGAGCTGGACCTGCCGCAGCAGCAGGTCAACCACTACGGCGGCGGCTACGCGGCCTATCTGGAGGAGCGCGAGGTCGCGCGGCGGCACGCCCGCGCGGACTTCGAGGAGTACGCCGACACGAAGGCGGGCCTGGAGGCGCGGGCCCGCACGCAGCGGGGCTGGATGGAGAAGGGCGTGAAGAACGCCCGCCGCAAGGCCACGGACAACGACAAGATCGGCCGCAAGTTGCGAGCCGAGTCGAGCGAGAAGCAGGCCGCCAAGGCCAAGCAGACCGATCGGCTGATCGAACGCCTCGAGGTGGTCGAGGAACCCCGCAAGGAGTGGGAACTGCGGATGGAGATCGCCGCCGCGCCCCGCGCCGGTGCCGTCGTGGCCACGCTCCGACACGCGGTGGTACGTCGGGGAGGCTTCACCCTCGGGCCGGTCAACCTCCAGATCGACTGGGCGGACCGGGTGGCGGTGACCGGGGCGAACGGCTCGGGCAAGTCCACCCTCCTGGCCGCGCTGCTGGGGCGGCTGCCGCTGGACGAGGGCACCGCATCGCTCGGGCCGGGCGTGGTGGTCGGCGAGGTGGACCAGGCCCGAGGACTGTTCCTCGGTGACGTACCGCTGATCGACGCGTTCCAGGCGGCCGTACCGCAGATGTCGCCGGCGGACGCGCGGACGTTGCTGGCCAAGTTCGGCCTGCGCGCGGCGCACGTTCCGCGGCCGGCGGCGACCCTGTCACCGGGCGAGCGGACGCGCGCGGCGCTGGCCCTGCTCCAGGGGCGCGGGGTCAACCTGCTGGTGCTGGACGAGCCCACCAACCACCTCGACCTGCCCGCCATCGAACAGCTCGAATCGGCGCTGGCCAGCTACCCCGGAACGCTGCTGCTGGTCACCCATGACCGGCGGATGCTGGCCGCCATCGAGACCAACCGGCGGCTGCGGGTCGACGGCGGGCGGATCGCCGAGGATTGATGCAGGTCCGCGGGCCGGCGCGGGGTGAGAATGACGCCATGCTCAAGTGGGAGTACGCCCTGCTGGTCCGCCGCCGCCAGGCAGCGACCAACGACCTCGGCTGGGAGGTCGTCTTCGTCTGGTACGGCCCGGACGGCTCGATGGTGGACGTGACGCCGTACGGCGACACCGCGCGGCCGAAGCCCGCCGATCCCCCGCCCCGCCAACGGATGCGCGGCGGCCGCCGGACGCTGTCGGGCTGATCTCCAGGGCACCGGACCGGCGGGCGGCACTCCCATGAGCGTGATGACTGTGCGGCATCTTGATGCCACAGGGTCATCACGCTCAACCGGGAGGCGCCTCGGACGTGCCGACACACCCGTCGGCAGTCGCGCGAAGGCGAAGAGGGGAATACCGGGCGCGGATGCGGGTAACGCGCGACGGGAGGTGGCCCGAATGGTCGCTTTGGCACAGACTCCGCCCTCGGCCGAACGGCTGCGGTTGATCGACGAGTCCCTCGCGCTCGCGTGGGCGGACCAGGTCCGGCACGACGATCGCCTGCGCGACCTCGCGGTCGAGGTGCGGTTCGACCGAGGGGTCGCCCACCTGAGCGGGGAGGTCGCCGAGCCTGCGGACCTCCGGCGGGTGCGCGAACTGGTGGGGCGGCTGGCCGGCGTCTACGGCGTCTGGTGCAAGGTCGGCGTCGGCGGACGGGCGCCGGTCGTGGTGGACCTCGGCTGCGGCCCGACCAAGCAGTGGACGGGCAACCTCGGGCTGGACATCTATCCCGCGCCCGGAGTGGACGCGGTGGCGGACCTCTCCGGCTCGTTGCCGCTGGCCGACAACTCGGTGGACGTCCTGTTCGCGGTGCACATCCTGGAGCACCTGATCGACTTCCTGCCCCTGGTCGACGAGTGTCACCGGGTGCTCCGACCGGGTGGTGTCCTGCACGTCATGAGCCCCTGGTGGGGCCACGTCAACGCGGTGGCCGACCCGACCCACGTCCGCCTGATGGACGTGCAGACGTTCAAGGGGATCTGCCAGCTCCGGCCGCCGGGCACCCCACGGTGGTACCCGCTGCACGCCGGGTGCGACGGCGCGTCGATCTTCGCCGACCTGACGCCCCTCCCGGCGGATGCCGAGCCGGCCCCGAACTCCCACCTGGCCCGCTTCTTCGACTAGGCCCTGGTGGATTCGCGTAGTTCCAGGTGGTAGGGCGCCTTGAGCGCGCGGGCGGGGGCGCTGCGGTCACCGTCCAGGCGACTGGCGAGGAGTTCGACGGCCAGCCGGGCGATCTGCTCCTTGTCCGGGGCGACGGTGCTCAGCGTGGGGACCGAGAACCGGCCGTCCTCGATGTCGTCGAAGCCGACCACCGCCACGTCCTCGGGCACGCGCAGGCCGGCCTCGTGCAGGGCACGCAGGGCACCCAGGGCCAACGTGTCGTTGAAGCAGAAGACTGCGTCGGCGCGTACCCCAGTGGTGAGCAGGCCGCGCATCGCGGCCGCGCCGTCGCCGCGGTGCCAGGCCGTCGCGGGCGCCACGAGGGTTTCGTCGTAGGCCAGGCCGGCGGCGCGCAGCGCCTCGACGTAGCCCGCCAGACGCAGGCGGGCGCTGGCACCCTCGTCGGTGCGCTGCGAGCCGATCGCGGCGATCCGGCGGTGGCCGAGCTGGATCAGGTGCTCGGTGATCTCCCGGGCGGCGGTGACGTTGTCGATCACCACACGGTCGGCGGGCCCGTGGTCGACACGCTCGCCGAGTAGCACCATCGGGGTGCCGTCGAGGCTGGCCAGATCCTCGGCCGTGAGCGCCAGCGGGCTGAAGATGAGCCCGTCGATCAGGTGGTCGGTGATGCCGGAGGCGACCACTCGCTCCTGCTCGCGCCGCCCACCGGTCTGGTCGATGAGCACGGTCCAGCCGTACTCGGCGGCGGCGGTGACGACGTGACGGGCGAGTTCGGCGAAGTACGGGATGTCCAGTTCCGGCACGGCCAGGGCGATCACTCCGGTACGCCCCTTGCGCAGGTGGCGGGCGGAGAGGTTGGGCCGGTAGTTCAGCTCGGCGATGGCCTCCTCGACACGGGCCCGGGTGTCCGGACGTACGTGCACGTAGCCGTTCACCACGTTCGAGACGGTCTTCACCGAGACGCCGGCCCGCTCGGCCACGTCCTTGAGCCTGTGTCGCACCCCGCAACCTCCCCGATGTAACCCAGCGCACCATACCTCGTCACCAGCTCTTTACAACGTTGCCTACAACGTTGCACAAACGGGGGACGTCGTGGACCGCGCAGTTGACGATCGATCCGGCCCTGGGCGTCTCGGTGGTCCGCTACCCCGGCGGCAACTTCGTCTCCGGCTCCCGCTGGGAGGACGGCGTCGGCCCGGTCGGCGACCGGCCGCGCCGCCTCGACCTGGCGTGGAAGACGATCGAGACCAACGCGTTCGGCCTGCACGAGTTCATGACCTGGGCCGACGAGGCCGGCGTCGAGCCGGTCAGGCGCTCGGCTCGCGTGGCGCCGGGGCGACGGCGGGCTCGTGCTGGGCCAGCCGGTTGCGGCGGTAGCCGTAGCCGAAGTAGATGACCGCGCCGAGCAGCATCCAGGCGAGGAACCGCAGCCAGGTCTCCACCGACAGGTTGAGCATCAGGTAGAAGCAGGCCAGCGCGGACACGACCGGCAGCACGGGCGAGAACGGCACCCGGAACGGCCGCTCCAGGTCCGGGCGCTTGCGGCGCAGGATCGGCACCGCGATCGAGACCAGCACGAACGCACAGAGCGCGCCGATGCTGACCAGGTCGGCCAGGGCGGATAGCGGCAGGAAGCCGGCCAGCAGCGCGACCGCCACCGTCATGATCGCGGAGATCCGGTACGGGGTGCCCCAGCGCGGGTGCACGGCCGCGATCGAGGGCGGAATCAGGCCGTCCCGGGCGATGGCGAAGCCGATCCGGCCCATCGCCACCAGGTCGACCAGGATGACGCTGGTCAGGCCGGCGACCGCGGCGATGGAGACGAGCGTCGCCGCCCAGCCGGCGCCGACCGACTCGAACGCCGAGGCGATCGGGGCACCCCGGTCGATCTCGGTGTACGGCACCATGCCGACGACCACCAGCGATACGCCGATGTAGAGCACGGTGGAGATCAGCAGCGTGCCGAGCAGGCCCAGGGTGAGGTCCCGCTTGGGCTTGCGCGTCTCCTCGCCCAGGTTGGCGACGGCCTCGAAGCCGGTGTACGCGAAGAAGACCACCGCCGCGGCGCTGAGCACTCCGACGAAGCCGAACACCGACGGCTCCAACCCGAAGAGCGCCTGCGTCACCGGCTGCTTGATGCCGTCGTCGCCACTGCCGGCGGGCTCGGCCGGCGGGATGAACGGGGTGAGGTTGGCGGCCTTGACGAAGAACAGGCCGGCGACCACCACGAAGACGCAGATCGCCACCTTGACCAGCACCAGCAGGTTGGTGATCCGGGCGGATTCCCGGATGCCGACGATCGCGACGACGCCCAGGATCAGCACGATGGCGATGGCGCCCACGTTGACGACGCTGCCCTCCTCACCGAACCACCGGGTCGGCAGGTCGAGCAGTTCGGCCAGGTAGCCGGACCAGCCGCGGGCCACCACGGCCGCGCCGAGCGCGAACTCCAGGAGCAGGTCCCAGCCGATGATCCAGGCGACGATCTCGCCCATCGTCGCGTACGCGTAGGTGTAGGCGCTGCCGGCGGTCGGCACGCTGGAGGCCAGCTCGGCGTAGCAGAGGGCGGCGAGCAGGGCCACCACGCCGGCGATGGCGAAGGAGATCACCACACCCGGTCCGGCGCTGTCGCGCGCCTCGATGCCGGTGAGCGTGAAGATGCCGGTGCCGATCACGATGCCGATGCCGAAGCCGGTGAGGTCGAGGGCACCGAGTCGTCTCTTCAGCCCTAACCTGCCGTCGCTGCCGTCGGCGTCGCCCTGGGCCATGACGTCCTTGATCGGTTTGGTTCGCAACACGGACATGCGCTCACCCCTCCCACCGTGCGACCACCACGGTGGCGGCCGGTGACCGGCGTTGCTACCCAGCGGAGGGATCGGTCAACCACGAACTCTTGCGGCGATTGCCAGAGTGTGAAAATTTCCTACCAGGAACAAGGACATCGGCGGCGAATCTTGCCGCGCACCGCGCAAACATCCGGGAGCCCCACCGAAGGGACACACCGCATGAAAGCCACCCGACTCGGAGTCGCCGGGCTGGTCACAGCCCTACTCGGCACGTTCGTCGCCGTCACCCCCGCGAGCGCCACCCCCGGCGCGGTCGACACCACCGGCACCACCACCTGCGCCACGGACCCGGCCACCCCCAAGCGGCAGTTCCGGGCGATGTGGATCTCTTCGGTGGTCAACATCGACTGGCCCAGCAAGGCGTCCCAGACCAGCCCGGACCGGATCGCCGCCCAGCAGGCCGAGTACCGGGAACTGCTCGACCTGGCCGAACGACTCAACCACAACGCCGTGGTCGTACAGGTCCGGCCCACCGCCGACGCGCTCTGGCCCTCGCCGTACGAGCCGTGGTCGGAGTACCTGACCGGCGTGCGCGGCCAGGACCCCGGCTGGGACCCGCTGGCCTTCCTGGTCGACGAGTCGCACAGGCGCAACCTCGAATTCCACGCCTGGTTCAACCCGTACCGCGTCTCCATGCCGGCCCCCGGTGGCGCCGGCGCCGACCTCGACCAGCTCGCCCCCGGGCACCCCGCCCGACGGCACCCCGACTGGACCTTCGCCTACCCGCCGGCCGGCGTGGCCGGCAGCCGGCTCTACTACAACCCCGGAATTCCCGAGGTCCGCGAGTTCGTCCAGACCGCGATGATGGACGCGGTCACGAAGTACGACATCGACGGCGTCCACTTCGACGACTACTTCTACCCCTACCCCAGCGGCACTTACCAGGTGCCCGACGACGCCACGTTCGCGGCGTACAACCGGGGTTTCACCGACCGGGCCGACTGGCGGCGGGACAACATCAACCTGCTGATCCAGGAAATGAGCGGCAGGATCAAGGCGGCGAAGCCGTGGGTGAAGTTCGGTGTCAGCCCCTTCGGCATCTGGCGTAACAAGACCGCAGACCCGCTCGGCTCGGACACCACCGGCAGCCAGTCGTACGACATCATCTCGGCCGACACCCGCAAGTGGATCAAAGAGGAGTGGATCGACTACGTCGTGCCGCAGCTCTACTGGTACATCGGCCAGTACCCGGCGGCCGACTACGCGCGACTCGTGCCGTGGTGGGCCGAGACGGTACGCGGCACCCGGGTGCAGCTCTACATCGGCCAGGCCGACTACAAGAGCGGCGATCCGGCGTACGGGCCGTACTGGCAGAACCCGCGTGAGCTGTCCGACCACCTGACGCTCCACCGGTCGTACCCCGAGGTACAGGGCAACGTGCACTTCTCCGCCGTCCAGGTACGGGCCAACCGGCTCGGCGCCACCGACATCTACGCGGCCGAGCACTACTCGCGCCTGGCCCTCGTGCCGGCCATGCCGCACCTGCCGGCGAAGCCGCTGCTGCCGCCGGTCGTCACCAGGGTCACCCGGGAGGCCGACGGAGTGCGGCTGACCTGGCGTCAGCCCGCCGACGGCAGGGGTCCGCTCGGCACGGCGACGTCGTACGCGATCTACCGGTTCGACGGCACCACGCTGCCCGGGCGGTGCGCCACCTCCGACGCTACCCACCTGGTCGACACCGTCCGGGCCACCCCCGGCGACACCCGGTCCTGGGTGGACACGTCGGTCGAGCCCGGTCGGCGCTACACGTACCGGCTGACCGCGCTGGACCGGACGGCCAACGAGAGCCCGGCCGGCCCGCCCGCCTTCCTCCTGCGCTGACCAGCTCCGCCGAATGCCCCGGGTGCCCGCGCGCCCGGGGCATTCGTCTGTTTCGGCGTATGTCACCGATAGTTCGCGCGGCGCATACCGGCAAGCTGATCAGTTGATCGAAACTTGTCGACATCCGGTGACCCGCCGGCAACTTCCGTCCCACCGCATACCCCGCGGAGGTAACCCGTGCCCCGACGTCTCGCCACCCTGTTCAGCTCGGGCGCGCTCGCGCTGCTCGCCACCCTCGCCATCGCCTCCCCCGCCGCCGCCGTCACCCCCGCACGGAAGCTGTCCGTGCTGTCGAGTTGGACCCAGACCAGCGCGTCCAGCTACAACTCCTGGAACAGCGCTCGCGTCAACCGGGCGCCCTGGGCCGAGTACAACTTCGTCTGGTCCACCGACTACTGCTCGTCCAGCCCGGACAACCCGCTCGGCTTCACCTTCAACCTGGGCTGCTACCGACACGACTTCGGCTACCGCAACTACAAGGCCGTCGGCCAGTTCTCCGCCAACAAGGCCCGCCTGGACAACGCCTTCTACGCGGACCTGAAGCGGGTCTGCGCCACGTACAACACCGTCGTCCGCCCGGCCTGCCACAGCCTGGCCTGGACGTACTACCAGGCGGTCCACATCTTCGGCTCGGTAGCCGCAGTCAAGCAGGCCGACATAGACCGAGCCGCCCGCCTGAAGGCTCAACCCCACCCACCCCACCCACCCCACCCCGTTGATCATGAAGTTATTGCCCGTCGGCGCGGCGTGTCGTGGCAATAACTTCATGATCGACCCACCAGAGGGGCGGGGTTAGGGGGGCGGGGTTAGGGGGGCGGGGTTAGGCGTGTTCGGTTTTTGTTGCTGGGTGTTGGGACTGGGTGGGTTGGGACAGTTCGGTGCTGAAGCGGGTCGAGTCCGCTGCCAGATCCGGATGTTCCACGTCGAGTGCGAGCGCCACCGCCTCGTCCAGGCTCAACTCGGCACCCTCGGCGTACGCGTCGTCGAACGCCGCGTCGCCCATCAGCGAACGCAACTCGGCCTGCTGGTCAGCCCAGTAGCCGCCGTAGATCCCCGGGGTCGCCCGCATGCTTGCCCGGGTGGCCTGCGCCGCGCCGAACAGCCGCCCGGCCGTCACCCGGTCCCCGCCGAGCGCACACCGCACGGCAATGGCGTTCAGGGTGTCGCAGGCCCGGCCGTGGTAGCCGTGCCCCATCCGTGAGCGCAGCGCCACCAGCAGGTGCTCGTGCGCGGCGATCACGTCACCCCGGGCCAGGGCGACCATCCCGAGCAGCATGTCCACCGAACGCCGCCCCCGCTCGATCGGACGGGCGGCCTCCACCGGACGGGCCGCTCCCAGCAGGTCCGCCGCCTCCCCCAGCGCGCCCCGCCGCCACAGCAGCTCGGCAAGGCTGAAGACCGCGAACAGCGCCTCGCCGACCACCTCCTGCCCGTGCGCCCAGTCGATGACCTCCCGACAGACCCGCTCGGCCTCGAAGAACTGACCCATGTCCACAAGGGGCGCGGCCCGGCCGGCGAGCACCCGGGCCAGCAGACCAGCGTCACCGGCCTGCCGGGCGGCGGCCTCCGCCCGCTGCGAGTAGCGCAGCTCCTCCGCGAACTCGCCGTCGGCGCCGGCGTGCAGCGAGTGCATGTGGTACGCCGCCGCCAGCTCCGCGTCCGGAATTCGCTCGCCGGTCTCGGCGATCCGCCCGTACAGCCGGAACAGCCAGAGCCGGCCCTCCCGCGCCAGCCCGCGCTCGCGCCACCACTGGTCCAGCCCGCCAGCCAGACGGAGACCGGCGCGGGCGCTGCCGCCGGTGGCACACCACCGCAGGGCGGCCCGCAGCTCGTCGGCCAGCGGATCGAGGGTGTAGAGCGACAGCGTCACCGGCCGCCCGTCCGGCCCCAGGTGGGCCCGCTCCAGCGCGTGCGCCGACCACGCCGCATGCCGGTCCCGGGCGGCCTGCTCCTCCCCCGCCTCGGCCAGCCGCCGCGCCGCGTACGCCCGGATCGGGTCGAGCATCCGGTACGAGCTGCCGGCGGCACGCGGCTCGGCCAACACCATCGACTTGTCCACCAGCACCGACAGTGGATCCAGCGGGTCGTCGCCCTGCAGCCACTCGACGGTGGGCAGGTCCACCGGCCCGGCGAAGACCGCCATCCAGCGCAGCAGCCGCGCGGCCCGCGGCCCCAACGTCCGGTACGACCAGGTCACGGTGGCCTGCATGGTCAGGTGCCGTTCGGTGGCCGACCGCTGCACGGCCCTGCTCGCCGCGGTGGGCGGCGGCGTACCGATCGCCGCCGCGACCAGGTCCACGGTGTCCTGTTGGTTGCCGGACCAGCCCCGCTCCACCGGCGGTGGCTCCGGGTCCTCCCGGCCGGCGTCCAGCGTGCCGAGGACGTCGTCCAGCCGCTCGGCGAGCTGACCCACGGAGAGCACCCGCAGCCGGGCGGCCGCCAACTCGATGGCGAGCGGCAGCCCGTCCAACCGCCGCACCACCCGCCGCAGATCGGCCGACTCGGCGGGCTCCGGCTGCCGGCCGCCACGCGCCGCCGCCGTACGGTCCAGCAGCAGCGCCACCGCGTCGCTCTCCGCGCCGTCGGCACGTCTGTCGACCGAGAGCGGCGGGATGCGCCACACCACCTCGCCGGGCAGGCTGAACGACTCGCGACTGGTCGCCAGCACCCGCACGCCGCCCCCGCCGGAGAGCAGCCGCGAGATGACCTCGCCGCAGGCCGCCGGTTGCGTGTCGCAGGTGTCCAGCACGACCAGCATCCGCCGAGCCGCCGCGTACTCGACGAGCGTGTCCAGCATCGGGCGACCCGGCTCGGGCCGCAGCCCCAGGACCGCGGCGATCGCGAAAGCCACCAACCCCGGGTCGGTCACCGAGGCGATGTCGACGAACCAGACCCCGTCGGGGTACGCCTCGACAACTCCAGCGGCCAACTCCACGGCGAGTCGGGTCTTGCCCGCGCCGCCCGCGCCCAGCACCGTCACCAGCCGGTGCTGCTCGACCAGTTGACTCAGCTCGGCGCGCTCGACCTGACGCCCGACGAACGAGGTCACCTGGGTGGGCAGGTTGTGCGTCACCGCGTCGGCGGTACGCGGGCGGGGGAACTGCCGCTCCAGGCCGGGGGCGACAAGTTGGAACAGCCGCTCCCGGTCGTCGAAGCCACGCAACCGGTGCAGGCCCAGGTCCAGCAGGGTGGCGCCCGGTGGCAGCGGGTCGGCCCGGCGGGCCGTCGACGCCGAACAGAGCACCTGGCCCCCGTGTGCGGCCGCCGCCACCCGCGCGGCCCGGTGCACCTCGGGACTGGCGTACTCCCCGTCGCGGGGCTCGGCGTAGCCGGTGTGCAGGCCCATCCGCACCCGGGGTGCGGCCTCCTCGGTCGGCCAGTCGTGGTTCGCCAGCGCCCGCTGGGCGGTCAGGCAGGCCGTCAGTGCCGCCGCCGCGTCGTCGAAGGCCAGGAAGAACGAGTCGCCTTCGGTCAACAGTTCGGCACCACCGGTGGCGGCCAGGGTCCGACGCAGCAACCGCCGATGCTCGGCGAGCACCGGGCGGTAGTCCGCACCGAGCAACTGAGCCAGCCGGGTCGAGCCCTCGATGTCGGTGAACACGAAGGTCACCCAACCGCTCGGGAGCTGGATCCGTGGCGACATGCGAGGAACCTCCGCCCGTGACGTCGGGTTCATGCTGCCTGAGTCCGAGCGGTCACGCATCGTGAGAACGGCCGGGCAGGTGCCGCCTCAAGGTGCCACTCGAACCCAGTCCCGGCAAGGCCGATCCACGAGTCTGCCGCCGAAACCGCCGGATCAGCAGCCGCAGGCGCCACCACAGCAACCGCCGCCGGCCGGCGTCGGCGTGCCACCGGCGCCGCGACCGGTGACCGACACCGCCGAGAGCAGCTTGACCGTGTCGGCGTGACCCTGCGGGCAGGTGGCCGGCGCTCCGGCCTGCGCCATCGGGCGGTTGACCTCGAAAGTGTCGCCGCAGGCGCGGCAGCGGAACTCGTACCGGGGCATGCCACCAGGGTACGTGGACCTGACGCCTGTCGGGACATGAGTGATACTCGACGGGTGGTGGACGGCGAGGACAAGACGCGTGTGCAACCGCTTCGACCGGCCGCGCCGCTGGACGGGCCGCTTGCAGAGTCGGGCGCCGCGCCCGATCCGGTGTCCGCAGCAATCCCTCGCCCGCGCCGGCCCTGGCTGCGCAGCGGCACGACCGACCCGAGGACGGCGACACCGACGCCAGCCGACGCCACCACGACTGCCGACCCCGCGAACGGCGACGCCCGGGCCGCCGACCAGCCGAAGGATGCCGCCACCGGCGACCAGCCGGACGATGCCGCCACCGCGGACACCCCCACTGCCGACAGCGGCGACACGGACACCGCAACTGCGGACACCGGCGGCACGGACACCGGCGACGGGACAGTCGCGGCGGGCGCCAGCCCCACCGACCTGACGGCGACCAAGGTGGACGGCGTCGCCGTCGTACCGGTGATCACGCCTGGTCGGCGGCGGCGCGTGCCGTTCGCGCACGCCGTGCGTCTGCCGCCGCCACGTCAGGCCGCGGTGACCGCCGCCCGGGCGACCCGGGAGTGGTCCCGCCGGCCCAGCGGTCGGCTCACCGTCCCCGGGGTCTTCCTGCTGGCCCTGGTCGCGGCGACCGCCGCCGCGGGAGCGCTGCTCGTCCCGGCGACGATTCGCGGGTCCAAGCCGGTGGCCGTCGACGCCACGGCCGCGCCGACCGTGGCCGTGCCACCGGCGTTGCCGCTCGACCCACGGCCGACCGGTCCGCTGCCCAGCGGGGCGGTGCCGACGGGCGCGGTGCCGACCGGCGCGCTGCCCACCGGGGCGTTCCCGACCGGTGGCATGCCGACCGGGCCGGCCGTCGCGCCCACCCTCGGCGGTCGTCCGTCGGACGCCCTGGCCGGTTGGGCGCAGCAGGTCGGTGCCAGGGTGGGCATCCCGCCGGCCGCCATGCAGGCGTACGGGTACGCGGAGCTGATGCTCGCCCAGACCAACCGGAGCTGCGCCTTGAGCTGGACGACGTTGGCCGCGATCGGTCAGGTCGAGTCCGGGCACGGTTCGGCCAACGGCGCGCGGCTGGGGTCCGACGGCAAAGCCCTGCCCCAGATCATCGGGTTGCCGCTGGACGGTAACGGCGGCCGGATGCGGATCATCGACACCGACCGCGGGGCGCTCGACAACGACAGCACCTACGACCGGGCGATCGGGCCGATGCAGTTCATCCCGACGACCTGGCAGGAGATCGGCGCCGACGCCGACCAGGACGGGGTCAAGGACCCGCACGACCTGGACGACGCGGCGCTGGCGGCCGGCAACTACCTCTGCAAGGGTGGCCGCAACCTCAGCATCCCCGGCGACTGGTGGAACGCGATCCTGTCGTACAACGACGTGCGGCGGTACGCCAAGGCCGTCTACGACACCGCTGACCGGTACGGACGGGCCAGCCGCCCGTAATGTGATCGTCCGCGTACATTGGAGGACCGGGCACTTCCGCCGAGCAGCCGTTAGCGGCAAGCTAGACAGGTGATGGTGCGCGAGTGGGACCCCAGGACCGCGTCCTCCGCCGAGATCGCGTCGCTGTTGACCACGCTGAACGCGGTGCTGGCGGCCGATCTGCCGCAGGACCCGCCGTGGCGGGAGACCTCCCTGCGGGAGTATCTGGCCGAGGTGATGCCCGGTGAGCGGCGGATCTCCTGGCTCGCCCAGGCCGAGCCGACCGCCGCAGGCGAGGTAGGCGCCGTCCTCGGGCAGGTCCACGTGCTCCTGCTCGGTGACATCGGGGTGCTCGAGGTGCTGGTGCACCCCTCGGCGCGACGCAGCGGCCTCGGCCGCGACCTGGTCCTGCGGGCGGCCCGCCGGGTCTACCAGGAGGGCTTCCGGTCGATCGGGGTCGAGGTGGTCGGCGACACGCCGGCGGTGGCCTTCTACGAGTCGCTCGGCTTCACCCGGGAGTACGTGGAGACGCGCAGCGTGCTTGACCTGACCTCGGTGGACTGGGCCGAGTTGACCGAGATGGCCACCGGGATCGGCGCCGGCTACCAGCTGGGGTTCTACCCGGGCGGCCCACCGGACGACCTGATCGAGTCGTACGCGCGGGCCAAGGCCGAGGTGCGTGACGTCGACGACGGCGAGCTACGTCCCAGCTCCTACGACCCGGAGCGCCTGCGGGACAGCCTCGACACCCTGCACCGGCGCGGCATGAAGCCGTACATCGTGCTGGCCCGGCACGAGCAGAGCGGTGAGGTGGCCGGCCTGACCGAGGTGGTGGTGCCGGCGCAGCACCCGACCCGCGCCGACCAGTACGACACGATCGTCGCGCAGGAGCACCGGGGTTACGGCATCGACCGGGCGCTCAAGGCGCGGATGCTGCTGGAGCTGCGCTCCGCCGAGCCGGAGCTGGTCGAGGTACAGACCTGGAACGCGCAGGCCAACGAGGCACTGCTCAAGGTCAACGCGGAGCTGGGCTACCGGCCCGACCGGGACTGGTGCGAATACAGCGTCGACGTCGCTGAGCTGGTACACCGCCTCGATCCGTCACGCTGAGGAAATTCACGAAAGTGTCCACTAGGGGATGGACGGTGGACAGCAGCGCCCCTTAACGTGCGTTGACCCCGCCCACCCATCGTGGAGGCCCTATGCGCCCGCGCCGCACGACAGCCGCGCTCGCTATCGCCACCGCCGCAGTGACCGTCACGGCCCTCGGCGTCACACCCACCGCGGCCAGCGCTACGCCCACCGACCTCTTCATCTCCGAGTACGTCGAAGGCTCGTCGAACAACAAGGCGATCGAGCTGTTCAACGGCACCGGCGCTCCCATCGACCTCACCGCGGGCGGCTACCAGCTCCAGCTCTACTTCAACGGCTCCACCACGGCGACCACGATCGCGCTGACCGGGACCGTCGCCGCCGGGGACGCTTTCGTGTTCGCCAGCGCCTCGGCCGCAACGACCGTCCTCACCCAGGCCGACCAGACCACCGGTGCGAGCCTGTTCAACGGCGACGACGCGATCGTGCTCCGCCGCGGCACCACCGTGCTCGACTCGATCGGTCAGGTGGGCGTCGACCCGGGCACCGAGTGGGGCACGGGCACGGCCAGCACGGCGGACAACACGCTGCGCCGGCTGCCCTCGGTGACGGCGGGCGACACCGACCCGTCGGACGCGTTCGACCCCGCCGCGCAGTGGGCCGGGCTGCCGGTCGACACCTTCGACGGGCTCGGCTCGCACACCGTGGACGGCGGTGGACCGGTCGACGTCCCGGCGACGGTGACCTGCGGCGGACCACTGGTCACCGCGTCGGGGACGGCGACGAGTCGGGAGATCACCGCCACTGACCCGGACGACACGATCGTCGACCTGGCGGTGACCGAGGTCAGCCCGGCCCCGGCCAGCGGCTCGATCACCCGTACCGCGTTCACTCCGGCCGACGCGGCGGGTGGCACGGCCCGCGCCACGATCGGCGTGAGTGCCGACCTCACCGCCGGGGCGTACACCGTGACCGTGACCGCGACCGACGCGGGCGGTGGCACCGCCACCTGCGCGCTGGCCGTGCAGGCGACCCGGGAACTGACCGTCGGCGAGGTGCAGGGCCCGACCACCGACGCCGAGGCCGGCCCCGCCGACCGCTCACCGCTCGCACCGGCGAGCGGCAACGGCACGAGCAGCACGATGTACGACGTCCGGGGCGTGATCACCCAGCGGACGCTGGCCCGGACGTCGGCCGGGGCGGAGCAGAACGGTTTCTTCCTGGAGAGCCGCAGCGGCGACACCGACGGCGACCCGACCAGCTCCGACGGCATCTTCGTCTTCATGGGCGCGTTCACCTCCCTGGTCGGCGGCTACGTCCCGACGGTCGGCGACGAGGTGGTGCTCCGGGCCCGGGTGTCGGAGTACTACAACTTCACCCAGCTCTCCGGCGCGTCACTGGTCCGCCGGATCGCCACCGGCCTGGACGTGGACACGACGGTCACGGTGACCGACGCGGCGCCTCCGGTCGAGCTGACCGATGCGCAACGCTGGTGGGAGCGGCACGAGGGCGCCCGACTGCGCGTACGCGCGGGCAGTGGCGCGGTGAGCGGCCGGGACGTCTTCGCGTCCACGGCGGACTCGGAGCTGTGGGTCGTCGACCGCGACGATCCGCTGCTGGACCGTGCCGACCCGTACGCCCGGCGGGTCTTCCGGGACTCGCACCCGCTGGACAACGACCCGACCCGGCGCTTCGACGACGGCAACGGGCAGCGTGTGCTGCTCGGCAGCATGGGCGTGAAGGCCACCGCCGGTGACAGCACCGCGCTGCTCCCGCCGGCGCACACCTTCGACACGCTGCGCGCGGACGCGGTGGGCGGCGTCTACTACTCGTTCGAGAAGTACGGCGTGCAGGTCGAGCGGGCCGAGTTCGACGCCGGCGCCGACCCGTCGAAGAACGACCCGCCGAAGCCGGCCGACCGGGCACAGGAGGTCGCGGTCGCCACGTACAACGTCGAGAACCTGTACGACTACCGCGACGACCCGTTCGACGGCTGCGACTTCACCGGCAACGCCGGCTGCACCGGTGTCACCCCGCCGTTCGACTACGTGCCGAGCAGCGAGGCCGACTACCGCCAGCACCTGACGTCGCTCGCCGACCAGATCGTGAAGGATCTGCACGCACCGGATCTGATCCTCGTCCAGGAGGCCGAGGACCAGGACATCTGCATGGTCTCCGGGGCGGCGCTGGCCTGCGGCGACACCGACAACGCCGACGGCGCTCCGGACAGCATCCAGGAGTTGGCGCTCGCGGTGGCGGCGGCCGGTGGGCCGGCGTACGCCGCTGCCTACGACCGGACCGGCGCGGACGCCCGCGGTATCACCGCCGCGTTCCTGTACCGCACGGACCGGCTGTCGTTGGCGGCTGCGACGGCGAGCGACCCTCTGCTGGGCTCGACGCCGACCGTGCAGTACCGCGCCGCAGGGCTGCCGGGCAATGCCGACGTGCAGAACCCCAAGGCGCTCAACGCGGTGCTGCCATCCGATGTGGACACGTCGACCGGCAAGGACGGGAACAACGTCTTCACGCGGGCACCCCAGTTGGGCAAGTTCAGCGTGGCCGCGGCACCGGGCTCATCCGAGCGGTTCACTCTGTACGCGCTCAGCAACCACTACTCGTCCGGTCCGGACGGCCGGATCGGGCAGCGGCGGGAGCAGGCGCGCTACGGGGCTGCGATCGTCACCGCCATCGAGGAGGCCGATCAGTCGGCCCGCCTCGTCTACGGCGGTGACCTGAACGTCTTCCCCCGGCCGGACGACCCCATCGCCACGGGCGCACAGCCGACGCCGTCGGACCAGCTCGCCCCGTTGTACGAGGCTGGCCTGCACAACCTGTGGGACACCCTGGTCGCGGACGTGCCGGCTTCGGCCTACTCGTACAGCTTCGAGGGGCAGGCCCAGACGCTCGACCACCTGTTCGTCAACGACGCGCTCTACGGCGATCTGGTGCAGGTACGGGCGGCGCACGTCAACGCCGACTGGCCGGCCGAGTTCACCGGTGACGGGTCGCGGGGTTCCAGCGATCACGACCCGCAGGTGGCCCGGTTCCGCTCCCGGGCGTCGCTGAGCGTCGCCGACACCACGGTCGTCGAGGGCGACCAGGGCACCCGGCAGATGGTCTTCACCGCCACCGTGTCCCGGCCGCTGTCGCAGCCGGTGCTGCTCTGCGCCGCGACCGTTGGTCTCACAGCGCAGGTGGGCTCGGACTTCGACGCGTACGCCGGTTGCAAGGTGTTGCCCGCCGGTGAGACGTCGGTGGCCTTCCCGGTGACCGTGCGCGGCGACCGCAGGCGCGAGTCGGACGAGAAGCTGACCCTGCTGGTGGCCGGTGTGCCCGGCCTGCGGCTGGCCGACCCGCTGGCGACCGGAACGATCAGCAACGACGACTGATCGTTGGCGCTGACGGCCCACCCTCCAGATTTCCACGGAGGGTGGGCCGTTCGGTTGGACGATCCGGCCGTCCTGGACAACCCTGTGGAGAACCGGCTCATCCGGGGGTGCACCGCACCTCGCGCGCGTCCTTTGCTCAGCTTCAACGGGCGCAACAGTTTCAGGCTCTGACTGTTGCCTCCGCTGAAGCAGAGCAAAGGATGTCAGGGGCACGCCTGGGGGCCCGAGCACCTGCGTTCGCTCAGTAGCGCTGGCGGAGCAGACCGGCAGCCTCGACCGCCCAGTAGGTGAGGATGATCTGCGCGCCGGCCCGCTTGATCGAGGTGAGCGTCTCCATCATCACCCGCTCCCGGTCGATCCAGCCGTTCGCGGCGGCGGCCTCGACAGTCGCGTACTCGCCGGAGACCTGGTATGCGGCGACCGGGACGTCCACGGCGGCCCGGACCGCCGACACCACGTCCAGGTAGGGCAGCGCCGGCTTGACCATCACCATGTCGGCGCCCTCGGCGACGTCGAGCGCCACCTCGCGCAGCGACTCGCGCAGGTTCGCCGGGTCCTGTTGGTAACTGCGCCGGTCGCCCTCCAGCGCCGACTCCACCGCGTCCCGGAACGGGCCGAAGAACGCCGAGGCGTACTTCACCGCGTACGCCAGCACCGCCACGTCCTGGTGCCCGGCGGCGTCGAGCGCCCGGCGTACCACGCCGACCTGGCCGTCCATCATCCCGGACGGCCCGACCACGTCGACCCCGGCGGCGGCCTGCGCCACCGCCATCTCGGCGTACGCGGCCAGGGTGGCGTCGTTGTCGACGTCGCCGTCGGCGGCGAGCACCCCGCAGTGCCCGTGCGAGGTGAACTCGTCCAGGCACAGGTCACTCATGACGACGGTGCTGCCGCCCACCTCGGAGACCACGTCGCGGATGGCGACGTTCAGGATGCCGTCCGGGTCGATGCCGCCGGACCCGGTCGGGTCACGCCGTTCGGGCACCCCGAAGAGCATGATCCCGCCGACGCCGGCCTGGACCGCCTCGGCGGCCGCCTTGCGCAGCGAGTCCCGGGAGTGCTGAAGCACCCCCGGGAGCGACGCGATGGCCCGTGGCTCGGACAACCCTTCCTTGACGAACATCGGCACGATCAGCTCGGCCGGGTCGACCCGGGTCTCGGACACCAGCCGGCGGATCGCCGGGGTGCGGCGCAGGCGGCGAGGCCGGATCTCGGGGTACGACATGGAAGGGTCCTCCTGAACGACGACTACCGGAAGCGCAGGGCGGTCGGCCCCTGCACCTTCGAGCCACGACGCTGCTTGGCCGGCATGGCGGCCAGCTTCTCGCGCAGCTCGACGGCGTAGGCGGCGAGCGCCTCCACCAGGTCGGGCACCGAGGCGTGCGGCGGCTGGACGTCGACCCGAAGGCCGAACTCCGTCGCGGTCTCCGCCGTCTTGGGCCCAATCACGGCAACAACCGTGCGCGCGTGCGGCTTCCCGGCGATACCGACGAGGTTCCGCACGGTCGACGAAGACGTGAAGAGCACCGCGTCGAACCCGCCCGACTTGATCGCGTCCCGGATCTCGGCCGGCGGCGGCGCAGCCCGCACCGTCCGGTACGCGGTCACGTCGTCGACCTCCCAGCCGCGCTCGGTGAGCCCGGCGGCGAGCGTCTCGGTGGCGATGTCGGCGCGCGGCAGCAGCACCCGGCCGACCGGGTCGAGGATCTCGTCGTGCGGCGAGAACTCGGCCAGCAGCCCTTCGGAGGACTGTTCCCCGGCGGGGAGCAGCTCCGGCTGGATGCCGAACGCGCGGACCGCGTCCGCGGTCGCCTCGCCGATACAGGCGATCTTGACCCCGCCGAAGTGCCGGGCGTCCAGGCCGTGCTCGGCGAACTTCTCCCAGACCGCGCGTACGGCGTTGACCGAGGTGAAGATCACCCAGGCGTACCGGCCGTCGACAAGGCCCTTGACCGCCCGCTCCATCTGGGCCGGGGTGCGCGGCGGCTCGACCGCGATGGTCGGCACCTCGCACGGGATCGCCCCGTACGCCCGCAGCCGGGCACTCATCGCACCCGCCTGCTCCTTGGTACGGGGTACCAGCACCTTCCAGCCGTACAGCGGGCGGTTCTCCCACCAGCTCAGCTTGTCGCGCTGCCCGACCCCGACCCCGACGGTGAGCACCACCCGGCCGGTGAAGCCGAGCGCGGCGGCCACGAAGCTGTCCACGGTCGACGTGGTCGTGTACTGGGTCTCGCCGGTGCCGTCGCCGGTCACCCCGACGCCGGTGGTGCCGTCGACGCCGGCGGCCAGCAGCCCGTCCCGGACGGCGGCGAGGTCACCGGCGTCCACGGCGAGCGCGAGCGAACCTCGGCCGACGGCGGCGGCCAGCGCCTCGAAGTCCAGCACGCTGACGTCCTCGACGTCGGCGGCGGTACGTACGCCCGGCAGCGGAACCCCCGCGTAGGTGGCCACACCCTCGGCCTGGCCGACACCGGGCACCACCTCGAAGTGGGCGGCGGTACGGGCCACGGCCTGCACCTCCTTGACCACCGAGTCGTGGCCGAACGGGTCGCCGGCGACCAGGTGCACCGCGTTCAGCCCGGACCGGGCCGCGGAGATCAACACCTTCGCCACGTCTCCCGGCGCACCTTCGGCCGGGGTGAACTCGGCGTCGTCCCTGGCCTCGGCCCGGACGGCGGCGAGCAGCGACTCCGGGACTCCCCGGTCGTAGATCACCTGGTCGGCGTCGACCAGGGCGTCGTGCGCCCTGCGGGTCAGCAGACCTGGATCGCCGGGGCCCGCCCCGACGAACGCGATACGGCCGACGGGCTTACGGGTGCGGGTCATTCTGTGCTCCCAAATTGCTGGGTCCCCGGGCCGGTGTGTCCTTCGTGGCCGAGGATCGAGTCGGCGCCGAGTTCGAGGAGTTCGGCGGCGAGTGCCTTACCGATCTCCGCTGCGTCGGCGGGCGTTCCGGTGCGGGACAGCCGGAGGTCACGAGTGCCGTCCGGACTGATCACCGCCCCGCGCAGGTAGATCTCATCACCGGTCTCGCCTTCGGCAAGCTCGGCGTAGGCGGCGACGGGTGCGCTGCACCCGGCCTCCAGGGTTGCCAGAAACGCACGTTCCGCAGTGACCGCGGAGCGTGACGGTGCGTGGTCGAGCATTCCGAGCAGCTCGACCAGGTCCTGGTCGTCGACCCGGCACTCCACGGCCAGCGCGCCCTGGGCGGGCGCGGGCAGCATCAGCATCGGGTCCAGCGTCTCGGTGATCACGTCGACCCGACCGATCCGGGCCAGCCCGGCCCGGGCCAGGACGACGGCGTCGAGGTCGGCGTCGGGGCCGATCACCCGCGCCAGGCGGGTGTCGATGTTGCCGCGGATCGGGGTGACCTCCAGTTGCAGGCCGAGCGCCTGCAACTGGGCGATACGACGCAGCGCGCCGGTGCCCACCGTGGCGCCGGACGGCAGCTCGGCGAGCGTCCGGCCGTCGCGGGCGACCAGCGCGTCCCGAGGGTCCTGCCGCGCCGGGACCGCCGCGATGTGCAGCCCGCCCGCGGCGGCGGTGGGCAGGTCCTTGTACGAGTGCACCGCGAAGTCGATCGTCCCGGCGGTCAGCGCGTCGCGCAGCGCGGAGACGAACACTCCGACGCCGAGCCGGTGCACCGGCGCGCTGGAGCGGTCGCCCGCGGTGACCACCTCGACCAGCTCGACCTGGCGGCCGGTGGCGGCGGTCACCGCCTCGGCGACGTGGCCGGACTGGGCCATGGCCAGGGTGCTGCCCCGGGTGCCGAGGCGCAGGGGGGCGGTCAACGCGCACCTCCGGTGGGTGGGGTCGGTTCGGTGGCGTCGGTGCCGGACACCGGGGCGGTGTCCGGGAGCGTCATGCCGAGGTCGGGAGTCAGCACGTCCGGGACGGTGTCGACCGGCGAGGTCTGCGGCACCTCGAGGTCGAAGAGCTCACGCAGCAGCGCCGCGTACTGGTCACCACCGGGCTCGGCGGCGAGCTGGCGGACCTTGACGGTGGGTTGGTGCAGCAGCCGTTGCACCACCCGGTGCACCGTACGGGCCACCTCGGCGCGCAGGTCGTCGCCGAGGTCGGGGCGGCGCTGGGCCAGACGGCGCAGCTCGGCGGCGACGACGTCGTCGGCGCGACCCCGCAGCGCCGCCACGGTGGGTGCCACGTCGGCGCCGCGCAGCCAGGTGAGGAAGCCCTCCACCTCGCCGAGCACGATCCGTTCGACGGCGGCGGCATCCGCTGCGGCCGGGCCGTCGGCGAGCAGTGCCGCCATCCGGGCGATGTCGATCACCTCGACGCCGGGCAGGTCGGCGACGCCCTCCTCGACGTCGCGCGGAACGGCCAGGTCGAGCAGGATCAGCGGGCCCCGGACCGGGTCACGCTCGGCGAGCGCGGCGGTGACCACCGCCCGGGTGAGGACCGGTTCGGTGGACGCGGTGGCGGCCACTACGATGTCCACTGTGGAGAGCGTGGCGGCCAGCTCGGTCATCGGCGCGGCACTCGCCCCGTACGACTCGGCGAGCCGGACGGCCCGGTCGGCGCCCCGGTTGGTGACCGTGAGCGGCCCCGCACCCAGCCGGGACAGCGTGGCCACCCCGAGCGAACCCATCGCGCCGGCCCCGATCACCAGGGCCGGGTGGCCGACGAGGTCGCCGTCGAGGTGCCCGGCCGCCAGCTCCAGCGCGGCGGTCACCACGCTCTGGCCGGCCCGGTCGATGCCGGTCTCGGCGTGGGCCCGCTTTCCGACGCGCAGCGCCTGCTGCATCAGCTCGTGCAGCAGGCGGCCGGCGGAGTCGGCGCCGGTGGCCCAGTGGTACGCGTCCCGCAGTTGGCCGAGGATCTGCGCCTCGCCCACGACCATCGAGTCCAGCCCGGTGGCGACGCGGAAGACGTGGTCCACGGCGGCGGTGTCGTAGTGGACGTACAGGTGGTTGGCGAGCGCCGCCGGAGTGCTGTCGGCCTGCTCGGCCAGTACGGCGCAGATGTCGCCGAGCCCACCGTGGAAACCGGACACGGCGGCGTAGATCTCCACCCGGTTGCAGGTGGAGACGATCGCCGCCTCGCTCACGTACGGCTGCGCGACCAGGCGGTCCAGGGTGCGGGTGAGGTCGGCGGGGGGCACGGCCAGCTGCTCCAGCGTGGCGACCGGGGCGGTCCGGTAGGACGCGCCGACGACGAGCAGTTTCACGTGCCGATCGCCTCCTGGGTGTCGGTGGCCGCGAGCCCGCCGGGCAGGGCGGTGAGAGCGGACCCGCCGGTGGCGGGCAGCGCGGTCAGCGACGCCTTACGGTGCTCGTGGAAGGACAGGATCTGCAGCTCGATGGCGAGGTCGACCTTGCGCACGTCGACCCCCTCCGGGACAGAGAGTACGCAGGGCGCGAAGTTGAGGATGCTCGTCACGCCGACCGCGACCAGCTGATCGGCGACCCGCTGGGCGGCGGGGGCCGGGGTGGCGATCACGCCGATCGCGATGGACTCCTCCGCGGCGACCGCCGGCAGCTCGTCGACATGCCGGACAACCAGGCCGTTGATCTCTTCACCGACGCGGGAGGGATCGGCGTCGAGCAGTGCGGCGATCCGGAAGCCCCGGCTGGCGAACCCGTCGTAGCCGGCCAGAGCGTGACCGAGATTACCCACGCCGACCAGGGCCACCGCGCGACGCTGAGTGAGCCCGAGCACGTACTCGATCTGCTCGATCAGCAGCGCGACGTCGTAGCCGACCCCCCGGGTGCCGTACGAACCGAGGTGGGAGAGGTCTTTGCGGAGCTTGGCGGAATTGACCCCCGCAGCCGCCGAGAGACCTTCACTGGAGATCGTTTCGTGCCCTGCGTCGGCGAGATTGTGCAACGCGCGCAGGTATTCCGGGAGCCGAGCGACGGTCGCCTCGGGAAGATCCGGGAGCGCCGGTACGCCACCGGCGCGGCCGGGCGCACCTGACTGACGGTGCTGACTCATGAGACTCCGTGCGGTGCGATCCTCGGCCAACTCCGCTGGTCGACCGCTTATGGACTCCCGCTGGCGACCGAGGTTGCCGGCTGTGCTAGCAGGGCGCGTCGGAACTACAGAGTAGGCGCTTGTGAAGACGTGCACAAATCGCGATCTTGCCGCTCCGGGACACGACCCCACCTGCCCCTCCATTCCACAAGATCGATTGAGCACTCACCGCCCGCGCGATTATTGCTCAATCCCGACTTCTCTGACCAATCCCGCGCCCGTCCGGGCCCGCGCCTGCCCCGCCCCGCCCCGCCCCGCCCCGCCCCGCCCCGCGATCTTGCACTTTCTGTCGCCGCATAACGCTCACGTCAGGGCAGATCGTCAACAGCAATTGCAAGATCGGCGCGGAGAGGGGGGCGGGGAGAAGGGGGTGGGTGGGGGTAGCACTACTGGGGAGAGACCGGGCTTCGGGATGGGGGGCGGGGCGGCGACTGCCTAGCCTTTCTGCCATGACCGCCGTTGCCGCCACCAGCGACCGACACGCGCTGGCACGGAGTATTCCCCGCCAACTCTTCGTCGACTCCGGGTACGTGCTGCTCGGCCTCCCCCTGGCGGTGGCCAGCTTCGTCGTGCTCCTCGTCGGCCTCTCGCTGGGCATCGGCCTGATGGTCCCCGTGATCGGCCTGCCGATCCTCAGCGGCACCCTGTACGCCGCACGCGGGATGGCCGACATCGAGCGCCTGCGACTGCCCGCCGTGCTCCGGCAGCCCCGGGTGCGACCGCGCTACCGGCTGCCGGAGCCGGGCGCGAACGCCTGGCGGCGGATCTTCCTGCCGATGCGTGACGCACAGTCCTGGCTCGACCTGGCTCATGGACTCCTGCGGGTGATCGTGGCAGCGGTCACGTTCGTGGTGACCATGGCCTGGTGGGCCGCCACGATCGTGGAATCGCTCTACTGGACGTACGACTGGGCTCTGCCCCGCCCGTCCGACGGCGAGCAGGATCTGACGCAACTCCTCGGCCTGGGCGACTCGACCACCGCCCGGATCGGGCTGAACACCGCGATCGGGGTGTTCTTCCTCATCACGCTGCCGATCGTGGTCCGGGGCTGTGCGCTGCTCCAGGCCAGCTTCGCCAAGGCCCTGCTGACCGGTGTGGCCGAGATGCGGGACCGGATCACCGTGCTGGAGGAGCAGAAGCGGGCCGCCGTCTCCGCCGAGGCGTCCGCGCTGCGCCGGCTGGAGCGCGACATCCACGACGGGCCGCAGCAGCGCCTGGTCCGGCTGGCGATGGACCTCAGCCGAGCCCGGATGCAGCTCGCCTCCGACCCGGAGGAGGCCGGACGGACCATCGACGAGGCGGTGACCCAGACCCGGGAGACGCTTGCCGAACTGCGGGCGCTGTCCCGGGGCATCGCCCCACCGATCCTGGTGGACCGAGGTCTGCCCAGCGCGCTGGCCGCGCTCGCCGGCCGCGGGCTCATCCCCATCGAGCTTCAGGTCGACCAGCAGCTCGGTACGCGGGACGGTCGGCTCGACCCGGCGGTGGAGAACACCGCGTACTTCGTGGTGGCCGAGGCGCTGACCAACATCGCCAAGCACAGTCGGGCCACCGAGGCCATGGTCGTCGTGGCCCGTCAGGGCACCCACCTCCAGGTGCGGGTGGGCGACGACGGGCAGGGTGGCGCGCACCTGGCCAAGGGCCACGGGCTGGCCGGCATCGCCGACCGCATCCGGGCGGCCGGCGGTGAGCTGACCGTGGTCAGCCCGAACGGCGGCCCCACCGAGATCCGCACCGAGCTGCCGCTGTGACCACCGGAAGGCGACCCCGACGTGGTAGACACCACAGCCATGCGCATTGTGATCGCTGACGACGCCGTCCTGCTCCGGGAGGGGCTGGTACGGCTGCTGACCGAGAGCGGGCACGAGGTGGTGGCTGCCATCGGGGACGGCGACGCACTCGTCGAGGCGGTGGTCGAGCACCGGCCCGACGTGTCGATCGTCGACGTGCGGATGCCGCCGACCCACACCGACGAGGGGCTGCGGGCGGCGGTGCAGGCACGTCAACTGGTGCCGCGTACGCCGATCCTGGTGCTCTCCCAGTACGTCGAGGTGTCGTACGCCGATGATCTGCTCGCCACCACCGGCGGCGCCGGCGGCGGGATCGGCTACCTGCTCAAGGACCGGGTGGCGGCGATCGACGAGTTCCTGGACGCGCTGCGCCGGGTGGCGGCCGGCGGCACGGTGCTCGACCCGGAGGTGGTCGGCCAGCTCTTCGCCCGACGCCGCCGCGACGACCCGCTGCGCGAGTTGACGCCGCGTGAGCGGGAGGTGCTCGCGCTGATGGCCGAGGGTCGGTCGAACACGGCCATCGCCCGAGCGCTGGTGGTCAGCGACGGTGCGGTGGAGAAGCACGTGCGCAACATCTTCACCAAGCTCACCCTCCCGCCGGACACCGAGCAGCACCGGCGGGTGCTGGCGGTCCTCACCTACCTGCGGAACTGACCTCCCGGGCGGCCAGGGCCACCGCGTCGGTGAGCGTGTCGGCCACCGGGTGACCGGAGGCACGCAGCCGGGCAGGGTCGGTGAACCCCCCGGTGTAGAGCACCGCCCGACCGCCGACGGCGAGGGCCGCGTCCGCGTCGTCGATCGAGTCGCCGATCAGCACGACAGTGCTGCCGTCCACGCCCAGCTCGGCCAGGTGCCGCCGCAGCGACTCGGCCTTGCGGTCGCCGCCGACCGTGGCACGCAGCCCGTCGACCCGGGTGAAGTGGCCGGTCAACCCGTACGTGTGCACGGTGGGCACCAGCTCCTCGTGGAACCACATGGAGAGCAGGCTCTGGCTGCCCTTCCAGGCGGCCATCGCGGTCCGCGCGTCGGCGGCCAGTTCGCAGGTGGTCAATCCGCTGCGGTACGCCTGGTGGAAGATCTGGTCCAGCCGGCCGAAGGCGTCGTCGTCCACGGCCTGCCCGAGCACCTCGGCGTAGTAGTCGGCGATCGGCCGGCGGAACCGCGTCCGGTGCTCGTCGGCGGTGACCGTCGGCCCGCCCACGCTGGCGAACGCCGCGTTGGTGGCGGCCACCACCAGGCTGAGGTCGTTGAGCAGGGTGCCGTTCCAGTCCCAGACCAGGTGGGGGTGCGCAGAGGTCATCCGAGCACCCTAGGCCCTCAGAGCTGGGGCGTGGTCAGGTCCCGCAGCAGCCGGTCCTCCTCCACCCGCCAGTAGCCGTGCTCCTTGCCGTCGAGCATCACCACCGGCAGTCGGTCCCCGTACTCGCGTTCCAGCCCCTCGTCGCCGGTGACGTCCCACTCGACCCACTTGTCGCCGGTGACCGCCACCACCCGGTCGAGCGCTGCCTTGGCGTCGTCGCACAGGTGGCAGCCGGGTCGGGTGATCAGGGCGAGCCGGGCGTCAGTGGCCATCGGGTACCTCCGTGCGGGCGTCGTCGGCGGGTGCGGGCGGGCCGGCCGTGGTCGCTGGCCGGAGCTGGGTCTTTCGTACCTTGCCGATCGCCGAGTGGGGCAGTGCGTCGACGAACTCGACGGCGGTCGGGCACTTGAACCGGGCCAGGTTCCGTGCGCAGTGTGCGAGCAGTTCCTCACCGGTGACCGGCCGCCCCGGCGCCGGCACCACGTACGCCCGCACAGTCTCGCCGGTTCGCGGGTGCGGCACACCCAGTACCGCCGACTCGGCCACCCCGGGGTGCCCGGCGAGCACCAGCTCGACCTCGTGCGGATAGACGTTGAAGCCGTTCACCAGGATCAGCTCGCCGAGCCGGTCGACGAGAAAGAGGTCACCGTCGGCGTCGGCGTACGCGATGTCGCCGGTACCCCACCAGCCGTCGGCGTCCGGGCCGTCACGGCCGTCCGGCCAGTAGCCGTCGAAGAGGTTGGGGCCGCGTACGACGATCTGCCCCGGGTCGGTGCCCGGTGCGACGTCGGAGATGTCCATCTCGTCCGCGTCGTCGTCGGGGACCGCCTGCCCGTCGCGCCACAGGACCTCGGAGTCCGGCCCGACCAGGCGCAGCTCGACGCCGGGCAGCGGTCGACCGATCGAGCCGGCCTTGGCCGTCGGACCGACCAGCGTGGAGGTGAGCACCGACGCGGTCTCGGTCAGGCCGTACCCGACGTGCACCGGGTGGCCGGTCGCCGCGGTGAAGCGCGCAGCGACAGCGGGTTCCAGCGGTGCCGCGCCGCACACGGCCACCCGCACGGACGCGGTCGCCGCGCGGACCGCGTCGGCGTCGGCCCAGGCGAGGAACATCGACGGTACGCCGACCAGCACGCTGACCTGGTGCCGGGCGATCTCGGCGAGCCCCGCCGTCGGGTCGGGGTCGTCGAGCAGGACGCCCTCGGCGCCGTGCTGGACGACCGCGCCGAGCCCGGAGTTGAGCCCGTACGCGTGGAACAGCGGCAGGGCCAGCAGCACCCTGTCGTCCGGGCCGACCACCGGCGGCTCGATCGCGTCCACCTGTTCGTGGTTGGCCAGCAGCGCGCGGTGGGAGAGCATCGCGCCCTTCGGGCGGCCCTCGGTGCCGGACGTGTAGAGCAGTACGGCGAGGTCGTCGCCACCCCGGTGTGGGCGGAGGCTCGGCTCGGGCTGCGCGGCGCTCGGCGGGGTGGCGTGCACGGCGGTGAGCGCGGGCAGGTCGACGGCCACCTCGGCGACGAGGCCGCGGACCCGCTCGGTGCCGATCAGCAGCGATGCCCCGGAGTCGGCCAGGACGTGGCGCAGCTCCGGGGCGGTGAAGCCGGGATTGACCGGCACCGCGACCAGCCCGGCCCGCAGCGCGCCGAGCCAGCCGATCACGAAGTCGGGGGTGTTGGGCAGCGCGATCGCGACTCTCGGCGGCGTGGCGTCCGGTTCGGTGGGTGGCACGGCGGCGGCCAGGCCGTACGCGGCGGCGGTCACGGCGGTGTCCAGTTCGGACCAGCTGACGCGCCGGTCCCGCCAGTGCAGCGCGGGCCGGTCGCCGTGGTCGAGAGCCGCCCGGCGGACACGGTCGGCGAGGTTCGGCGGCGAGTCTGCCGGGGAGTCCTGCACGGTGGTCGAGTCTGGCACAGCGGCGGTCGACTGGCCACGTCCGACGGTGGTGTGCGCCGGCCCGTTCGGCGTCCCGTCAACGGGACACTTTCCGTGCCGTCGATGATCCGGTCCAGTCCGGCCGATGGGACGACCGGAGCACCCGGCCGCCGGCTCGGCCGGCTCGTCCCAGCGGGCGGCACGCACCCCTCGACCGATCGGTCGAACTGCCCTCCGACCTGGGCATCCATCCTGGAACACCGGGTCGGTCGAAAGTCAAACGCACACGACGGACAACCGGTCCGCCACCGGTGCGACACGGCGGGAAATACTTCCGCCCTGTGTAACGGACTTGCCACGCGCGGGTGACGTTGGCCCTATTATCACTCGGGTCGGCTCACCCCATTTGCCGTGAGTCGACACCCCTCAGCCCGAGGAGGCCCCCGTGCCTGTCAGCGCATTGGACCAGCACCTCAAGGGGAACTGCCGCCCGTCGGCACACCCCGGAACAGTCCTGCCCGACCGGTTGCCCGGTCGGTCCGCACCGACGACCCGCAAACCGGCGCGTCCGGCGACCACCGGGACGGGGGCTGCGCGGTGACCACCTTCGGATACGCGGAACGCCCCGTCGGCCTGACCGGCCAGACGCCCCGCTCGCAGGTCAACGAACGCCCGGCGACACGCGCGCCACTGGGTGACCCGCACGCCGCGATGCGCAGCGAGGGCCCTGCCCAGCGGACCCGCAACCGCCCGCACACCAACGAGCCTCCACCGAGACCGGCGGTGCCCGGTGGCAACGCGATGCCGGCCGGTGGACGTGTCGCCGCACCGACCCGACCGACGATGCCCTCGCAGGGGCGTCGGGCCGGCGACGTACCGGCGGCGACCACCGACCCGGCGGCGGGCGAGACGGCGGTGATCCCGGCGGTCCCGGCCGCCACCCCGACCACCCCGACGGGCTATCCGAGCCGACCGGACCCGTCCGACCCGGCCACCGAGGTCTGGACGCTCGTCGAGCGGGCGCAGGCCGGCGAGTCCGAGGCGTTCGGTCTCATCTACGACAGGTACGTGGACACCGTCTTCCGGTTCGTCTACTTCCGGGTCGGCAACCGCCAACTGGCCGAGGACCTGACGTCGGACACGTTCCTGCGCGCCCTCAAGCGGATCGGCAGCTTCACCTGGCAGGGCCGCGATCTCGGCGCCTGGCTGGTGACCATCGCCCGCAACCTGGTCGCCGACCACTTCAAGTCCGGCCGGTACCGGCTGGAGGTCACCACCGGGGACGTGCTCGACGCCGACCGTGAGGATCGGGGGCCCGAGGGCAGCCCGGAAGCCGCGGTGGTCGAACACATCACCAACGTCGCCCTGCTCACCGCCGTCAAGCAGCTCAACCCGGAGCAGCAGGAGTGCATCGTGCTCCGGTTCCTGCAGGGCTTCTCGGTGGCCGAGACGGCGCGGGCCATGGGAAAGAACGAGGGTGCCATCAAGGCTCTGCAATATCGGGCGGTCCGTGCGCTGGCACGGCTGCTGCCCGATGGCTTCCAGCCTTGATCCGCTGACGGGTCCGGCGTGGCTGATCACTGTCTGCGCAGCTCAGGGCGGCTCTCACCTGGTGATGCCGATCACTTTCTGTGATTTCCGCCCCGCCCGGCCCGTAACCCGTGCACGGTCCGCCGCGTTTCTCCGGGTGCGACCGGTGGATGTCCCGGCAGGCCCGGGGCACCGAGGTCCGCCCGGCACGCCGGACGGCGCCTCACCTCCGTGGTGTCACAACGCCGCCCGGTCGCTGGAGACTTCGGCGGCCGACCGGCCGTGACCAGCGAGAGGAGGTGCCTGCGGTGGATAACAACCTCTTCTCCCGTCGGCGCGCCGAGCGCTTCGCGCAACTTCTCGACGAGGCCAACGGCGGCCGGCGACACCATGTGCGGTCCCGGGTGGACAGTCAACTGGCGCCGCTCGTCGCGGTGGGCCAGCGACTCAGCGTCGATCCCCCCAGGGTCGAGGTGAGTCCCGACTTCCGCACCGGCCTGCGGGCGATGCTGCTCGCCACGGCCGAGCGCGAAGGAATCGGCACCGCCCCGGCGACAGCCGAGCCGGCCGCCTCGCGTCCGGCGGTCACGAGCCGTGGTTCGCTGCTGCCGGCGGTCACCGCCCGACGGGCCCGCGCCCGGGGAGCGATCCTGGTCGGCATCGCCGCCGGGGCAATCGCCGTCTCCGGCATCTCCGCCGCCAGCGAGAACGCCGTCCCCGGCGATGCGCTGTACGGCATGAAGCGGTCCACCGAGCGGGCCCAGCTCGCCCTGGCCAGCTCGGACATCAGCCGCGGCCAGCTCTTCCTGGACTTCGCCCGGACCCGACTCGGCGAGGCTGCCGAGCTGCGGGGTGACCGCATCGGTTACAGCGCCGTCCTCGACGACATGGACGCCGACACCCGCCAGGGCATTCGCCTGCTCACCGCCGCCGCCGTGCAGCGGGGCGAGCCGGCCAGCCTGGACACCGTCAACACGTTCGTCAGCAGTCAGCGCCGGGCGGTGAGCAACCTGCTCGACGGCGCCGACCGGGCCGACCGGGAACGGACCCGGCGGTCGCTGGCCCTGCTGGACAGCATCCGGGAACGCTCGGACTCGGTACGCGCAGCCATCGCGTGCGGCCTGCCGGCACCGACCGGCAGCGACACGCTCGGGCCCACCCCGACCACCTGCCCCGGCGCGCGCTGACCGCCACGCGGGACCGCACCACCGACCGGCCGCGGCGCAGTTTCCTGTGCCCGGCCGGTCGAGCGTGTGCTCCGGTTACCCTCGCTGGAGGCATCCTCGTAGCTGCGGAGGGAGGGCACGTCGCGTGGCGCGCAGCCGCAAGGTGACGGTCAGCACCGACGCACGGGGGCACACCGCCGGTTGGGCGGAGACCGAACTGGCGTCGGTGACCCCGCCCGCACCGGACCCGACCGCCGCCGCCTTCTTCGACGTCGACAACACGATGATGCAGGGCGCGTCGATCTACTGGTTCGCCCGGGGACTCGCCGCCCGGAACTACTTCACGACCGCCGACCTGGCCCGGTTCGCCTGGCAGCAGCTCCGTTTCCGGCTGCTCGCCCGCGAGCACTCGGGTGACATGTCCCAGGCGAAGGACGCCGCGCTGGCCTTCGTCGAGGGGTGGCGGGTGGACGACGTGGAACGACTCTCGCAAGAGATCTTCGACGAGCTGATGGCCCCCAGGATCTGGGCCGGCACCCGCCAGCTCGCCCAACGCCACCTGGACGCCGGCCAACGCGTGTGGCTGGTCAGCGCCGCCCCGGTGGAGATCGGACGGGTCATCGCCGCCCGACTCGGCCTGACGGGCGCGATCGGCACGGTCGCGGAGGTGCGGGCCGGGGCGTACACCGGGCGGTTGGTGGGTGACCTCATGCACGGGCCCGCGAAGGCCGAGGCCGTCACCCAGCTCGCCGCCGTGGAGGGGCTGGATCTGCGCCGCTGCGCGGCGTACAGCGACTCGTCCAACGACCTGCCGCTGCTCTCCACGGTGGGTCGGGCGGTGGCGGTGAACCCGGACGGCACCCTGCTGCGGCGGGCCCGCCAGCAGGGCTGGGAGGTCCGGGACTTCCGGACCGGCCGACGGGCCGTCAAGATCGCCGTACCGTCGACGGCTGCGGCCGGTCTCGTCGCCGGCGCGGTCACCGCCGGCCTGGCCCTCCAGCGTCGCCGCCGGGCCGGCTGACTCAGGGGCCGAACGGGTCAGGTCGCCGTTCGAGCAGCGTGTGCAGGGTCTGCTGGATGGTCTCGCGCACCTGGTCGGCGAGGTTGAAGACGACCAGCGGGTCGTCCGCCGAGTCGGTCAGGTGGGCGGTGGGGATCGGCGGGCAGAACTCGATCAGCCACTTGCTCGGCAGCGGCACCATGCCCAGTGGCCCGAGCCAGGGGAAGGTCGGCGTGACCGGGAAGTACGGCAGCTTGAGCAGTCGCGCGAGGGGCTTGATGTCGGCGAGCATCGGGTAGATCTCCTCGCCGCCGACGATGGCGACCGGAACGATCGGGGTGCCCGTCCGCAGCGCCGCCGACACGAAACCACCCCGGCCGAACCGTTGCAGCTTGTACCGGTCGGCGTAGAGCTTGCCGATGCCCTTGAACCCCTCGGGGAACACGCCGAGTAGTTCACCACCACCGAGCAGCCGCTCGGCGTCCGGATTACAGGCCACAGTGGTACCGGTCTTACGAGCGATCTCCGACACCACCGGCATCCGGAACACCAGGTCGGCGCCGAGCAGGCGCAGGTAGCGGTGCGCCGGGTGCTTGTCGTGCAGGGCCGCCGACAGGATCAACGCGTCCAGCGCCACGGTGCCCGAGTGGTTGCCGACGACCAGGGCGGGCCCCTCGACGGGTACGTTCTCGACCCCGCTGACCTCGGTCCGGAACCAGTCCCGGTAGAGCAGCCGCAGCAGCGGATGGAAGACCGCGTCGGTCAGCTCCGGGTCGAAGCCGAACTCGTCGACCTCGTAGTCCCCGGCCAGGCGTCGGCGTAGGAACGCCAACCCGTTCGCCACCCGGCGGTCCCACTGGTCGCCGGGCCGATCCGCCACCGCCGGCCCGGTGCCACCACCGGAAGCCGGCGTGCTTGCGCCGTTCGGCTCGTCGGTCGCGGTGCTGTGGACCCCGCCGGCGGCCGTATCCGCCGGACCGTCGGTCGGCGTGTCGACCTCGTCACCGGCCGTCGCGGCGGGCGCGAGGCGGGCCGCCGGGCGATGGCCGTTGCGCCGCGCCGGCTCCGCGTCCGGCACGGGCGGAACCGGCGGTACGTCGAAACGCCCGATCCCCTGCGGATCGTGGCCCTGTCCGGTCACGACGTCCGCTCCCGCACCGCGGCACGGACCTGTCGGATGCCGTCCAGGACCAACTGCTCAGCCGCCGCCAACTGACCTCGGCTGAGCACCGCCCCACCGTGGTGGGCGCGGATGAAGTCCTCGAACGCCTCGGCCGTGGAGCGGGGAGTGAAGCCGTACTCCTGCTCGAGACGCGTCGTGTCGACGACCCGACCGTGCACGAAGAGGTCGACCTGGTCCAGGCCGTAGCGGCCGAACCCCATGGTGCGGGCCAGGGCCGCGGCGCTGGAGAGACCCGGTTCGAGCACCGGCACGGCCACCCGGCCGGCCCGCCGGATCGCCTGGGACAGCGACAGCACTCCCGGACCGGCGACGTTGTACGTGCCCGGATGGTCCTGGACGATCGACCGGTGCAGCACCTCCAACGCGTCGTCGACGTGCAGGAACTGCAGGCGGGGGTCGCGGCCGAAGACGGTCGGCACGAACGGCTGCGCGAAGTAGCGCGTCAGGGTCGTGTCGGCGGTGGAGCCGATGAACGGGGCGAAGCGCAGCACCGTCGCGGTCACGTCGGGTCGCCGACGGCGGAAGCCACGGACGTACCCCTCGACGTCGAGGATGTCGCGGCCGAAACCGCCGCGCGGCACCTCGCGCGGCTCGGTCTCCTCGGTGAACACCGCCGGGTCGCGGAACGACACCCCGTACGCGGCGGTCGACGACCGGACCACGACCTTGCGCAGCCGGGGCGCCCGCTGGCAGGCGGCGAGCAACTGCATGGTGCCGATGACGTTCTGGTCCTTCATGGCCGACCGGCCACCGTGCTGCGGGTCGGGGGAACTCATCAACGCGAGGTGGACCACCGCGTCGACGTCCAGGTCGGCGAGGAGCCCACCGAGCGAACCCGGGTCGACGCGGATGCGCTCGACCCGATCCAGCAGATCGGTGAGCTCGGCGGCCGGCTCCGGCGCGTCCACGCCGATGACCCGTTCGATGCGCGGGTCGGCCGCCAACCGGGCCGCAACGTGGGCGCCCAGGTAACGACCGACTCCGGTGACGACGACGACCCCCGGCGCACCTGTGGTGCTACCGGGGGTCATCTGACGCACCTACGCCGACAGGCCGGATCGAGCCGGGACGACCACGGCCAGATCACCTGAGCCTCCGGAGATCGACAGTTAGGCAAGTGACGCCGAGTTGCCGGGCGAACGCCCGGCAACGGTCACTTGCCGAGACGGCGACGCTGGACGCGGGTCTTGCGCAGCAGCTTGCGGTGCTTCTTCTTAGCCATGCGCTTACGGCGCTTCTTGACCACCGAGCCCATACGACAGCCTTTCGATACAACGTGCGGGGCGGGCCGGATGACACCACGCAGGTGGCGACGGCGACCGCATGCGGACAACGGACCGGACCGGTCTGGGCGGCGGGGCGCACCGGTGGGGTCTCGGTCGCGCTCCAGGGTAGCCGGAGAGCGTCAGCAGGACCAACGCGCCCCCGCCCATGCCGCCCACCGGGCGTCCGATCGGCCGATCGGTGGCTCAGGCGGTTTCCTGAAAAGCGCCCCGCAGATATTCGTGCACCGCGTGCTCGGGCACCCGGAACGACCGGCCCACCCGGACCGCGGTGAGCTCACCGCTGTGCACGAGGCGATAGACGGTCATCTTCGACACCCGCATGACCGTCGCCACCTCCGCGACGGTCAGGAACTTGACCTCCGACAGCCGTCCGTCGGACTGCGACCCGGCCATGGCTCACCGACCCATCCCATGCCCGGCGCGTGCCAACCCGACGGATGCTCCGGGCCGGGCGGCGACGCGCGTGTTACCAGTACGGTAGCGGGACGGCTGTGACCGGCGCGATCCCTTCGTACAACTGATCATGTTTCGGTGGCTCGTTCACCCGATCCGGCCTGCCGTTTATCTCCCCGGCTGCGTCCGCCGTCCGATTGCTCACTCGGCGCGCAGCGCCACCACCGGATCGAGTCGGCCGGCGCGCTGCGCGGGGACCACACCGAAGACGATCCCCACCGCCGCCGACACACCGAAGGCCAGCGCCAACGACCACCAGGTGATCGCCGCGGGGATCGGTGACAGCGCGTCCACCAGCAGGGCGGTCCCCACACCCAGCGCCATCCCGGTCAACCCACCGATGGTGGTGAGCAGCACCGCCTCCAGCAGGAACTGCACGCCGATGTCGCGGGGTCGCGCGCCGACCGCCTTGCGCAGCCCGATCTCGCGGGTCCGCTCGCGGACGCTGACCAGCATGATGTTGGAGACGCCGACGCCGCCGACGAGCAGGGAGATGCCGGCGATGGCGGCGAGCACGCCGGTGAGCACGCCGAGGATGTCGCCGAGCACGCCGAGGATCTGCTGCTGCGTGACCGCACTGAACTCGGTGTCCGGGTGTCGGCGGTTGAGTTCGGCGACGATGCGCTCGCCCAACTCGTCGATCCGCTCCCGGTCGGGTGCCTTGACCGCGATGCCGTCCACCCGCTGGGTGCCCCAGAGGCGCTGCGCGGCGGTCACCGGTACGTGCACCTCGTCGTCCCGGTCGACGCCGAGACTCTGCCCGAGGGGCGCGAACACGCCGATGACCCGGAATCGAACGCCAGCGAGGGTCACCTGCTGACCGAGGGGATCGCGGTCGGGGAACAGCGCGCGTGCCACCGAGTCGCCGAGCACCGCGACGCGTCGGCTGGTGTCCACGTCCGCGCCGGTGAGGTAGCGCCCCCGGGCCAGCGTCCGGGTGAACACCGTCGGCGTGGTCTCCAGCACGCCCTGGACGGTGGTGAAGTCGGAGCGCGCGCCGGCCCGTGCGGTCGCTCCCGAGGCGACGGTGACCGCGACCCGTTCGGGATCACCGACGACGCGGGAGACCGCGTCCGCGTCCTTGAGCGTCAACGGGGAGACCACCGGCGCGGTGCCCACCTCGATCTTGCCGGGGACGACCAGCAGCAGGTTGGAGCCGAGCCCTTCGACCTGTTGCTCCACCTTCTGTTTGGTGCCGGTGCCGATGGCGACCAGCAGCACCACCGACGCCACCCCGATGATCACGCCGAGCATGGTGAGCGAGCTGCGCAGCCGGTTGGCGCGCAGGGCGTCCAGGGCGACCCGCCACGCCTCGGCGACCCTCACGCCACACCGTCCCCGGGCTCACGCGTGTCGGCCTCCGCGCGGTACGGGCCGGGCTCGTCGGCCTCCGCGCGGTGCCGGCCGGGGTCGTGGTCGTCGGCCTCCGCGCGGCGCGGGTCGGGCTCGTGCGGAAGGCGTCCGGTGGCTCCGGCGGCGCCACCGGAGCCACCGGACGGGTGCCCCGGGCCGTTTCCGGACACGGACCGGGGCTCCGCGCTGGGAGCGGGGACCAGTGTCTCAGGTCGACCGTGGTCGACGGACGGCGGTCGATCATGCCGTTCGGCAGCGCTGTCCGCCACCACCACACCGTCGCGCATGGTGATGCGACGCGCGGCCCGCGCCGCCACCTCCTGGTCGTGGGTGACCATCACCAACGCCACGCCGGACTCCGCGTTCAGCCGCTCCAACAGTTCCAGGACCGCCGCGCCGGTCACACTGTCCAGATTGCCGGTCGGCTCGTCGGCCAGCAGCACGGTCGGCTCGGTGACCAGCGCGCGGGCGATGGCGACCCGCTGCTGCTCGCCACCGGACATCTGGTTGGGCCGGTGGTCCAGCCGGTGCCCGAGGCCGACGCGGCCCAGCATGGCCGCCGCCCGGTCCCGGCGCTGCCGGGCCGACATTCCCCGGTAGACCAGCGGCAACGCCACGTTCTCCACCGCCGAGGTACGCGGCAGCAGGTGGAAGGCCTGGAAGACGAAGCCGATCGTCTCGTTGCGCAGGGCGGCCATCTCCGGCGGGGAGAGGGCGTTGACGTCCCGCCCGCCGAGCACCAACCGACCGCCCGTCGGCCGGTCGAGTCCGCCCAGCAGGTGCATGAGCGTGGACTTGCCCGAGCCGGACGGCCCGACCAGCGCCACGTAGTCGCCCGGCTGCACGGTCAACGAGACCCCGCGCAGCGCCTCGACCGACACCCCGTCGAGCTGGTAGGTGCGCGACACGTCCACCGCCTCGATGGCCGGCGGGGTGTCGCTCACCGCACCTCCTGGCCGTCGCGCACCTGGTCGGTGCCGCGTACCACGATCCGGTCGCCGGCCTGCACCCCGTTGAGGATCTGCACCAGGTCGGACCCCTGGACACCCACGGTCACGGCCGCCCGGTCGGCCTTTCCGTCGCGGACCACCCAGACGGCGTCCCGGCCGTCGGAGGAGAAGACCGCCGAGGCCGGGACGGTCACCGCGTCGGCGGCCTCGCGTACGCGCAGGTGCACGATCGCGTTCATGCCGGGGCGGGGTGTCGGGGCCGGCTCGTCCTCGGCCAGCTTCCCCGCGCCCAGCGCGAGGCGTACGCGGTAGGTGACGCCGCCCTGCGCGGAGCTGGTGGGGAGCACGTCGACCGAACGGACCGTGGCGTCGTAGCTGGCACCGGTGACGGCGTCCAGCTCGACGGTGGCGGTCACGCCGGGCTTGACCAGCAGCACGTCGGTCTCGTCCACGTCGGCGAGCAGGCCGAGCTGCCCGGTGTCCACGACGGTCAGCACCGGTGTGCCGGCGGCGACCTGAGCGCCGACCACGACGGCGTCGTCGACCCCGGCCGGCGGGCCGGCCGGTGCGGGAGCCAGCGCGGACGGGTCGATCCCGGCGCCACCGGCCTGCTCCAACAGCCCGGCCAGACCGCCGCTGGTACCGCCGCCGGCCCGGGTGCCACCCGGCTGCACCACTCCGCCGATCGGGGCGCGCAGGGTCAGCGCGTCGACTGTCGCCTTGGCCAGGTCGTACGCCTGCTGGGCCTGGAGCCGTTGGGCCGCGGACAGCGAGCTGACGGCGGAGTTCAGCCCGCTGATCCCCCGCTGCACCGCCCGGACCGCCTGGTCGGCGCTGCGCGCGGCGGCGGCGTACTGCCGCTGGGCGGACGTCACCTGGGCCAGCAGCGCGTCCCGTAGCTGCTGGTCGGCGATCTTCTCGGCGGCCTTGCGGGCGGCGTCGAACGCCTCGTCGGCAGCCTTGTCGGTGCCCCGCCGACTGCTGGACAGGTTGCCGGTGGAGACGCCCCGGCCGGCGCGCTTGGCGGCGTCCAGCGCCTCCTTCGCCTGCCGCAGGCGGGCCTGGGCCGACGGGGACGCGACCACGGCGAGCACCTGGCCGCGCTTCACCCGGTGTCCAGGCTGGACACGCAGGCTGGCGAGGGTGCCGTCGGCGGGTGCGGTGAGGCTGGCGGCGGCGCGGGCCGTCACCGTCGCCGGAGCGTCGATCACCTCGCTGACCGGGTTACGGGCGGCCGAGGCGAGCGCGACCGGCGGTTGGTCGTCACCGCAGGAGGCGGCGGTGGTGGCGGTGAGGACGGCGACGGCGGTCAGGGCGATGAGCAGGCGGGGCCGCGTGGCGCTTGCGGGCCGCGGCAGGTCGGGGCGGCGCACCCCGCCATGCTACGGAAGTGCCCAGAAGTTCGCCTCCCTCGAATCACGCGATCGCGAGCCGCCACCGCTCCTCTCATAACGACGTGAAGAGACGGCGACGGCGCGACCCATCATGAGCTGAATTCAATAAGGGCCGCACCGCCGCTGCACCACTATCACCACTGGAGCTACAGAGGTCGGTGGCAGTCTTCCGTCTGCATCTCGACCACAATTTCATGCTGAACCAGATTGCGCGGATCAATATACAGAGGGCGACCTGGCCCAATAGAGCAAAACGTTACATTTCCTGTAAAAAGATCAGGTTCCAGCAGGATTGGCGACACCGATATATATGCCGCGACCTGAATTCCAGGCAGCTTAGTGCGCTGCTCGAAGAGCGCAGCCCAAGCAAAAGCGACCCCTCGGCGCAGGAGCAGCGGTATGGAGCTTGCATTTCTTTCCGAGATGTCTTCGTCCGGGATGCCTCTACCATTGACGGCAGCTTCGTAGTCAACTAATTCGTTGAAGAGATCGCGTCGGCCATAGTAGCTCTCGTAGAAATCCGTTAGGACGACAGCATCATCAACGACGCTCCAGCCAGCAGCGAGCACAGATTCAACACCTGGAGGCAGATCACGTCGAGAAACCCCCCGCACGAGATCATCACCTGCTATCCGCACCGCCTCCGCGCTCATCCATACCACGAGCATTTCCCCTTAGTCCGTTGAGATTCAGCCGCACGCGCCGATAACCCGACCGAAGGTTTCCTGAGCAGCCTTGAACTTCTTCTGGTAATCGGGCATCTTGTCGAGCTCTTTCTGTAGCGACTTCGGCATGCCGATGAACTTCTGCGACTTCGGATCGTACTGGTACTTTGGCGCCTTCATGGAACTAACCCCGCGAATCTGGACTTGGAAGTGCATCTGCTTCGTGCCGTTGCGGGCTTCGATATCGATGCGGTACTGACCGCGTTGCCAGACCGTATGACTCTTCCCATTTAGATCGATCGGTCCATTGTCGTTGTGAACAAGAACCGACAACTTCCCCGCGTACACGTAGTACGCATGGATCCCACTAACGGTGAGGTTGTAGGCCTGAGCCGTGTGGATCGAGGAACTGCGCAGCCCACCCACCGGAGCGAGACCGGCGACCCCCCGGACGAGGTCACCTCGGCTGAGCTCGTCGGCCCGCTGCCACTCACGATCGGTGGCGTTCCAAAACAGGTGGTCTTCGGTTGTGGTGACGGTCGATGCGCCGATCTCGAGATCGATCAGTTCATCAGAGTGCACCCAGACATGCTCGACAACTCGCGGACCCTCGTCACCGCTTTGCGGATCAGACGCCAGGATCTCGTCGCCGGGCTCAATCTCGTCCAGAGGCTTACTAGTGCCGTCGGCCATCAGGACTTCGGTGTCGCCGCTGAAGCTCTTACAGCCACAGTTACAGCCACCGCCGCGGCCACCACGCCCACCTGGCAAGGCCCCGGGCCCCACACTACCCAATGCGCCGATGGCACCACTCTGGACCAGCTCGTCTGGCGGCATAGTCGCCGCCATGAAATCGAAGTGGCCGCCCCAGAGCTGTTTAATCCACTCGTTGCAGCCGCCCGGTCGTCCCATCTCAGCGCAGATGTTCATGGCGAGCTCGCGCTCGTCATTCCTCACGAGCTCGTCGTTCGAGAATGCCGACGCGCCGAACTTCGCGGCACGCTGGTCGACCCAAAGTCGGGTGAACTCCTCCAGCGGCACCGTTTCAGGCACCAGGATCACGTGCCCGAGGACTCGGGGATGTTCTCGCTTCCGGTCCCTCGTGCTCGTCTTCCCGTTTGCGTCGCCCCACGCAATGTTCGCCTCGGTGCCGCAGCCACCCGGGCAGCCGCCGGCCCCCCGACCGTCACCCTCCTTCAGCGGACGCGGGTCGTAACCGCGGCAGTCGTACTCCCGGCAGTCGGCGGGGATCAGACCGTCTGGGTCGCTCATCGTGACCGGGGAGTTGTTGGCGTAGGAGTAACCGTTCCACTGCTGCGGATCGGTCGGGTCCTGCAACGGGTCCACCGATACGAACCGACCGATGGTCGGGTCGTAGTTGCGGGCGCTGACCTGGGTCAGGCCGGTGTTGGTGTTGAGTGGCTGGTTGAGGAAGCCGCGGTTGTCCGGCGCCGTGACGGTGGAGCCGCGCGGCGCGCCGTACGGGGTGTACTGCCGCCAGGTCGGCACCTGGGCCGTGTAGTTCAGGTAGAGGCTGGGCGTGCCCTGGTCGTCGGGGATGGTGAAGCCGTACGCGTTGCCACTACCCGTGCGGTAGGCCATCGCGCCGCTCGGCAGCGGGTAGTAGCGGGTGCCGCTGAGCGCCTGGGTGCTGGTGTTGAGAGTGATCTGCTGACCGGGCAGGTAGAGGGTGGTGGCCCCCGGGTCCTTCTGGATCAGAAGGTTGCCGTCGGCGTCGTACAGGAACGAGCTGTTGCCGTCGGTGCCGCCGGTCACCGACGCCAACTCACCCGCGTCGTCCCAGTTCAGGGTCTGGGTGCCCTGCCCAGCCTTGCGGGTGGTCATGTTGCCCGCGTCGTCGTAGCCGTACGACGTGCTGCCGGTGAGCCCGCCGGAGGTGGTGGTGCTCGTCAACGTATGCGGCTGCCCCTTGGCGTTGCCGTCGTATACGTAGTTGGTGGTGGTGTCGGTCCCGCCGGTCAGCGAGTACTGGGTCTGGCTGCTCCGGTTGCCGAGCGGGTCGACGTTCCACTCGGTCCAATAGGCGCTGGTGGCGCCGATACCGCTGCCGACCATGGCCCGGTTGCCGAGGGTCGGCGCGACGGCGCAACCGTCGGTCGCCGTCCACGCCTTGGTGAGCCGCCGGAGTGAGTCGTACCGGTAGCACTCCGTCTCGGAGACCGTCGTCGGCTCGTAACGGGTGTTGACCGTCTTCGTGATGTTGCCGTACAGGTCGTACTCGTAGTTCTGCTTGTCGACGTCCGTCGTGGTGGTCGTCGTCTTGGTCACCAGCTGTTGGTTCAGCCGCCCGTTGTGATCGTCGTAGATGTTGACGACGGAGGCCAGGCTCGTCGGAGAGCCAACCTGGTTACCGATGACCCGACCCCAGGCGTCGTAATCGGTGACCGCGCTGTAGCCGGCGAGCCCTGCCAGGGTAGACAGCAGGTCCAACCGTCCGACGTAGCCACGGCTCACTGTTTCCGCAGGGAGATTTCCTCGGGCCGGATAGATGTCCGCGATGGGGATGCCGGTCACCGTCGAGTAGAGGTGCCCGAACCCGTACGTGTTGCCGAGCGCCCCCTCGACGGCCGGGATGGTGATCGTCTCGCCCTTCGAGTTGCCGAAGGAGTCGAAGCTGGTCCACTGGGTGCTGTACTCGGCGCCGTTGCGGAAGGCGGTAGCGGTGGTCAGCTTGCCGATCGCGTTCGTGATCGACGCGGCGTTGTTGTCGTTGTCGTACACCCAGGCGGCCAGCTTGTTGCTGGCCGACTGCGCCGACGTCGGCGCGGCGAAGCTCGCCGTGCGGCGGTTGATCTTGTCGAAGGTGGCCGAGGTGGTCTTGCCCCGGCCGTCCGTCGACTCGATGACGTTGCCGGCGCCGTCGTAGCGCATGGTGCTGTTGCCGGCGTCCGGGTCATCCTTGCCGATCACCTGTCCCCGCAGGTTGTACGTGCTGGCCCACACGTTGCCCGCACTGTCGGTCAGGGTCGACTGGTTGCCGTGGCCGTCGTATCCGTAGCTGCTGTCCACCGTGGTGCCGCCGGTCAGGCGGAACGGGCCGGTGAAGGGGTTGCTCGGGGACACCAGCGTCGGCGCGGCGGTGTACTGGAGTTGCTTCTCCAGCCGGCCCATCGGGTCGTTGACAGTCGCGGTGACGGTGCCGCCGGTCGGCGGGATGACCGTCGTGCGGTCACCGTTGTACACGGTCCTGGTCGACGACTTCACCACTCCGTCGCGGGCACTCTCCGCGACGATGACCCGGCCCAGCCCGTCGTAGGTGTTGAGGGTCTGGTTCAGCGCCTTTCTTCCCAGCGATTCGGCGTCCGCCGGGACGGTGCTCGCCCCGTTGGCAGCGTCATACCATGCGTTGAAGGTCTTCGACACCCAACCCCGGCTGTCGTAGAACGTGTCGGTGACCAGTCGACCGCCCACGTTGGCGTCCGACTGAACTTGTCGGACGCGGTACTGGGCGTCGTAGATGGTGGTGGTGGTCGAATAACCGCTGTTCTTGTTGAGGGTCTCCGTCTTGGTAGCGGTCGGTCCGGTGTTGGACACCGCGTAGGTGTGCTTCACGTTCGCCGGAGCGCTGGTGGGTCGGGACGCCACCCAGACCGCCGTCAGCCGACCGAGCGCGTCGTACTGCGATCGGGTGACCACGCTGTTGGCGTCGGTGCTGCTCGTGGGCAGATTGCGCAGCGTGGTGATGGTCGTGGAGGTGGCGTGACCCTCCGCGTTCTCCAACTTCATGCCGGTGGTCAGACCGGCCGCGTTGTCGGTGTAGGTGGTGATGGCCTTGTTGCCGTTACCGTCCCAGCTACCGGTCACCCGCCCGTACGCGTCGAACTCCGCCTTGTCGGTGGTCTGGTAGACGTACGCACCAGAAATCCAGTCCGACGCCTTGCGGACCATGGTGACGTTGCCCCGGGTCGGGGCGGCCTGCGGAAACGCCTCCGCGAACTGCGTGTCGTCGTAATAGGTGCGAACGTGCGAGACGACCTGCGCTGGCCGGTTGACAGTGGTCGGCGCGGTCAGTGTGTTGGTGCTGCCCGGCACCGAGGCCGGCGAGCCGGCACGGAAGCCGGCGCAGGCCACCGACACCGTCTCGATCTGGCTGGTCAGACCGACCAGGTTGAGACCGGTGTTGGCCGCGGCGTACGTCGTGCTGGTACACCGGTCGTAGGTGGGGTTCGCCGGCACGGTGTGGTCGTAGGAGTGCCGCAACAGCCCGAAGGTCGGCGAGTTGATCGACGAGTCGTACGACATGTCGGTCTGGCTGTATCGCCAGGTGGTGCTGGCGCCGGAGGTGACGGCCTGCCGTCGCCAGGTCTGCACCGGCGCGGTGAACGTCGCGGTCAGGTCCGGGAGTCCGGTACGGCTCCGGGTCGCGGTCGCGTCCGACACCCAGTACGAGGTGACCGTCGAGTTGTCCACCGGACCGCCGTCGCCCAGGTACGAGGTGGTTTCCAGAGCACGACCAGCGAGCTGGTCAACGTCCTCGTGGACCCCTCCCGCGCTGTCGGTGACAGTGGAGACCGCGGTGCTGTTGTTCTTGCTCATGCCCCGGTAGTAGGTGGTCTGGGTCAACGTGCGGGAGTCGTTCACGCCGTCACCGTTGCGCACCCGGACCTTGCCGTACCCGCGGAACTGGCCGTAGGTGCGGTACTTGGCCTTGATTACCTCGTTGTCGTCGTAGTGCCATGCCGCACCGTCGAGGTACTCGTAGCTTGTGGCGGTCATGAGCGCACCGCCGGTCGGGTCGGTCGCGGTGACCCGGGTGACGGCGTACTTGTTGAACCAGTCGCGGATCTGGTCCGGCAACCCCTCGGGGGTCCAGTAGACCGGGTAGCAGGACTTGGTGTTGGAGGCGGGACTGATCGTCACCGGCACGGTGCAGGGTTCCGGCAGCTCGTAGATGGGCGAGATGACCGAGCCGGTCTCGGTGGTGATCGCCGCGATGCGCTGCCGGTAGAACGAGGGGTAGCCGCTCCTGACCTCCACGCGGTTGGGGAGTCGGAGGCCGGTGAATGACACCGCGGGCAGGGTGATGGCGCTCGAGGAGCCACCGGAGGTGGTGTCGTGCCCGGTGCGGGTGATCGATGCCAGCCACAGCGTCGGTGACGTGCCGTCCTCTGGGTCCGGCATCGTGTGGGCGAAGGCGTAGGAGTCGACCTTCTTGTACGGGGTACTGCTGGTGTCGTACTGCTGAGTCACGATGGAGGTCAGCCGCACGGTGGAGAAGAAGGACGGGCTCCACGTCTTGCAGTCGGTGCCGGAGTTGCAGACGAGATCGAACGGCACGTCCGGCCAGTTCGCCTTGTTCGCCTCGTTCAACGGCTTGCACGTGCCCGACAGGCAACGGTCGTCGGTGTTGAACACCACCTGGTTCGGGACGATGCCGTACGCGCCGCTGTCGCGGAAGCCGTAGTCGATCCGGGCCAGGTTGCTGTCCCGGATGTACGGCACGTCGGTGGCGCCCTCGTTACGGCCGTAGTAGTTGGTGGCCTGGTTGTAGTAGTAGGCCATCGCGTTGCCGTGGACGTCCTTGACGTAGTCGAGGTTCCACCGGTAGGCCGTGGTGCAGACCGACGAGCTGAAGCCGGCCGAGTCGTAACAGGGGTCACCGGAGTGCGCCGAGTAGACCGGGACGTAGTCGACGGACTTGGTCTCCGGCTTGTTGGTCGTCCACCCGGGCAGGCGATTGCGGCCGAACTCGTAGACCGTGCCGTCCCGCTCGGTCACCCGCCAGTAGTCGGTGTCCTCGGTACCGCTGCCGTTGCCCGAGTTCATGACCCGGGTGACCACGGCGCCGGTGTCGTTCTGCACCTTCCAGGTCTTCTTGCCGGAGTCCCAGATGAGCGAACTCGACGATCCGTTCAACGCGATGGTGAGGATCGGACCGGCGTAGCAACGGTCGTTCGTCTCGACCGGGGACGGGCTGCCGCCCGGGTTGTCCGAGCAGGAGACGAAGGTCTGCTCGACGTACGACCTCGGCGTGGTCCAACCGTCGCCGAGCCACGAAGCCTGCGCGTTGGTGGCCACGGTCTGGCCGTCGACACTTCCGGAGTCGTAGGAGAGAGCCAGTTGCGGCACGAGCTTCGACCGGGTCGGCGGCACGGTCAACGGGTACGAGTAGGTGAAGGAGCCGGCACTGCCACCCGCGCTCCACGAGCCGGACGGCTTCAGGTCGGTCGCCGCGTAGGTGCCGCCCTTGCCGCCCTCCTCGCCAACACCGGCGACGGCGGCAAGAACCAACGCCGAGCCGGCCCGCCGGCTCTCGGCGGCGGCAGTCGTCAGCGGCACCTCGGCCGACACCGAGTTGGACGCCTGGTCGTTCGTGGAGGGCACCCGGATCGGCGTCCGGCAGGCCGCGAGCGAGGGAGTGGTGAGCGCACACGCCGGCAGTTGCACGAGCCGAAGACGGGACCCGTAGTTGCCGCCGTACGCCTCCGCGAACTCGGCGTAGTCCACGCCGACCCGTACCGAGCCGCTCGCGCTTCCGCTGCTTCCGCTGACCGCCGGAGTCACCGACAGCAGCACACCGTCCACGCCGGCGGCCTCGGCGGTCGCCCGGTCCGCGATCTGGACCCGCATCTGCCGGGGACCGGCATAACGACCACCCTTCGCGACCGGCGCCACCCAGACCGGGGTGCCAGCGGCACGGGTCCTTCCCGGCGCTGCAGAGCGGGTCGTGGAAGCCGAGCCGGTCAGCTCCACTGTCGCCGACGCGGCCTTCGGCCATGCCGTCCGCGACGGCCGATGGGTCGACTTCGCCTGGTCAGGTGGGGTGACGAAATGCGGGGCCAACGGCCTGACCCCGGTCACGGATCGTCCGGGCGACATGGGCGGCCGCTTGGACAGCCCGCCGTCGTCCGGCTTCGCGGTCGCTGGCGTCCCCGTGAGCAGACTGGCCATCAGCGACGTCGCCGCAGTAAGCGCCGCCAGACGTCTGGGCCCTGTGACCAAACGTAATCCCCCGTGCCCGACCATTGCACCCTCACCTCTGCGAGATCCGGAAAGACACGCGGGGTGTTACGTCGCGCACCCCCGTGGCGCGATCAATGTTTCACGTCGGCTCCGCACCATAGGTCACAGGAAGATAACGAATGACCGAGGCCGGACCGGCAAATCCAACGCAGTGAGTTCCAAAGGGGCATCTCTGCGTGACACGCGTCGTTCCGCGCAGGCAGCCGTGCTGGTTCACTGTCGCCGCCCACCGGACGCACCCACGTCCGCCGGACGACGAACTCGACCGGGATCCTCTGGATGTACCCGGGAGCCTCCAATGGTTCCCTCGCTCCTCGGGTCTCGCTCGCCACCGACTGGTGAACAACGGCGGTGGGTCGGGTGTGCACCCGACCCACCGCCGCACCGCCGGAACGAGCAGCTAACCGGCGGTCGCGCGGATGTACGCCACGCACTCGTCGTGCAACGTCGACCACTCCTCACCGAACGCCTCGTCGGCGGCGGCGGCGAGCGTCGTGCGGTCGTGCACCACGGCCTTGAAGAAGGTCAGCAGCCGCTCCGGCCCGAACCGGTCGACGAGGTGGCGGACGGCGAGGTAGCCGACGCCGTAGCTGCCGCCGATCCGCTCGGCGGGTGCGTCGTCGGCGGGGGTGACGCCCTCCAACCGGCCGTCCCAGCTGCTCCCGACCAGTTTGCGTACCTCGGCGAGCCCCTCGTACCTGTCGACCGGCTGACCGCCCGAGCCGGCGAACTCGGCCAGCCCCTCGACCAGCCACCAGGTCGTCTTGCCCGGGTATCCGCGCTCGGGCAGTGAGGCGGCGTGGGTCAGCTCGTGCCGGAGCAGGTCGTCGGTGCCGCTGCTGGCCAGACCGTCGGCGTTGAGCACGACCTCGTGGTGGCCACCGCCCACGGTCACCGCGTAGCCGCCCGTCCAATGTGGGCGCCCACCGCCGTACCAGCGCTGCCACTCGGTAGGGCCGGCGTAGAAGATCCGGTAGCGGTCCGGCGGTGAGCCGGTCACCACGTACGTGTCGGCGACCTTGGCCGCCGTCTCGGCCTGGGCCGACAGGGCGGGCAGCTTGCCGCGCAGCGCCGGTGTGGTGGCGACGATGGTCCGCGCGCCCACCTTCACGACCAGGTCGCTGATCTCCCACGGCCGGGTGCCGGTCTCGGCGGACTTGGACTCCTCCACGGCGACCAGCCGGGGCTTGTCGCCGTTCTCCCGCCAGCGGGTGCCGATGAGCACCGGGCTCGGCCGGCAGTCGGCCGCCACGAAGCAGTACTGGAAGCGCACCAGCAGCCGCCACTCCCCCGGGCGGCCGACGACCGGCACGGGCAGGCCGCTCGGCTCGGCCCGCCAGACGGTCACCTTCAGAGCCCGCAACGCGGCGAATCGACGCCGCAGGTCAGCGTGCGCGGCCGGGTCGGCGATGGCGAGGAACGCGGAGCGGTCGCCGCCGAGCAACGCCGCGGACTGCTGCCGGAGCTGCGCGGCCATCCGGTCGGACAGCCCCCGGGCGACGGCGGTGGCCGGGTCGTCGGCGGCGGTGACACCGGCCCGGTTGAGCGTGGCCCGGCCGCCGGCCTCGCGGACGGCACCGACCACCAGCAGCGCCGGAAGGCCACAGCCCAGAACCACGACGACAACGACGAGTACGGTCCACAGCGGCCAGAGCCGCCGCGGTGCTGGCTGCTGCACCCCGTCAGTCACCCGCCGAAGGGTACGACCAAACACCGGATCGGGCGAGGCCGACCCGGGCCGATCGGGTCGGTTCAGGCTCCGCGGGCCGGCCAGGAGCGGAATGCCACGTCGAGGCCGGCGACCATCTGGTGGTACGAGCGGTCGACCTCGCGGGGCAACCCGAAGCCACCGGCGGCCTCCAGTGCGACGAAGCCGTGCAGGGCGCTGCGCACCGCCCGGGTCGCGTCCACCGCGTCGTCGCCGGTGAGCCCGTAGCCGCGCAGCACGGCGAAGATGGCGCCGACCGCGCGTTCACCCGCCTCGACGTGTTCGGGGTCGGACGGGTCGGGCACCCGCTGGGTGGTCGGGTAGCGCCCGGGGTGCCGGCGGGCGTACGACCGGTAGGCGTCCGCCATCGCCCGCAGGGCGTCCCCACCGGCCCGACCGGCGGCGGCCGTGGTCAGCTCGGTGGCCAGCTCGGCGGTGGCGAGCGCGGAGAGCTTCTGGCTCAGCGCGTCCGCCCCCCGGATGTGCTTGTAGAGGCTGGGCAGCGCGACACCGAGCCGACCGGCGAGCGCGGCGAGGGTGAGCTGCTGGTAGCCGACCTCGTCGGCGAGCCGGGCGGCCTCGCGCACCACGGTCTGCTGGTTGAGCCCGGCCCTAGGCACCGACACACGCTCGGCTAGCCGTCATAGCCGAAAAGCTAACGTCGCTAGCCAGATGCGTCAAGCGGCACTCACTTCTTGGAGACCAGCGCGCGGCCGAAGAAGACCAGGTTCGCCGGGCGCTCGGCGAGCCGACGCATCAGGTAGCCGTACCACTGGTCGCCGTACGGGACGTAGGTGCGCACCGTGTAGCCCTCGCCGGCCAGCCGGGCCTGCTCCTCGGGACGGATGCCGTAGAGCATCTGGAACTCGAAGCGCTCCGGCCCCCGGTCGAACCAGCGGGCCCGGTCCTCGCCGATCGAGATCATCCGCGGGTCGTGCGTCGCCAGCATCGGGTAACCGTCGCCGGACATCAGGATGTTCATGCAGCGGACGTAGGACTTGTCCACCTCGCGGGCCGACTGGTAGGCCACCGACTCCGGCTCCTTGTACGCGCCCTTGCAGAGGCGAACCCGCGACCCGGCCGAGGACAGCTCCCGGCAGTCCGACTCGGTCCGCCGCAGGTACGCCTGGAGCACCGCGCCGGTCGACGGGAAGTCCTTGCGCAGCTTCGCCAGCACCTCCAACGTCGAGTCGGTGGTGGTGTGGTCCTCCATGTCCAGGGTGACAGTGGTACCCGCCTTGTCGGCGGCCGCGCAGATCGCACGCACGTTGTCGTACGCCAACTGCTCGTCGAACATCTGGCCCAGCGCGGAGAGCTTCACGCTCACCTCGGCGGCCGGGGTGAGCCCGGCCCCCGAGAGAACCGACAGCAGATTCAGGTACTCGTCCCGGGTGGCCGTGGCCTGTTCGGGGGTGACGGTGTCCTCGCCCAGATGGTCGAGGGTGACGGCCAGACCGTCGTCGACGAGCCCGCGGGTGGCGCTCAGCGCGTCGTCGGTGGCGGCGCCGGCGACGAACCGGCGGACGACGTCCCGGGTGTACGGGGCGGTCGCGACGAGCCGCTCGACCTGGGATGACCGGGAGGCGGCGAGGATGACGGAACGGAGCATGAGCCGAGCGTATCGCCCCTGCCAGGACCCCCGCCCGGCGGCGGCTGGGGCTGCGCTGCTGGCGTCGATCGGCTACAACGATGCCGTGAACCAAAGCCCCCGCCGCCGGCTCCGGTCGGCCTCCGTGCAGCTTGGCGCTCTCACCGCTCTCGCGCTCGCTCTCTCCGGCTGCAACATGACCTCCGACGACGACGATGACGACTGCGCTCTCGGGCCGATCGGTGGCGGTGACACGGTCGCGCTGGCGATGCGGGTGTCCGACCCTGCCACCGCTGGGCGTACCGCGGGGGAGCCGGCGACCGCCGCCCTGCCCGAGCGCGGCGGGTTCGGCACCCACCTCGCCTCCTGCGGCGGCTGAGGTGCGCCGCGAGTCCATGACGCCCCGAGCCGACTGGGACGCCACCATCCGGGCACAGGGACTGGTCTACGTCGACACCGAGCTGCCCGACGGCGGGATCATGTCGTACTGGGACGAGAGCGCCGCGTACGCCTTCGACCTCGACGAGGTGCTGCGGCTGGAGGAGGCCACCGAAGAGCTGCACCGGATGTCGGTCGCCGCCGCCGAGCACGTGGTGCGGCACCGCCGGTACGCCGAGTTCGGCATCCCGCAATGGGCCGCCGACGCGGTGGCCCGCTCGCTGCGCGAGGCGCCGCCCACCCTCTACGGGCGCTTCGACCTGGCGTACGACGGCACCTGGCCCCCGAAGATGCTGGAGTACAACGCGGACACCCCGACCGCGCTGGTCGAGGCGAGCATCATCCAGTGGTACTGGCTGGAGCAGACCCGCCCCGACCGGGACCAGTGGAACAGCCTGCACGAGCGGCTGGTCGGCGCCTGGGCCAAGATCGGCGCCGGGTTGCACGACAGTCGGGTGCACGTGCTCTGGTCGAACGAGGAGGAGTCCGGCGAGGACCACATGACCGCCGGCTACCTCGCCGAGACCGCCCGGCAGGCCGGCCTGGACGTCGAGCTGCAACCCATCCAACACATCGGCTGGGACGGTCGCCGCTTCGTCGACGCCGCCGACCGCCCGGTGACCACCTGTTTCAAGCTCTACCCCTGGGAGTGGATGCTCGCCGAGCCGTACGGGCCGCCGGCGCTGGCACCGGGCACCCCGACCACCTGGATCGAACCGGCCTGGAAGCTGCTGCTGTCCAACAAGGCGCTGCTCGCGATCCTCTGGGAGCTGTACCCCGGCCACGAGTACCTGCTCCCGGCGTACCTCGACTCACCGCGTGGCATGCCCGAGTACGTGGCCAAGCCCCTGCTCGGCCGGGAGGGCGGCTCGGTACGCATCGTCACCGCCGCCGAGGAGATCACCAACCCGGGGATCTACGGCGACGAGGGCTGGTGCTACCAGGAGTTCCGGGCGCTGCCGCAGTTCGCTGGCAACCGGACGGTGCTGGGCAGCTGGATCGTCGACGGCGAGTCGGCCGGGGTGGGGGTCCGGGAGAGCGCGAGTCTGATCACCGACGGCTACGCGCGGTTCCTGCCGCACTACATCGACGCGCCGCGCGCCCCGTGAGTCGTCTACCGTTGGGGTGTGAACTTCGACGCGTACGCCCGGACCGGCGTTGACCTGGTCAACGCCCGCCTGGACGACCTCGACGACCTGCGGGCCCTCTTCCCCGACGACAACGCCTGGATGCGCGACGAGGTCGCCGACCGGGACGTCGCCATCTTCCGACGGGCACAGAAGCGGTTGCGCGACGTCTTCGAGTACGGCACCTCGGGGCGCGACGCTCAGGCGGTGACCGAGCTCAACGCGCTGCTCGAGGCGTTTCCGGTCCAACCGCGCATCTCCGGGCACGACTCCAGCGACTGGCACATGCACGTGACCAGCCGCGGCGCGTCGGTCAGCGCCGAATACCTGGCCGGCGCGGTCTGGGGGCTCTCGGTCTGGCTCTGCGAGTACGGCAGCGCCCGCTTCGGAGTCTGCGCCGACGAGCGGTGCGGCAACGTCTACCTGGACACGTCGTCCAACTGTTGCCGGCGGTTCTGCTCGGAGCGCTGCGCCACCCGCTCGCACGTGGCGGCACACCGGGCCCGTAAGCGGGCCGCGATCGGCGAGCAGGCGACGGTCGCCCCGCAGCCGACCTCGGCCACCGAGTCGCTGACTCCGGTCAGCTGACGCTCGCCGCCGACGGGTCGGACGTCGAGGTCAGACGTCGGCCGGCGACGGCGCGGTCAGGTGCTGGCGGGCGAACTCGAGCGCGGCTCGTAGGTCCGCCTCGCGCACCGCGCGGCTCTTCGCGCCCCGGGTCGCCACCTCGACGGCCACCGCACCGGTGAAACCCCGCCCGGCCAGCGAGGAGAGCAGCTCCCCGCACGGCTGGGTGCCGCGCCCGGGCACCAGGTGCTCGTCGCGGCCCTCGCCGGTGCCGTCGCCCAGGTGCACGTGGGCCAGCCCCGCGCCCATCCGGTCGGCCATCGCGAGGGGGTCGCTGTGCGAGGCCGCGCAGTGTGACAGATCCAGGGTGTACGACGGGTAGCCGGTGTCGGTGGGATCCCAGCCGGGGACGTACGGGACGAACTGCCGGCCCGCCATCCGCACCGGGTACATGTTCTCCACTCCGAAGCGGAGCCCGGGGAACCGGTCCTCGACCGTGGCCAGCCCTTCGGCGAATCCGCGCGCGTAGTCCCGCTGCCAGGTGAACGGTGGATGCACCACCACCGTCGGCGCCTCCAGCGACTCGGCCAACTCGGCGGCCTTGCGCAGCCGCTGCCACGGGTCCGGGCTCCACACCCGCTGGGTGACCAGCAGACAGGGCGCGTGCACCGAGAGCACCGGCACGCCGTAGTGCGCCGACAGGCCGCGCAGCGCGCCCGCGTCCTGGCTCACCACGTCGGTCCAGACCATCACCTCGACGCCGTCGTAGCCGAGCGCCGCGGCCAGTTGGAACGCCGCCGCGGTCGGCTCGGGGAAGACCGACGAGCTGGACAGGAGCACCGGGACGCGGGAAGTCACATCCGCCAGCGTAGCCCGGCTGTCACGGCGTTCTCAGGACGAGCACCGGCAAAGCACCGGCGGTCCGGGGACCTGCTCAGATCGGTTCCAGTTGATCGAGCCGGCGGAGGATGACGCCCTCGCGCAGGGCCCAGGGGCAGATGTCCAGCGCATCCAGGTCGAGCCTGCGCATGACCGCCTCGGCGACCACCGCGCCGGCCAGCAGTTGGTGGGCCCGGCCCGCGCCGACCCCCTCCAGCTCCATCATCTGGGCGGGCGTCATGTGCCGGATGAAACCGATGATCTGCCGCAGACCGGCACGGGTCAGCCTGCGGTGCACCCAGAGGCCGGCCCCGGACGGCGCCGCGCCGGCCAGTCGCGCCAGGGTGCGGAAGGTCTTCGAGGTGGCCACCGCCCGGCCCCAGCCCACCTCCGTGATCTGGTCGACCACCTTGTCCAGCCGGCCGTCCACGTACTCCCTCAGCTTGTCGACGGCCTCCGCCGACGGCGGCGTCGCGCTGGCCGGGTCGAGCAGGAGCCGCTCCCTCGTGAGACGCCCGGCGCCGAGCGGCAGCGAGATCGCCACATCGGGGTCCTCGTCGATCCCGGCGGCGATCTCCAGGGAGCCGCCACCGATGTCGAGCACCAGCAGACGCCCCGCCGACCAGCCGAACCAGCGTCGCACCGCCAGGAACGTCATCCGCGCCTCGTCCGCGCCGGAGAGCACCTCCAGGCGTACGCCGGTCTCGTCGCGGACCCGGGCGAGCACGTCGGCCGCGTTTGTGGCGTCGCGGACCGCGGAGGTGGCGAACGCGATCAGGTCGTCGGCCTCCAGCCCGGTAGCCGCCGCCCTGGCCATGCCGACCGCCTTGACCAGGCTGTCCGCACCCGCCTCGGTCAACGCCCCGTCCGGGCCGATCTGTTCGGCGAGACGGAGGACGACCTTCTCCGAGTGCGCCGGCCAGGGGTGCGCGCCATGGTGCGCGTCGACCACCAGGAGGTGCACCGTGTTGGATCCGACGTCGAGAACACCCAGTCGCATGGTGAAGACCCTAGGTGCAACACGTTCGTGCGGCTCGTCGACCCAGGAACGGCACCACGCGTACGCTGGTCCGGGTGACGATGGAGCTCCGCGTGCTGGTGGACGACCCGGGCGACCCGCGCAGCCGCGAGGTGCCGCTGGACTTTCCCCGGGAGTGGATCGAGTTCGCCGACCCGGCCGACGAGACCCACCTGATCCGGGCCGACCTGACCTGGTTGCTCTCCCGCTGGACGTGCATCTTCGGCCAGGGCTGCCACGGCATCATCGCCGGCCGGGCGGCCGACGGCTGCTGCTCGCACGGGGCGTTCTTCACCGACTCGGACGACGAGAAGCGGGTCCGCAACGCCGTCAAGCGGCTCACCCCGGAGACCTGGCAGCACTTCCGACGCGGTTTCAAGAACTGGACCGACCAGGACACCATCGACGGCAAGAACCCGGCCCGCCGCACCGCCACCCAGGGCACCGACGGGCCGTGCGTCTTCCTCAACGACGCGGACTTCGCCGGTGGCGGTGGTTGCGCGCTGCACGCCCAGGCGCTGCGCGACGGGGTCCACCCGCTGGAATACAAGCCGGACGTCTGCTGGCAGCTGCCCATCCGGCGGGACCAGGACTGGGTCACGCGACCGGACAACACCAAGGTGCTGGTCTCCACGCTGTCCGAGTTCGACAGGCGCGGCTGGGGCGCCGGCGGCCACGACCTGGACTGGTGGTGCACCTCGTCGACCGACGCGCACGTCGGCACCGAGCCGATGTACCTGTCGTACGGGCCGGAGCTGACCGCGCTGATCGGCGCCGCCGCGTACGAGCGACTGGCCGAACTGTGCGCCGCCCGGGTGCGGCAGGGCCTGGTCGCCCCCCACCCCGCCGACGATCTCTAGTCGATCTCGGCGGCACCCATTGTCGAGCGCTCGCGATCAGTCGAGGGCGGCGTCGACGAGCAGGCGGGCGCTCTGCCGGGCCGCCTCGGCGATCGCCGGGTCGCCGTCCAGGACCCCGCTGGCGAGCCCGCCGTCGAGCAACAGGGTGAGCTGCCGCGCGAGCAGGTCCGGGTCAGCCGCGCCGGCCCTGCGTGCCAGCTCGGTCACCCAGGCCCGGACGACGGTCTTGTGCTCGACAGTCCGAGCGTGCACCGGACCGCCGGCCGGCGACTCGGCAGCCGTGTTGATGAACGCGCAGCCGTGGTAGCCGTCCCGGCGACAGGCTCCGGTCAGGGCGTCGAACATGCCGACCAGTTGGTCGCGCGGCTCGTCGCCGGCATCCCTGGCCGACGCCCGTAGCGCGCCGAACCAGGCCTGGTCGACCCGGTCGAGGTACGCCAGCACGAGGTCGTCCGTGCGCGGGAAGTGCTTGTAGAGCGTCGCCTTGGCCACGCCCGACTCGGCGATGACCGTGTCCACCCCCACACCGCGCGGTCCGTGCGCGTAGAACAGCCGGAACGCGGTGTCCAGGATCCGGTCCCGAGCCGAGCCGGCCGGCCGGCGTACGGTTCGTGGACATCGACACTCCCTCGTCGTTGCTGGTGACGGGCACCGGCTCGGTGGGTCAGGCCATCGCGGCCCGCGCCGCGGAGTTGGGCCACCAGGTCACCATCGGTACCCGGGACGTCGCGGCCACCCGGGCGGGCGCGTACGCGGCCTGGGCCGCCGAGCACCCCGGGGCCGGGCTGGCCACCCTGGCCGAGGCCGCCGCCGATGCCGAACTGGTGGTCAACGCCACCAGCGGCACCGGGTCCCTGGCCGAGTGCATCCAGCGGGAGTTCCCGCAGGCCAAGGTCGTCAAGTCACTCAACACGCTCGCCGCCGAGCTGATGGTGCGCCCGCGGCAGCTCGCCGACGGTGACCACAGCGTCTTCGTCTCGGGCGACGACGCGGAGGCGAAGCGGATCGTCACCGGGCTGCTCGTGAGCTTCGGGCACACCGACGTGATCGACCTCGGTGACCTCTCGACCGCCCGGGGCACCGAGATGCTGATGCCGCTCTGGCTGCGGCTCTGCGGCCGGCTCGACACCGCCCTCTTCAATATCAAGGTCGTCCGCTGAGCGGACGCCGACAGCCGAAGGGGCCCACGCCGCGCGTGGGCCCCTTCGGGTCGGTCGATCACGGCTCGAACTTGTAGCCCAGACCCCGAACGGTGACGATGAAACGCGGCGCCGACGGCTCCGGCTCGATCTTGGAACGCAGCCGCTTGACGTGCACGTCAAGCGTCTTGGTGTCACCGACGTAGTCGGCGCCCCAGACCCGGTCGATGAGCTGGCCACGGGTCAGCACCCGGCCCGCGTTGCGCAGCAGCAGCTCCAGCAGCTCGAACTCCTTGAGCGGCAGCTGCACGGCCCCACCCTCGACCGTCACCACGTGCCGCTCGATGTCCATCCGGACCGGTCCGGCGGCCAGCGTCGGAGCGCCCGCCTCGGCGACCTCCGGGCTCTGCCGCCGCAGCACCGCCCGAATCCGGGCGACCAGCTCCCGAGGGGAATACGGCTTGGTGACGTAGTCGTCGGCGCCGATCTCCAGGCCGACCACCTTGTCGATCTCGCTGTCCCGTGCGGTGACCATGATGATCGGTACGGCCGAGCGCTGCCGGAGCTGCCGGCACACCTCGGTCCCCGACATCTCGGGCAACATCAGGTCGAGCAGCACGATGTCGGCGCCGGTCCGGTCGAACTCGGTGAGGGCATCGGTGCCGGTCGCCGCGACCGAGACCTCGAAACCCTCCTTACGCAGCATGTACGACAGGGCGTCGGAGAACGACTCCTCGTCCTCGACCACCAGAACGCGGCTCAACGGGGATTTCCTTTCCATTGCTGTCAGACCTGCCGAAGCTCGGCCGGACCGGTCTCGATCCCAGCCGGCGGCAGTGTCGCCAGAAGGTCGTCCGGCGGGCTGGCGGGCAACCGGAGGGTGAACGTCGACCCACCACCAAGAGTGCTCGACACCTCCACCCGACCGCCATGGTTGCTCGCGATGTGTTTCACGATGGCCAGGCCGAGCCCGGTGCCACCGGTGGCGCGTGAACGGGCCTGGTCGGCCCGGTAGAACCGCTCGAAGATCCGGTCCACGTCCGTCGGAGCGATGCCGATGCCCTGGTCGGAGACCGCGATCTCGACGTGCTCGTCGTCTCCCCGGAGGGTGACCCGCACCGCGGTGTCCTCGCCCGAGTAGTTGATGGCGTTCTCCACCAGGTTCGCCACGGCCGTGGCGAGCTGGCTGTCGCTGCCGTAGGCGGTGAGGCCCCGCTCGCCGTCGACCGTCAGCTCGACGCCACGGGCGGAAGCCGTGGTGCGGGTACGGTCCACCACCTCGGCGATCACCCAGTCGAGCGCGACCGGCTCCGGCGGCGGCTGCGGCTCGGCGCCCTGGAGCCGGGTCAGCTCCAGCAACTCCTGCACGAGCCGGCCCAGCCGGGTCGACTCGTGCTGGATCCGTTCGGCGAACCGACGGGCGGCGACCAGGTCCTCGGAGAGGTCGGGTGCGGCGGCGTCGGCCGGCTCGGTGGCGTCCAGCAGTGCCTCGGCGAGCAGTTGGAGCGCCCCGATCGGGGTCTTCAACTCATGGCTGACGTTCGCCACGAAGTCGCGCCGGACCCGGGTCAGCCGGTGCGACTCGGTCACGTCGACCGCCTCGACCGCGATGAAGCCGTTCCCGAGAGCCATGGCCCGCAGGTGCACGCCCAGCGGGTTCTCCCCCGCGCTGTCGCGACCACGTGGCAGGTCTAGCTCGATCTCGCGCCGCACGCCGGTGCGTCGCACCTGGCCCGCGAGGGTACGGATCAACGGGTGCGCGGCGATCGAACCCGGAGTGCTCCCGGTGCGCAGCAGCCCCATCGCGCGGGCGGCCGGGTTGATCAGGACCGGGACGTCGTCGTCCCCCAACACCACGACACCGGCCCGGAGCGAGTCGATCGTCCGACGACCGAGACCGGCCTGCTGCTCGTCGGCTATCGCGGGCCTCCCTGTGCTCCAGCGGGAGCTCGCGCTGCCCGTCGACGTGGAGCGGCCACGTGCCGTCAGGAACCGGGGCAGCAGGAGACCGGCGACCAGTCCGGTCGCCAACGCCACGGCCACCACGACCGCCACCGCCCACTCCACCCGGCGATCGTAGGGTCATTGTTAACCTGGCTACCACACAGAACGGGACGAACCACCCTCACTTTCGGAAGTGTTCACCCCCACGTCTGGCGTCGTTCACCGTGGTTCATCCAAGGTCCGTGAACGCGCCCTACCGTTGGCGTCGCACCTGCTCAACCCCTGCGCCGGCAGCCGTCGGCGGCGACCGACCACAGGACGTGATGATGCGCGACGAGTTCCGGGCCGACCTCCAGATCGTCAGCCAACTGCTGGTGGACATGGCAGAGGGCATCCGCGCCGCCATGCGCCAGGCCACCCGGGCCCTGCTCACCGCCGACCGGCGGGCCGCCGAGACGGTCATCGAGCGGGACGCCGAGATCGACGACCTCTACCGACACGTCGAGGAGCGGGTGTGTGACCTGCTCGCCCGACAGGCGCCGGTCGCCTCCGACCTCCGGGCAATGATCACCGCGCTGCACGTGGCCGCTGATCTGGAGCGGATGGGCGACCTCGCCGAGCACGTGGCGAAGACCGCGCTGCGCCGGCACCCCTCCCCCGCCGTCCCGGCCGAGCTGCGGACGGTCTTCACCGAGATGTCCGACATCGCCGACCGGATGGCCGCGAAGATCGGTTCCGTGCTGGCGAAGCCCGACGTGGACCTCGCCGCCGAGCTGGACCGCGACGACGACGCCATGGACGAGCTGCACAAGAGCCTGTTCGCGGTGCTGCTCGGCGACGACTGGCCGTACGGGGTGGAGACCGCGATCGACGCAACCCTGCTGGGCCGCTTCTACGAGCGCTTCGCCGACCACGCGGTGAACGCCGGCGAACACGTGATCTACCTGATCACCGGGGAGAGCAGCCCGGCCACCACCTGAGGCACGCGAAAGGGGCCCCCGCGCGCTGCGGGGGCCCCTTCTGCGTCTGCTCAGCGGCCCTGGTTGGCGACCGCGGCGGCGGCTTCCTTCGCTGCCGTCGGGTCGAGGTAGGTGCCGCCCAGGGTCTGCGGGCGAAGCTGCGGGTCGAGGTCGTAGCGCAGCGGGATGCCGGTCGGAATGTTGAGCTTGGCGATCGCCTCGTCGGAGATCTGGTCGAGGTGCTTCACCAGGGCGCGCAGCGAGTTGCCGTGCGCGGCCACCAGCACCGTCCGGCCGGCCAGGATGTCGGGCACGATCGAGTCGTACCAGTAGGGGAGCATCCGCTGGACGACGTCCTTGAGGCACTCGGTACGCGGCATCAGCTCGGTCGGCAGCAGCGCGTACCGCGGGTCGCCCACCTGCGACCACTCGCCGTCGTCCGCGATCGGCGGCGGCGGGGTGTCGTACGACCGGCGCCAGAGCATGAACTGCTCCTCGCCGTACTCGTCGAGGGTCTGCTTCTTGTCCTTGCCCTGTAGGGCGCCGTAGTGCCGCTCGTTGAGCCGCCACGACCGGCGCACGGCGATCCAGTGCCGGTCGGCGGCGCTGAGCGCCAGCTCGGCGGTGCGGATCGCCCGGCGCATCACGCTGGTGTGGACGACGTCCGGCAGCAGGCCGTGCTCCCGCAGCAGCTCGCCGCCGCGCCGGGCCTCGCCCTCGCCCTTCTCGGTCAGGTCGACGTCCACCCAGCCGGTGAAGAGGTTCTTGGCGTTCCAGTCACTCTCGCCGTGCCGCAGCAGGACCAGCGTCCCGACGGTGGGCCCCTCGCTCGCAGTCATGCGGATCATCCTGCCTCAACCCCGCGCCGGACACGCGGGCACCCGTGGTGACGACCACCACGTGATAAAGCGGATGGCCTGCGAATCCGGCCGCCACTAGGGTTGTAAGGCGCTGTAGTCACATCGGTCATTACTTGTAAGCGGGGGCACCACGTGCGGACGATGCGGAGCTGGTTCCGGGACACCACCGGCGGCCTACCGAGGACCTTCTGGTACCTGTGGTCCGGCACGCTGATCAACCGGATCGGCTCGTTCGTGCTCGTGTTCCTCGCCATCTACCTGACCCAGGAACGCGGCTTCTCGCCCTCCCAGGCCGGACTGGTGCTCGGCCTCTGGGGCGTCGGCGGCGCGGTCGGCACCACCGCCGGCGGGGCCCTCGCGGACCGGTGGGGCCGTCGGCCGACGCTGCTCACCGCCCACGTCGGCGCGGCGACCATGATGCTGGCTCTCGGGCTGGCCCGGGACCTCTGGGCGGTCGCGCTGGGCGCGCTGCTGCTCGGCATGTTCGCCGAGGCCGCCCGACCGGCGTTCGGGGCCATGATGATCGACGTGGTGCCGGCGAAGGATCGACTGCGCGCCTTCTCGCTCAACTACTGGGCCATCAACCTGGGCTTCGCCTGCGCCGCCATCCTCGCCGGCCTCGCCGCGCAGGCTGACTACCTGCTGCTGTTCGTGGTCGACGCGGGCACGATGCTGATCACCGCACTGATCATCTTCGCCCGGGTGCCGGAGACGCGCCACGGCGGATTCACGGTCGCGGCGACCACGGCTCAGCGCGGCGCCCTGCGCACGATCCTCAGCGACCGGATCTACCTCGGCTTCGTCGCGCTGAACCTGTTCGCCGCGATGGTCTTCCTCCAGCACATCTCGATGCTGCCGATCGCCATGGGCGACTCGGGTCTCAGCCCGGCCACCTACGGCTCGGTCATCGCGCTCAACGGCTTGCTCATCGTCGTCGGCCAACTCTTCGTGCCCCGGCTGATCCGGGGGCGCAACCGCTCGCAGGTGCTCGCCCTCGCCGCCGTCGTGATGGGTGTCGGGTTCGGGCTTACCGCGTTCGCCGGCACCGCGTGGTTCTACGGGCTGACGGTGCTGATCTGGACGGTCGGCGAGATGCTGAACTCGCCGTCGAACTCCACGCTGATCGCCGAACTCTCCCCGGCCGAGCTGCGCGGGCGCTACCAGGGCGTCTTCGGGCTCTCCTGGCAGATCGCCGGCGCGAGCGCGCCGATCCTGGGCGGTCTGGTGCGTGAGCATGTCGGAAACGCCGCACTGTGGCTCGGCTGCGCCGCGATCGGTGTGCTGACCGCGGTCGTCCACCTGGCCTCCGGCCCCGCCCGGGAGCGGCGTGCCGTCGCGCTGCGGCACGCCGCCGAGGTCGCGACGCCGGTCGGTGCTCGCGCGCCGCAGCCCGCCGAGGCGGCGGCCTGAGTCCGGTACGACCGCCGGTTCGCGGCCCGACTACCGTTCGAGGAAACGGTTAACAAACTGAACTGTCGGGAGATCGCATGCACGGCCTGCGGCGCTGGTGGCACGACACCGCCGGTGGACTCCCCGCCACCTTCTGGTACCTCTGGGCCGGTCTGCTGATCAACCGCGCGGGCGCGTTCGCCATGCTCTTCCTCTCGCTCTACCTCACCGACGCCCGAGGTGCCAGCGCGGCGGTGGCCGGCGTCGTCGTCGGGGCGTACGGGGCCGGCGGGGCAGCCGGCGTGCTGTGCGGCGGCGTACTGGCCGACCGGTGGGGTCGCCGGTCGACCCTCCTCGCCGCGCACCTGGCCACCGCCACCCTGATGGTCGCGCTGGCCTTCAGCCGGCCCCTCCTGCTGATCGCGGCGCTCGCCGCGCTGGTCGGCGTCGCACACTCCATGCCCGGCCCGGCCTTCGTGGCGGCGATCGTCGACGTGGTACCCGAGGACCGACGCTCACGCGCGTTCAACCTGGAGTTCTGGGCGTTGAACCTCGGGATGGCGGTCGCCTCGCTGCTCGCCGGGCTGGTAGCCGAGGCGAGCTTCACCGCACTATTCCTGGTCGACGCGGGCGCCACGTTCACGGCTGCCGTCGTCATCGGCTGGAAGGTTCCGGAGACCCTGCGACCGGCCACCCCTGTCTCGCCGGCCGGGCATCCGGCGGCAGTCCAGCCCCGCCGGCCCGGACTGCTCACGGTCCTCACCGACCGGATCTTCCTGGTCTTCGTCGGGCTCACCTTCGTGCTGGCCGTACTCACCCTGCAGACCTCGACGATCATGCCCCTGGCGATGCGCGCGGACGGACTGGGACCGTCGGCGTACGGCATGGTCGTGGCCCTCGGCGGCGCGCTGATCGTGGTGGGGCAACTGTTCGTGCCCCGCCTGATCGACGGACGCCGCAAGGCCGTCGTCCTGGCCGCCTCCACCGCCCTGCTGGCGGTCGGGTTCGGAGTGCTCGCGGTCGCCGACCACCTGGCGGTCTACCTGGGCGCGGCGGTGGTCTGGACGGTCGGCTCGATGCTCGCCGCCCCGCCGAACGCGCAGATCAACGCGGATCTCGCGCCGCCGGACCTGCGCGCGCGGTACCAGTCGGTCTTCTACCTGACGTTCCCGGCCGCGGCCTTCGTCGCACCGATGCTCGGCGGGGTCAGTCTGCAGTACCTCGGCGACCGGCACTGGCTGATCGTGGGCGGGCTGGGCCTGCTGGCCGCCGTCGGTCACCTGCTGGCCGGTCCGTCCCGCGAGAGGCATGTCGACGCGCTGCGTCGGGCCGCCGCGCGGGAGCCGGCAGAACGTATCCCGACAAGCTGACCGTACGACGGCAAAGCGCCCACCACGTCCCGAAGGTCGATGGTGGGCGCTCGCCGGTGGGGCCGGCGGCGGCGGGCAACACTCACCCCCGTAAGCATCGCCCGCTCACGCCGCCGGTCCAAACAGGTGGGCACCGTCCCCCAACGGTTGGTCCACCCGTCCCCTCGCGCCTCGCCTGGTGCGCGGATCTGATCGATCCGCCGCTCCCCCGAACGTTTCCAAGCGTGGCGCGGTGCAGTAAAGCTAGTTCGGCCAGATTCTGGATTCAACCCAGATGGGCTGTCTCGCCCGTCACAACTGGCGAGTATGCCCAGCTCTGACCCCGGTCTCTGGCAACAGCCGGGTACCCGTCGGGCATTCCCGCAAACACCTCAGCCGTCCTCACGATCGGGTGACTCCGTCCGGAAGAAGTTGCTCGGCCGGCCGTCCCGCATCTGCTCCTGATAGATCAGATTGAGCCGGCGCAGATCAAAGGTGTGGAACCACTCATCCCAGGTGATCTCACGAATCCGGCTGCTTTCCCGGTATCCGGGGATGTTGAAGGTCAACACTCCCGCCCGACCGTCCCGCTCGGTACCCGCGATGGTCGCCGGCTTCGCGCCACGCTCTCGCGCCCACCGCTGGATGACCTCATGGTTGGCGGTGATCAGGCTCCGCCCCGGCCGCTCGGGCCGGTCGGCGATCGACGCGATCACCTGCGAGCTGCGGACCGACCGACTGCTGCCCCGCCCGGTCCGGATCCCACCGGCCGCCATCCCCGCGCCCGCCGACGCCGTGCTCTTCGCCAGGGTCCGCTTGGCGGGAGCCCTCTTGGCCGTGGCCCGGGCGGCGGTGCTCTCGGCCGTCCGCTTCGCGGGAGCCGCGCGCTTCGTCGTGGCCTGCGTCGCCGACGCGGTCCGCTTGGCGGCCGGCCGGGACGACGCCTTCTTCGCCGGCGCCTTCCGCGCGGGCGCGGTACGGGCCGTCGCGGAGGTCCTGCGTGCCGCCGTCGACTTGGCGGCCGTCGTCTTCTTCGCGGCAACCGACTTCTTCGCGGCAACCGACTTCTTCGCGGCAACCGACTTCTTCGCAGCGGCCGTCTTCTTCGCGGGGGCGCTCTTGTTCGCGGGCGCGGCCTTGGCGCGGCTCGGCACGGCCCTCGCCGCCGACTTCTTCGTCGCGGCGGCCCGACCGGCCGACGCCCTGCTGCCGGTGGCCCGGCCGGCCGGTCCGGTGCTGCGCCGACCCGCGCCACCGGCGTCGGAACGCAACGAGCGCACCAACTGTTTCACCAGGTCGGGCTTGCGCAACGCGGAGATCCCGGAGACCCCGCGCTTACGCAGCTGCCCCCGGATGTCCTCCACTCGCATCCGCGAAATCTCCGACTCGGAGACCCCGGGAGTAGCCGGGCTCTGGTTGCCGGCCTGTCGTCTGGTCCTGGTCGCAGTCCCGCCGCGACCTGAGCTGTTCCGCTGAGCCATGGGACGCTCCGCTCCTCGACACTCCGTCCTCGGCGCGCGGGGGTCCCTGTGCCGCACCGCGCGCCGCGGCATACCCGTCAGGAGCAGTCCGAACCCCCGCGCGTCGCGGCCCGCCGTGACGGCCAGGGGTCGGAGCGGGGGCGCCCGTACCCCACACGTCCTTTGCTCTGCTTCAACCCAGGCGACGCTCGGAGCCCTCAAGTGTCGCCTCGGTTGAAGCAGAGCAAAGGAGGCAGGCGGCTGAGGTCGCGGCCGGACAGCGGCGCGCGGCCCCACCACCTCGATCACGGAAGCCCGCCTGGTCAAGCCCTCATCGGGAGCGCGGTGTGTCAGGCGGGGTCGCGGGTGGGGCCTGGGCCGGAGGGCTCGAAGAGGTGGGAGAAGGCGGCGAGGTTCGCGGTCGACTCGCCGCGTTTGACGCGCCACTCGTACTCACGCCGGATCGAGCTGCCGAAGCCGATCTCCAGCATCGTGTCGAAGGACTCGTCGGAGTAGGTGAGCACCGAACCGAGCAGCCGGTCCAGTTCGTCGGCGTCCACGCCGGCCGGGTTGACCCGCCCGGTGAGGTAGACGTCGCCGACGGCGTCGATGGAGAAGGAGACGCCGTACATTCGCGCGTTGCGCTGCAACAGCCAGGTCCACAGCTCCTCGCGCCGCTCGTCGGGCTGGCGCATGACGAACGCCTCGATCCGCAGCGCGTGCTCGCCGACGATCAGGTTGCAGATCGTCTTGAGCTTGTGGGTGCCCGGCAGGGTGACCGCGTACGAGCCGGGACCGGTCGACGCCCAGGCCAGGTCACGTTCGGCACAGACCGACTCGATGAGGGTCGCAAGATCGCTCTTCGGGCTCACCGGACCCACTCTACGACCGAACCGGTGCACCCACACCGGGGGCGAGCCCCAGGCGTCACCAGGAGCAGGAGAGCGCCGGGTCGCAGGCCAGGTCGGTAGCGAGCCGGGCCCGACGCGCGGCGATCGCCTCGCCGTAGACGTCGAGTAGACCCGACACCGTACGGTCCCAGGAGAAGTGCCGAGCGTGCTGCGCGGCGCCCCTGGACAGCGTGGCCCGCAGGGCGGTGTCCGGCAGCAGGCGACTCAGCGCGCGGGCCCAGTCCACCGGGTCGTGCCCGTCGATCAGCACCCCGCTGACCTGGTCCCGTACGGCGGTGACCAGGCCGCCGACGGCGGCGGCCAGCACCGGCGTACCGCAGGCCTGAGCCTCGAGGGCCACGAGCCCGAAGGATTCGTTGTGCGACGGCACCGCGACCAGGTCGGCGGCCCGGTACAGGGCCGGCAGGTCGTCGCCGGTACGCGGCGGCAGGAAGACGACCCGGTCGGTGACACCGAGCGTCGCGGCCAGCTCGATCAGGGCGGTCGGCCGGTCCAGGCCGCTACCGCTGGGCCCGCCGCAGATCACCACGGTCACCTCGTCGGCCAGGGCCGGGTCACGCTCGCGCAACGCGGCGACGGCGCGGATCAGCACGTCCGGTGCCTTGAGCGGCTGGATCCGGCCGACGAAGGCCACCACGTACCCGTCGACGGGCAGCCCCAGCCGACGGCGGGCAGCGCGGGCCGCCAGGAAGCGGTCGCCCGGCGCGGGCCGGAACCGGGCCAGGTCGACACCCGGCTGCACGACGGTGACGTTGGCGGGGTCGGCGTCGTACCGCTCGACGAGGTCGCGGGCCTCCACGCGGGTGTTGGCGACCATCTGGTCCGCCTCGGCGACCACCTGCTCCTCGCCGATCACCCGGGCCTTCGGTTCCGGTCGGTCGTCGGCGGCGAGCTGAGCGTTCTTGACCTTCGCGAGGGTGTGCGCGGTGTGCACGAGCGGCACTCCCCACCGCTCCTTGGCCAGCCAGCCGACCTGGCCCGAGAGCCAGTAGTGGGAGTGGATCAGGTCGTAGTGGCCGGGCGGGCGGGACGCCTCGGCCCGCAGCACTCCCGCCGTGAAGGCGCAGAGCTGACCGGGCAGCTCCTCCTTGGTCAGCCCTTCGAGCGGGCCGGAGGTGATGTGGCGGACCTGCACGCCGGGGGCCATCTCGACCACCGGGGGAAGGTCGCCCGAGGTGGCCCGGGTGAAGATCTCCACCTCGACGTCGGCCTCGGCGAGCCGCCGGGCGACTTCCAGGATGTATACGTTCATCCCCCCGGCGTCGCCCGTTCCGGGCTGGTGCAGGGGGGATGTGTGTACGGAGAGGGTGGCGATGCGACGGGGACGAGGCCACGGACGGGCACCTCGCTGACGACCAACGCCGGTGTGCAGTTCCGCCACGTCCGCTCCTTCTGCCACGGTTAATGCCGTCACGCACGACCGGCGCTTCTCGGTCAACCCGTACGCCGGATGTCATCTTCCCCATCGGGCTACGGAAATGCGCCGGCGCGGCCTCCCGGCGTGACGGACCTCATCACCGACGCCCACCGATGCGGGCCACACGCCCGGTCGGGATCGGCGGTACGGCCCGGGTGACAATGACCCGATGACCTCTGTCGCCATCGTCACCGGAGCGTCCAGCGGGATCGGCGCGGCCACCGCCCGCCGGCTCGCCGCCGAGGGCTTCCACGTGCTCGCCGCCGCCCGTCGCGCCGACCGCCTCGCCGGTCTCGTCGCCGAGATCGCCGCCGCGGGCGGGCAGGCCACTGCGGTGACCTGCGACGTCACCTCGGACGATTCGGTGGCCGGGCTCGCCGAGGCTGCCGCGCGGGCACCCGGGCCGGTCACCCTGCTGGTCAACAACGCTGGTGGCGCGCGCGGTCTGGACCCGGTGGAGTCCGGCTCGCTCGACGACTGGCAGTGGATGTACGACGTGAACGTGCTCGGCACGCTGCGGGTCACCCAGGCGCTGCTGCCGGCGCTGGAGGCGTCCGGCTCCGGGACGATCGTGGTGGTCTCCTCCACGGCCGGGCTGACCGTCTACGAAGGCGGCGGCGGCTACACGGCGGCGAAGCACGCCCAGACGGCCATCGCCGGCACGCTCCGGCTGGAGCTATGCGGCCGACCGCTGCGCGTGATCGAGATCGACCCGGGAATGGTGAAGACCGAGGAGTTCGGGCTGGTCCGCTTCGAGGGGGACGCCGAACGGGCTGCCGCCGTCTACGCCGGCGTGCCCGACCCGCTGGTCGCCGAGGACGTGGCGGACTGCATCGCCTGGTGCGCCACCCGCCCCGAGCACGTCAACATCGACAGGTTGGTGGTCCGGCCACGGGCGCAGGCGGCGCAACACAAGGTCCACCGGGTCTCCTGAGCCGGGCACAGGACCCATGAGCGGGGCTCCACGACGCCGACCGCTCGGCGTGGTCACCCGGGGCACGACCAACCCGAACCGACTCCGCCGGGTGGACAACTGGATCGTGGAAACCTGCGCCGACCGGCTGCGGGGTGCTGACGACCCGCTGGTGGTGGACCTCGGCTACGGCGCCACGCCGGTCACCGCCGTCGAGTTGCGGGCCCGGCTGGCGGCGGGGGTCCGTCGGGACGTACGCCTCGTCGGGCTGGAGATCGACCCGGCGCGGGTGGCCGCCGCGACGCCGGCCGCCGACCCGCCCGGCCTGACCTTCGCCCGGGGTGGCTTCGAGTTGGCCGGGCTCCGGCCGGTGCTGGTCCGCGCGTTCAACGTCCTGCGACAGTACGACGAGAGCCAGGTGCCCGACGCCTGGCGCACCATGACCGCCGCGCTCGCCCCGGATGGGGCGCTCGTCGAGGGCACCTGTGACGAGCTGGGCCGCCTGGCGAGCTGGCTGCTCATCGACGCGGACGGTCCTCGGACGTTGACCCTGGCCGCGAAGCTCACCACGCTGGAGAGCCCCGCAGAGCTGGCCGAGCGGCTGCCGAAGGCGCTGATCCACCGCAACGTCCCAGGCGAGGCGGTGTACGACCTGATCCAGGCGTTGGAGGACGCCTGGCGGACCGCCGCCCCCTACGCCACGTTCGGTCCCCGCCAACGCTGGGTACGGGCGGTGACCCAGCTCAAGGCTGACGGCTGGCCCGTCCTGTCCACGCCGAAACGCTGGCGCCAGGGCGAGCTGACCCTCCCCTGGCCTCTGAACCCGGGTTAGAGGGTGCAGTTGATGAGGACTGGTTCGGGGTGCAGGGTCACGCCCAGCCGGGCGTGGACCTTGTTGCGGATGGTGCTGGCGAGCGTGAGCAGGTCGGTGGTGCTGGCGGTGCCGCTGCGGTTGGTGAGGGCGAGGGTGTGCTTGCTGGAGATGGCGACGCCACCCGGGCCGGGGTGCCCCTTGGCGAAGCCCGCCTTGTCGATCAGCCAGGCGGCGCTCACCTTGACCAGGCCGTCCGCTCCGGGCCACGCGGGCGGGTCGCCCAGCTCGGCGGAGCGTTCCAGGAGTTGTTCGTACGTCGCCCGGTCGAGGACCGGGTTGGTGAAGAATGAGCCAACGGAGCGGGTGTCCGGATCGGCCGCGTCGAGCACCATGCCCTTGCCGGCGCGCAGCCGCAGCACCGCCGGGCGCGCGTCGGCCAGCGGCACCTGCTCGCCCACCTCGACGCCGAGCGCCCGGGCCAGTTCGGCGTAGCGCACCGGGCCGGAGAGCGGCGAGCGGGTGAGCCGGAAGTCGACCGACAGCACGACCCAGCGGTCCTGGTACTTGAAGATGCTGCCTCGGTAGGCGAACCCACAGTCGGCGGCGGGGATCGTCTGGCGGGTGCCGTCGAGGCGGTCGTACACCTCGACGCCGATGATCGTCTCGGCGACCTCCTGGCCGTACGCGCCGACGTTCTGGATCGGGGTGGCACCGGTGGAGCCGGGGATGCCGGAGAGGCATTCCAGGCCGGCCCAGCCGTTACGGACCGTGGCGGCGACCAGGTCGTCCCACGGCTCGCCGGCTTCGACACGGACGGTGACGGACTCGGCGTCCTGGGCGAGGACCCGCAGGCCGCGCGAGCGCACCAGCACGACCGTGCCGGGGAAGCCAGTGTCGCTGATCACCACGTTGCTGCCGCCGGCCAGGACGAGGATCGGCTCGTCCGTGGCCCGTACCGCCTGGATGATCTCGTCGGCGCTGGTCGCGGCCATGATCCGCCCGGCCGGTCCGCCCATCCGTAGCGTGGTGTAGCTGGCCAGTGGACCAGGGATGGCACGATCGGCTTCGGTTGTCGGCTGGGCGTAGGCGTCTGACACGTCTTTCACCTTAGGCTGATGGGCAGCCGCGGCACCTACTGGTGGCCCGGCACCCCGGGAGGATGGCGATGAGCAGAGTGCAGGGCAGCAAGGATTTCTGGATTGGGGCACTCCGGACCGAGGGTCCGGCATTCGCCGCGGCGGTTGCCGAGGCACCGCCGGAGACACCCGTGCTGTCCTGTCCCGGCTGGACAGTCAATGATCTCACCCTGCACCTCGCGGGCCTCTACCACTGGGTTTATTCGTTCGCCGGGTCCGGGAGCACGGACGCGCCGCCGCGCCGGGACGCGTCCGCGATGCCGTCCGGGGTGAGCCCGCTCCAGCTCTGGCAGCAGGGGTACGACCGGTTGATGACCCTGTTCGATGGGCTCGACCCGGAGGCGCCGGCCTGGAACTGGGCTCCGCAGCCGAAGAGGGCCGGTTTCTGGCCGCGCCGGATGGCACACGAGACGGCGGTGCACCGCTGGGACGCCCAACTCGCCATCGCGGCCGGTGAGCCGGTCGAGGCCAAGCTCGCCGCCGACGGGGTGAGCGAGGTGCTGGACACCTGGTTGCCCGCCGGTCGGCGGCAGGCGAAGGGCGACTGGCACGGGGTGGTTCAGATCGCGGCGACGGACGCGGACCAGGAGTGGTATCTGCGGCTGCGCGGCGAGGGGGTGGCGCTGCTCGACACGGCGACCATTCTCGACCACGACGACCATCATGCCCGCGCGCAGGTCAGCGGCACTGCGAGCGATCTGCTGCTGGCGCTCTGGGGGCGGGTCAGCTTCGAGACCCTCGACGTCACCGGCGACCGTACGCTGCTCGACGGCCTGCGTACCGGCTGATCTCGCGCCACCGCGCGTCACGAGGGCGTCACCCCGGCGGGGGTGACGCCCTCGTCGCATAGGCGGGGACAGATTCGGGAGAGCGCTCTCTTGACAGGGTGCGGGGAAGCAACCACCCTGGCGTGAGACCGCTCTCTTGGCCTTCTACCACCACCTCACGTTGAGAGAGGTCCATACGATGGCTGTCCTTCCGCGCCGCCGCCTCGCCGCGGTGGCCCTCGCCGCCACGACCGCCCTGCTCGTCACCGCCGGTTGCGGCGGCGGCGGCGACGCCGAGGCGGACGGGCCGATCACGCTGACCGTCGACGTCTTCGGCCAGTTCGGTTACGACCAGCTCTACAAGGAGTACATGGCCGCGCACCCCGACGTGGAGATCGTCGAGCGGGGCACCGGCGGCAACCTCGACGAGTACTCACCGAAGCTGACCCAGTGGCTCGCCGCCGGCCGGGGCGCCGGCGACATCGTGGTGGCACGTCGTGCTGCCGGCGCTGCGCCCGGCCGCCGCCGTGCTCGGCCTGCTCACGTTCATGACCACCTGGAACGACTTCCTGTGGCCGTACGCTGTGCTGAACGACCCGGCGAACCCGACCGTTCAGCTCTCCCTGCGAGCGCTGTCCGACGGGTACTACCAGGACATGTCGCAGGTGTTCACCGGGACGGCCATCGCGACGCTGCCCCTGATGCTGGCCTTCGTGCTGTTCGGTCGCCAGATCATCGGCGGGATCATGGAAGGTGCGGTCAAGGCGTGAACGAGATCCGATTTCCCGAACACTTCCTCTGGGGTGCGGCCACCGCCGCGTACCAGATCGAGGGCGCGGCCCGCGACGACGGTCGCGGTCCGTCCATCTGGGACACCTTCTGCCGTACGCCGGGAAAGGTCTACCAGGGCCACACCGGTGACGTCGCCTGCGACCACTACCACCGGTACGCCGACGACGTGGCGCTGATGGCGGAGCTGGGCCTGGCGGCGTACCGGTTCTCGGTCGCCTGGCCCCGGATCCAGCCCGACGGCAGCGGCCCGGTCAACCCGCGCGGGCTGGACTTCTACGACCGCCTCACCGACACGCTGCTCGCCCGGGGCATCGACCCGATCGTCACCCTCTACCACTGGGACCTGCCGCAGAGCCTGGGTGACCGGGGCGGCTGGACCAACCGGGAGACGGCCGAGCACTTCGCCACGTACGCCACCGCCGTCCACGCCCGCCTCGGCGACCGGATCGACACCTGGACGACGCTCAACGAGCCGTGGTGCTCGGCCTACCTCGGGTACGCCAACGGAGTGCACGCCCCGGGCGAGCAGGACGGGGCGGCGGCCTTCAGCGCCGTACACCATCTGCTGTTGGGGCACGGCCTGGCCGCACGGGCGCTGCGCGCGGCCGGCGCACGCAGCGTCGGCATCACCATCAACCCCGCCGATGTACGACCGGCCGACCCGCAGAGCGCGGCCGACGCCGCCGCCGTCCGCCTGGTCGACGGCCTGCACAACCGGATCTTCCTGGACCCGCTGCTGGCCGGCGGCTACCCGGACGACGTTCGCGAGCACGTGGCGCGCATCGTCGAACCGACGTTCATCCACGACGGCGACGAGAAGCTGATCGCCGCCCCGATCGACCTGCTGGGTATCAACTACTATTCGCCGACCTACGTCGCGGGCCGGCCCGACGGTGGCGGTAACGGCGCGTACCCGGGCACCGAGGGAGCCGTGCACTTCCTGCCGCCCAGCGGACCCCTCACCGACATGGGCTGGATGATCGAGCCGTCCGGGCTGACCCGGCTGCTGGAGCGGATCGCCGCCGACTACCCCGGCGTGCCACTGCTGATCACCGAGAACGGCGCGGCGTTCCCCGACAAGGCGGGCGCCGACTCGTCCGGAGAGTTGGGGCAGGTGGTCGACAACGACCGGATCGCCTACCTCGACGGGCACCTGCGGGCCGCCCACGAAGCGATCTCCCGGGGCGTGGATCTGCGCGGGTATCTCGTATGGTCGTTGTTGGACAACTTCGAGTGGGCGGAGGGTTACCGCAAGCGGTTCGGGATCGTGCACGTCGACTACCCGACCCAGCGGCGCACACCGAAGGCCAGCGCCCGGTGGTACCAGGAGGTGATCTCCCGGAACGGGCTGTGACGAGCGGGGGACAGTCACGATGACGACGGCGCAGCGGCCGACGCTGGAGGCGGTGGCGGCCCGGGCCGGGGTGTCCAGAGCCACCGTCTCCCGGGTGGTCAACGGTGCCACCACCGTCGCCGAGCCGATCCGGGAGGCTGTCAAGCGGGCCGTCGACGAGCTGGGGTACGTGCCCAACCTCGCCGCCCGCAGCCTCGTCACCCAGCGCACCGACTCGATCGCCCTGGTCATGCCGGAGACGGCCACCCGGGTCTTCTCCGATGACCAGGTGTACCCCGGCATCATCCGCGGCGTCAGTCAGGAGCTGGAGGCCGCCGACAAGCAGTTGGTGCTGATGCTGGCCGGCTCACCGGCCGGGCACCAGCGGGTCGGGCGGTACACGACCGGCCGCCACGTCGACGGGGTGCTCTTCGCCTCGCTGCACGGCGCCGACCCGCTGCCCGGCACGCTCGCCCGCCTCGGCATTCCCGTGGTGGTCAGCGGCCGGCCGCTCGGCGACGTACCCGTGCCGTACGTGGACGTCGACCACGTCGGCGGGGTGACCGCCGCCGTCCGGCACATGATCGACAGCGGTCGGCGGCAGATCGCCACCATCGCCGGCCCGCAGGACATGGTCGCCGGCATCGAACGGCTGAACAGCTACCGGGAGGCAGTCACCGCCGCCGGACTACCCGAGCTGGTCGCCGTGGGCGACTTCACCCGGGAATCCGGCGCGGCGGCGATGCACCAGTTGCTCGCCGACCATCCCGACCTGGACGGGGTGTTCGCCGCCTCGGACCTGATGGCGCACGCCGCCCTGCGCACACTCCGCGAGGCCGGCCGGCGCGTGCCACAGGACGTGGCGGTGGTCGGCTTCGACGACATCGAGACCGCCGCGTACACCGAGCCACCGCTGACCACCGTCCGGCAGCCGATCGTCGAACTCGGCCGACGGATGACCCGGCAACTGCTCCGGCTCTCCGCCGGGGAGACCATCGAACAGGCCGTCATGCTCGACACCGAGCTGGTGATCCGCGCGTCGGCCTGACCGGTCCTGGTCCGCGACACCTGTGTGCTCCTCGGGGCGATGTGCCTACGTCCATTTCGGACCGCTGGCTGCTGCCGGTTTCGGACCGGGGACTACCCTGCCTGAGAGGGCCGCAGGTGACAGTGCAGCTCACCTCGCGTTCCCAAGTTTTTCTGAGAGGGGCGCGGATTGACGGATGTTTCCCACATGCTCTGCGTCGAGGATGCCGTCACCTGGGTGCCCTCGGGCCGATGGATCAGCCTCTTCGGCCCGGTGCCGGTCGCGGTGCTTGACGCGCCGCGGGTCTCCGGGTTCCATCTGGCACACATCGAAGTGGCCCGCATTGGCGCTGACGTCGTCGCCAAGATTCTCCGCAATGAGCCGGTGGGCGTGCTCGCGGCGATGGTGCACGTTCCGGCTGGAGTCGCGCCCAGCTTGGAAGCCGCACAGACCAGTGCTGACCAATTAGGCCTGCCGACCCTCGTACGTGCGCCCCGGCTGCTGGGTCTAAGCGATTCGCGAGTCGTGCCGTTCCACGCCTATGGCGAGGTCGGTGCCGCGCTCGTCATGCCTGCCGAGCACCTGGCGAGCCTGCTCTACCGGCGCACCGAGAAGTGGGCGCGCGAGCAGCTCGGTTCGTACGATCCCGCTGTTGCTGACCCACTGCGTTATCCGCCCAAGATGACTGACATCGAGCCGGCCGGGCATATCGCCAGGGGAAAGCCGGAGGAGTATGCGGCAGCCCTACGCAGACGCACCGCGTGGCTGACCGAATTGGTGCGGCAGTATGACGCCGCCCTCATCCCACCCGGTCCGCGCCAACCCGGGTCCAGCCGTCAAATCGTCGGCGCACGCCTGGACTCGCGCGGTCCGCTCCATCCTGTGCAGGAGCGCGACGATCGGGGCACCCATCCCGCCGAACCGGAGGCCGTCCGACTGGTCGCGGTGGGCACCATGCACGTGGTCGTCCGACAGGTCACCACCGGTGGCCGTCGCCAGTTCGTCCTGGTCAGCGACCAGGAGTGGGCCGAGCTCGCCGGCCGGGGCCTGGTCCCACCGGGTAGAGCGCCCACCCTCATGGTGCATTCAGTCACGGGTGGGGATGTCCGCGTTCCGGTGCGGTACGCGGACGGCACCGAAGGGACGGCCAGTCTCGAGGCGCCGGACCTGGCCATGATAATGAAGACTGTCGAACCGGACGCCGACTCGTGGGTCTTCGCCTCCTGCGCCGCTGGAGCAGATGATGGTGGGTTCGCGGCCAGGTTGGCCGATGCCTTGGAAGATCGGGCTGTGCTCGCCCCGCAGGGTGATGTGTCGGTCGGCGCGAACATCCCCGGTGGACTCTCGACATGGCAGGGGACGAGCTGGCGCCTCTTCGTCCCCGGGGAAAGCAGCGGCGAGGACTGGGATGTTGTCAACGATCCGGAGGGTGACGGCCGACCCTTCGACGGAATCACCGCATTGTCCGACGAATCAAACTCCGGACTCCGGCTGGGTCTCCAACAGTTCAAGTACGCGCTGGACTTTTCCTTGGCGGGCATCCACGCTGGAACAAGTGATCCGAAGACCTTCAACACCAGTTCACTCAGGTGCTTCAGGATTTCCCACGGCGGGAGCATCATCCCCTCCTTGATTTTTCCGGGCCCAGCCGACGGGCCCACTGACTTCCTCTGGGATCTGCGCCCAGCGACTGGAAACACCGAAGAAGCGTCTCCCCCGATAGCCGATAAAACGCGATTTGTCATTACCGGTCCGCAAGATACCCGGATAGGAATACCCTGCCCCTGGGGAGACGATAAGATTTATATTGTTAAATCGGTAATCGAGCATCAGCACGCCTTGGTCCAGGTGTCGTTTGCAGCAGACCGTGCTTCACACTCCTCCTACAGGAACGTCTGGATAAACGCCGCCTCGCTGGCACAAATTGTCAAGCAGGACAGTAACTTTATGGCCGCGTACTCGCGGGGTGTCCGGTCGATACTCCTCCAAGGACCCGCGTCGCGTCGGTTCGCATCCGATTTCCGCAAGGCACTGGTCGGCCGCAACAACCTCGATATTGCCGTGTACTTTCCAACTCAACCTCTAACCTTTCACTCCGACGGCCCATATCGCCGAGCGGAAGTATCTAAACAGGGTTACTGGGACGTCCTGAGCACGACAATGCCGATCTCTTACTTCCAATCGGTCGTCGCCGAGCTGGCCCAGACGTCAGCCATCGGCAACTGGGGCTACCCGGAGCCGCAGGCGATCGGCCCGAACGGCATCTCCGTAACCGATCGGTATCGCGCCCACAAGGCCGTCCGACAAGCCATACGTTTGTCGTTCGACCGGAGCAAAGGGGTACTCAATGTCGACAACCTTTTGACATATGCCGATGAACAGAGGCTAGTCGAGAAGAATCTCATCCTCCGAGCCGCAATAGCGCACCTATTGGCTGACCGGTCGACCCCGCTCCGCGCCCTCTACGCCGTGGACCTCAACAAGGACCGGCTACCCATGCCGGCTGCCATTGTGCGGATCCTGGGGGAACGCCTCGAGCGAAGCGATTCTGGGAAACCCCGTAAGCAAGAAGAAAATTTCACGCTAACGCTTCCGGTGAAAGCTCGACGCAATCCTCTCCCCATGGAGTCAGAAGCGGCAATTCCTTTGAGCCCGTTCTGGCCCAACCCGAAACTCAAGCCAGGGGAGATAAAGCTCAGCGACCAGTTTGCCTGGTGGCAGATTGATCGAATGGCCCGCTGGCTAGCCGCCAAGATCGCTGAAGGCGGAAGTCTTATTGTCCAAATCTCCACCGCTGGCGGACCTGGAAGTTCCGCTTTTCGAACCTCTCTTCAATTAACGCAACGGGTGCGGGAGTATCTGGAATACTTTTTCGATTTACCCGGCGCGGAACAAATTGACAGGCAGCTACGCATAGATTACACCCCAAAGGACTCGGTACGCGAGGGCACCACCGTCCTATCCGTTGTAGACCGCCGGCCAGCCCCTCCCGCACCTGCATTTCCGCCCAGCGCAGTGCTGCGGGTCCCCGAGAATGCTCGGTGCCTTCTCACTGCGATCGCCATCGCGATGATGCCACCGTCAGACCACCTACGCCTCCTGGAAGGAGGAGATTACACGAACAGCGAATCAGCAGCCGCTCGCCTGAAAGAGGTTTTTGAGAGGCGCGTCGAATCGGTTGACAGCGACGAGATGTCGAGCACCTTGCAACACGTGCTCAGGAATACAGAACGCGCGCGGAACGCACCCGGCGGCGCGGATGCGTACCTCGCCTCAGCCGACGACATCGACGCCTTGAAGGCTGCTGTCGCAAAGTGGGACGACAACTGGACAGGTGAGTTCGGTGAGGCATTCGTGCACCTCGTATCCCACATACTACGAATGCCGATCAGGATTCACGACATGGACCATCCCGAAGGCAGGGCCATTGTCCCGTTCGGACCGGCCACGCTTTCCGAGGTGTCGGTCTGGCGTGAAAGTGACACACATTACGATGCCTGGGCTCCGCATATTTCGCTGAGCGGGCCGCCGATGCTGCTGACCCCTGCCATAACCGCTGACGGCAACGTGTACGCCATCTCCTCGCGGAAAATTTCCGCACCGCAGTCACTGATGAGCGACCTCATCGATGCGTCTGGCACCGAGCTCCCGGTTATCCTCCTGGCGGACCCAGGCATCGCCGGGGCCGCAAACGGTGCGGACATTGCCGAACTGAACGTCCTGCTCGAACAGTTTGCCCAATGCGCCCTGCGACCCGTCGTGGTCACCCGTAGCCGCCCTAGTCTCAAGTTGCTTGACATGGCAGCGACGTACGGCCTCGCAGTGCTACATCCGGTGTGGGACAAGTCCAGCAACTCCGGGAAAAATGACAAACTTCAGTTCGAGCCGCAGTGGCAGGCCACCAGGCGCGGGCTGCGCGGAGGGCCCGAGCTAGCCAGTACCCCCGGCAGCCCCTGGCGAAGGATTGACCAAGCCGTCCTTCAGGCGGTCGCGGGGTTGGCTCGACCAGAGGCGGCGATCAACCCGGTTGACAGTGGGCTCCGCCACATGATTTGGGCCCCGACTATCGCCGAGTCACAGGAAGCATTTGCAAAATTGCGGCGAAGGTGGTCCTCGAAGCACCTGATCACCGCCCAGGCCCAGATCGAACAGATGATCGGACGGATCAATGGGCAATCTCGGCTGGGCATCTTCGCGTCTGTGCTGGAGGTCGGCGCCCTCGGGGACTCCAAGACCGTCTTCGACTATGCTGCCGCTGCCCGGGAAGAACGGCCTGAAAAGCTGATGACGGCGGTGACCCAGATTAGGGAGGTCGAACATCCGGGCTCGTCGGCAGCAAACGGCCTGACGTCCGCCGCACTGGAACGTATGGTCACCGCAGTGGACGACACCGACTCCTTCTCGCTGTCGGTGCTTCGGTTGATTAGAGATATCGAAGCAGGCCACCTGGACAAGGCCGAAGCTTTTATCGTCGCCAACCGGCGCAAACTCTCTTGGGACGAGAGGGATAAATGGCTGGTCGCGATAGCAGACCTTTCCAAGAAGCGGCCACACCTCCGATCGCTCGGGGACGCCATCTATGACTGTGGGCCGGCCCTCTAGGCGGTTGCGTCATCGTGTCGCGGACAGCGGCACGATCCGTCACGCAGGTGCACCTGGTGGAGTTGGAGTCTTCTCTGATAGTGGGCTGTTTTGGCGCGGTACTGGTGTCGGCGTCGCCATCGTGACCATCGATGCATGTGATCGAAGGGTCGGGCGGTGGCGATCAGGTATGCCAGGAGACGTCGGACCTCGCCGAGGGTGAAAGGAATGAGGCCATCATCGGACTCAGCGCCCCCTTTTTGGCCTGCGCGGCGGTGACGGCGAGGTAGGCGTGGGCGCACAGAACGAGTGTTATGTGGCGGTACCAGGCGTCGTACCGGCGAACCTGGTAGTGGTCCAGGCCGACCTCGGTCTTGGCGGTTTGGAAGCATTCCTCGATCACCCATCGGGTTCCGGCGATGCGGATCAGGTCCTCGTCCTGGGTGCCTACGGGGCCGAAGCAGAGGTAGTAGGCCAGGTCGGTGGGGTTGGTGATGCTGCGGCGGATCAGCAGCCAGTGGCCGTATCCGTCGACGGTGCCGGGCAGGGATGCCACGGCCCAGTCGTAGAGTCGTGGCCCTTTGGCGCCATCGCCGCAGCTGCGCCGCTTCCATGCCAGGGCCGGCGCGTTCGCGGCGAGGACGTCCGGGCGGGAGTTGCCCGCTGCGGTCGGGACCCGCTGGTTGCGAGGCACGGCAAGCACATAGCCCATCTGGTGCTGCTGCAACCAGGTGCGGAACTTCGAGTCCTGCCCGTATGCCTCGTCGGCGGTGACCCACCTCGCCGGCAGGCCGGCGATGATGGCGCGTTCGAGCATCCGCACGCCCAGTGCCGGTTTCGTGGCGAACCCGACGCTGGCGGCGATGCCGGCTTCCTCGCGGCGGGCGGGGTCATCGCACCAGCCACGGGGTGGATACAACTCACGGTCGACCAGCGTGCGCCCGACCGGGCTGGCATAGGCCAGGAACACCCCGAGCTGGCAGTTCTCCGTCCGCCCCGCTGTGCCCGAGTACTGACGCTGCACCCCGGCGGACTTGATGCCCTTCTTCAGGAAGCCGGTCTCGTCGACGATCAAGACCCCGTCGTCGTCACCGAGATGCTCGGAGACGTAGGCGAACAGGTCATCGCGGACCGCGTCCGGATCCCACGCGGACCGGTTGAGCAGCCGTTGCATCCGATCCGGAGTGGTGTCACCGGCGGCCTCGGCCAAGGTCCAAAGGTTCTTGCTGACCAGCGGTGACAGCAGCCCGACCAGGTAGGTCAGCGCCTGCCGGGGCGGCTCCGCACGCCCGAACCGGTGCGCGAACCGCGCCAGCAGATCATCCAGACCCGCCCGCCAGCCCACGATCTCATCGATCAACACAAGCACGGGAGCCTGCCCGCGCTGCGACCGACCACAACAGACAGACAGTGCGATCAACTGAGCCATCGCACGAATAGTATCGACATAAGTAGCTGCGCTACCTGTGCGGCTCGGACGGGTGCCATGCCCGTGAACTGCTAAAACTCGGGATCAACCAAGTGCGGCTGGAGTACTAATGCGTCGCGCCGGTGCGGGATCGTCGTTAGCCTCGCCGGCATGCCGGATCCTGTCGCGCTGCTGCACGTGCCCGCCCTCTCCGACGTCGCCGAGTACGCGTACGCGGCGACCGTCGAACCGCCCGCCCGGCTGGTGTTCACCGCCGGCGCGTGTCCGCTGGACGCCGAGGGTCGTACCGTCGCGGCGGGCGACCACGCCGCGCAGGCCCGGCAGGTGATGGCGAACCTGAAGACCGCCCTCGGGGCGGCCGGCGCGCGGCTCACCGACGTCGTCAAGACCACCGTGTACGTGGCATCGTCACGGCAGGCGGACCTGGTGACCGTCTGGGAGGTGGTCCGGGACTTCTTCGGCGACCACGACCCGCCCAGCACCCTGCTGGGCGTGGCCGTGCTCGGCTACACCGACCAGCTCGTCGAGGTCGAGGCCGTCGCCGCCGTACGGACGGGGGCCTGACATGCGCATCCGCGAAGCCCGGCCGGACGACGCGGCAGCCGTGGTGGCGCTGCGGGCGATCGTCCACCCGTACCTGGTGCGCGGGGTCGAGTCGACCCACAAGATGCTGGCCGATCCGCCACCGAACGAGGGCTGGATCGCGTTGGTGGCCGAGGTCGACGGCCAGGTGGTCGGCTGGACGTCCGCCGAGCCCAACACCTCGACGTCGGTACCGGGCTTCGGCGACGTCAGCACCCTGCACGTACACCCCGACCACCGCCGCCGGGGCATCGGGACGGCACTGCTGACCGCCGCGACCGACCACCTCCGCCCGCTCGGGGTGCGCCGCGTCCGCACCATGGCCACGGCGGACTCGCTACCGTTCGCCCGCCGGCACGGCTTCGAGCCCAGCCGCGAGGTGCGCTACTCCGCGCTGGACCTGACCCCGCCGCCCGCGCTGCCCGAGCCACCTGCGGGCGTACGGCTGCGGCCGATCGCCGAGCTGGACCCGCACCTGCTCTACGCGGCCGACGTCGCCTCGGCCGTCGACGAACCCGGTGACGTACCCGTCGACGCGGTCACCTTCGAGAGCTGGCGGTACGACGTCTGGGACAACGTCGGACTGGACAAGGTCGCCAGCACCGCCGCCGAGGTCGACGGCGACGTGGCCGCGTTCAGCCTGGTCAAGCGGGACGGTGACCGGATGTGGTCGGACTACACCTGCTCGGTCCCGGCGTACCGGGGTCGCGGGCTCGCCCGACTTGCCAAGACGGCGGCGCTGCACCGGGCCGCTGCGACCGGCGTACGGATCGCATACACCTCGAACGACGAGTCCAACGCGCCGATGCTGGCGATCAACGCCCGGCTGGGCTACCGACCGGTGGCGTCGCAGTGGACCTGCCTGGCCGACCTGACCTGATCAGTCGGCTTCGCTACGCGGGCGCGTCCATTCCAGGAACCGCGCGACGTACACCGCCGGGTCCGGCCGCAGGCCCAGCTTCAGCGCGTCCACGAACGCCTCCCGCGTGAGCGTGGTCAACATGAGCAGCATCCCGACCCGGTCGCCGTGCCAACGGGACAGCAGCGACAGCCGCGCCGCCGAACACGGCCAGTGGGCGCCGCAGCGGGTACAGCGCCAGTGCGGCAGGCCGGCGTGATGCGGGCGCGGGCGCGGGCTCATCCGGCGCACGCGGGCTGGCGCGTGTCCAGTAGCTGCACGCCTTCGCGCCGCACGTAAAACTCACGCCGGGCGACCGCGTCACCACGCGCGCCCAGCTCGTACGCGTCGAGCCACACCCACCCGTCGTACGTGTCCCACTCCAACTCGCGGATGACCCGCACGGTGATCGGGCGCAGGAACTGCACGCTCGCGGTGGCCGACAGGCGTAGCAGGTCGCCGGCCCGGAATGACGGTCCTGGTGCTGCGGGCATGTCTCCCCCTCCGGCGGTCTGAGAGGGGCCGTCCCTGAGTGCTCGCCCACGGAACGGCCCCGGGCCGACACCGCCGCCGGGCTACACCTCCACCAGCAGTGCCGCTCACCTGAAGGCTTCCAACCGTTGCCGGATGAACACACAGCGTTGCATTATGTACTTCGGACGTTCGGGACAGAAGAGGGCAGACCCGGGATGAATCGAGCCGTGATGGCCGCGATGAATGAGGCTGGGGAGACTGCCGAGAGCCTCGCAGGCCAGGTAGGCGTGGACCCGAAGACTGCCGCGCGATGGGCGAGCCACGGACGAGTCCCACAGACGCGGCATCGCGCCCAGGTCGCCGCGATACTCGGCAAGGACATTGACGAGTTGTGGCCGGACGTCCTGAAGCGTCGTGAGCCAGCATGGTTTCGGGCGTGGACCGACATCGAACGTGAGGCGGTGGGCCTGCGGTGCTACGAGTCGTCCGTCATCCCCGGGCTACTTCAGACCGAGGCATATGCCCGCGCCGTCATCACGAGCGGGCCACTTAGCGCTGATGCCGGGGTTTACGTAGAGACGCGTCTACGGCGGCAGGAGGCAGTCTTCGATCGGCCTCGCCCGCCGATGACGGTCTTTGTCATCGACGAAGCGGCATTACGCCGTGGCCCTGCCGACCTGATGAGCGCACAGATCGACCACCTGGCAGCGATGGCGCAGCGGCCGAACGTGATGGTGCACGTGATCCCGCTCGGTGCTGGGCTGCACCCCGGCCAGGCCGGGCCCTTCGTCCTTGCCGCGACAACGGACGGTGAGACGGTCGGCTATCTCGACGACCAGGCGGCCGGGCGCATCACTAATGACGTTGCTCCGCTGTGGGCGGTCTCGGATACCGTGAGGTCGGTAGCGCTTCCGCGTGACCAGACCGTCGAATTCCTGAGAGCGCGAGCATGGATGACCTGACCGGCGCCCATTGGCGCAAGAGCACCCGCAGCAGCTCTAACGGCGGCAACTGTGTCGAGGTCGCCGACAACCTTCCGGGTGTCGTCGCGGTTCGCGACTCGAAGGACCGCGCTGGCGGCACCCTCCAGTTCGACCGGCACACCTGGCGGGGCTTCGTCGACATGGTGAAGACCGCCGTCCTCTGAGCCACCACATCACGAAGACCCTCGGTGAACCCGGGGGTCTTTCGCTGTGCCTGACGGCGATGCCAACTGTGGTCGCACCGCAACGACGAGATCTTGGACAGTTTCCGTCATCTGCTGACGGAAACTGTCCAAGATCTGCGGGAGGACCGACCGGACCGGTCGGACCAGCGGTGATCACTTGATGGTGACCAGTTCGGGGCCACCCACGGGAACTGGTGAGCATCAAGTAATCAAGGCACGAGGCCTAATGCACGAGGCCTACGCCGCCTCGAAGACCTCGCGGGCCGTTGTGTGCGTGTCCGCGCCGAAGAGCACCAGACGGGCCTCGGTGACCGTGGCCGGCGTGGCCGAGCGGAGCACCGAAAGGGCCTGGCGGACGGCGCCGTCGACCGGCCACCCGTAGATCCCGGCGGAGATCAGCGGAAACGCCACGGTGGACGCGCCCAGCTCGTCGGCCACCCGCAGGCTGTTGGCGTAACAGTCGCGCAGCAGTCCCGAGCGGTCCTCGGCGGCCGAGAAGACCGGGCCGACCGTGTGGATGACCCAGCGGGCCGGCAGGTTACCGGCGGTGGTCGCCACCGCCTGCCCGGTGCGCAGCCCCTTGCCGTACTGGGACGCGCGCAGCGCCCGGCACTCGGCCAGGATGGCTGGCCCGCCGCGTCGGTGGATCGCGCCGTCCACCCCGCCGCCGCCGAGCAGGGACGAGTTCGCGGCGTTCACGACGGCGTCGACCTGCTGGCCGGTGATGTCCCCCTCGATCAGGGTGATCTCCACGTCAGCTCTCCTCGATCGTCTGGCCCAACGAGCGGCGGGCCAGCAGGGTCGCGCCGGCGACGGCGGCCGGCATGACCAGCACCGCGCCGAGTGGGATGAGGAAGCACAGGAAGACCGCCACACCGAAACCGAGGGCCATGGGCCGGTCCGCCTTGAGGATGTTCCGGCGTTGCGGCAGCCGCATCCCGCGTCGGTAGAAGGGTGCGCCGACCAGCTCGACGGCGAGGAACCAGCCACCCACCGCCGCCCCGATCACCGGTACGACCGTCTGGCCGACCACGGGGATGAAGCCGGCGAGGAAGAGTGGGATGCCGACCAGCACAGTGAGGGCCACCAGGCGTACGGAGTCGGCGAGGCTGCGGCGCAGCGACGACCAGAACGGCACGTCCACCGCGTCCGGGGTGCCGCCGAGCCGCTCCTCCACCTTCTCGGAGATCTTCTCGTAGAAGGGGTCACCGATGACCAGGGTCACCGCGGTGAAGCTGATGACCGCGAGCAGGCCGCCGAGCCCCAGGAAGGCCAGCCCGGCGATCACCCGGACCAGGCTACGGCCGGTGCTCGACCAGTCGTCGGCGAACGGGGTGACCAGCGCGGCGAGATCGTCCACGAAGTACACGAGGGTGGCGTACACGGCCACGAACAGCACGCCGGAGATCAGCGCCGGCACGATGCCGAGCAGCATCAGCTTCGGGCTGCGGACGTAGAGGCCCAGCCCGCGCAGGAGCAACCTGACCCCGAGGAGGAAGCGTCCGACGGCCCCGGTCACCGGGTTGGCGATTCTGCTGGCGTCCACGATCGAGCAGCCTAACGACAGGTGATCGAATCCGCCGGACGGCGAGCGGCACCGGGCAGGATGGGCGGGTGCGCGCGTCCCGACTGATCTCACTGTTGCTGCTGTTGCAGGCGCGCGGCTCGATGACTGCCGGCGAGCTGGCGCGGGAGCTGGAGGTCTCCGAGCGGACCGTCTACCGGGACGTGCTGGCGTTGTCCGCCGCCGGGGTGCCGGTGTACTCCGACCGGGGTCGGGCCGGCGGGTACCGCCTGCTCGGGGGCTACCGGACCCGGTTGACCGGGCTGACCCGCGACGAGGCGGAAGCGCTCTTCCTGGCCGGTCTGCCCGGCCCGGCCGGCGACATGGGACTCGCCGACGCGGTCGCCGCCGCCGAGCTGAAGCTGCTCGCCGCACTGCCACCGGCCCTGCGCGACGCGCCCGTCCGCGCGGGACAGCGGTTCCACCTCGATGTGCCGGGGTGGTTCCGGGAGACGCCACCACCGCCGTGGCTGGCCGAGTTGGCGCGGGCGGTCTGGGGCGACCGGGTGGTGCGGTTGCGCTACCGACGCGGCGACAACGAGGTGACCCGGCGGGTGCAGCCGTACGGGCTCGTGCTCAAGAGCGCGACCTGGTATCTGGTCGGCCGGGTCGGCGACGACATGCGCACCTACCGGGTGGACCGGGTGACCGGCGTCGAGGTCGGCGAGGAGTCCTTCGCGCGCAACGAGGGCTTCGACCTGGCCGGGCACTGGCGCGAGCAGGCCGGGTCGTTCCTGCGGACGATGCTGCGAGCCGAGGTCACCGTCCGGTTCAGCCCCGCCGGCCTGCGCCGGCTCCGGCACATGGTCGACGCCCCTCAGGTGTACGACGAGGTGGTCGCCGCCGTCAGCGAACCGGACGGGCAGGGCTGGGTGGTGGCGCGACTGCCCGTGGAATCGGTCGAAGTCGCGTACACCCAGTTGCTGGCGCTGGGCCCCGAGGTGGAGGCGCTCGACCCGCCGGAGCTGCGCGGACGCATGGCGGACGCGGCGCGCCGGGCCGCCGCACGATACGACGACCCGGCCGTGGTGGACGGCGTCAGCGGTAGCCGGTGACGTCGGCCGGCTTGCCGGCGTCGACGACCTCGCTGATGTAGCGGAACGCCTCCGGCTGGCTGCCGTCGACGTCGGTGAAGCCGTACACCTTCGACAGCGTGCCGGCGTCGACGGACCGGCCGCTCCAGCGGGCCCGGTCCTCGTCGGCGGCGAGCGCGGCCACCGCGCGGCCGACGAAGGCCGGGGTTTCCGAGATGAGGAAGTGCGGGTCGGTGGCGGCACCGTCGCGCCAGGTCGCCTCGGTCACGCCGAAGTGCTCCAACATCGCCTCGGAGCGGATCCAGCCGGGAGTGAGCGCCACCGCCGTGCAGCCGTGCGGCCTCAGCTCGTGCGCCTGGCTGAAGGCGAGCCGGTTGACCGAGGTCTTGGCCAGGTCGTAGAAGACCGAGAGGCGATAGTTCTCGTCGTTGTACGCCTTCGTGCCGTCGCCGATCTCGACGACCAGGCCACCGGGCTTACGGATCAGCAGCGGCAGCGCGAAGTGGCTGGTGATGATGTGCGTGTCCACGGCCAGCCGCAGGGTGCGGAAACCCTTGTCGAGAGGCTGCTCCCAGACCGGCTTGTCCCAGGTGACGAGCGGGTCGCCGCCCCAGATGTCGTTGACCAGCACGTCGAGACCGCCCTGCTCGGCGTCGATCCGGGCGACCAGGTCGCGGACCTGCTCCGGTACGAGGTGGTCGACCTGCACGGCGATGCCGGTGCCACCGGCCGCGGTGACCAGCTCGGCCGTCTCCTCGATGGTCTCCGGTCGGTCCATCTCCGAACGGCCGGCGCGGCTGCTGCGACCGGTGGCGTACACGGTGGCGCCGGCGGCACCCAACTGGACCGCGATCTGTCGTCCGGCGCCCCGTGTGGCTCCGGCGACGAGCGCGACCTTTCCTGCGAGCGGTGGTGTCATGCCTGCGAGGCTGCCAGCGATACCTGACAGCCGCCGTCCGAATTTGTCAATCCACCAGTCTGACGCGGACCCGCCGGTTGGCCCGGCCCTTGCTCTCCACCTTGACCACCTGCACCTTGCCGATCTGGGCGGTGGACGCGACGTGGGTGCCACCGTCGGCCTGGACGTCCAGACCGACGATGTCCACGATCCGCACCTCCTGCTCGTCGGGCGGGATGAGGTTGGACTGGGTGCGGATGATGTCCGGCAGGGCGAGCGCCTCGGTACGCGGCAGCACCCGGGTGGCGACCGAGCGGTCGGCGGCCACCTCGGCGTTGACCAGCTCCTCGATGCGGGCCTTGAAGTCCGGCGGCACCTCGGGGAGGTTGAAGTCCATCCTGGCCTCGCCCGGTTCCATCGAGTTGCCGGTCACGAGCGCGCCGAAGTCGCGGAACACCACACCGCAGAGCACGTGCAGCCCGGAGTGCGTACGCATCAGACGGGTGCGGCGCTCGTCCTCCACCGCGCCGACGACCTCGGTGCCGACCGGCGGCAACGGGTCGCCCTCGGCGGGGATCAGGTACGGGTCGTCGCCCTTGCGCGTGCCGACGATCCGGGTCTGCACGCCCTGCCAGAGCAGCACCCCGTGGTCCGGTGGTTGGCCGCCGCCGCCCGGGTAGAACGCCGAGCGGTCGAGCACGATGCCCTGCTCCGGGTCGGCGTGCAGGACCGTGCAGGTCCACTCGCGCAGGGTCGGGTCGGCGAGATCCAGCCGGTGTGTCCGGCCATGTTGTGTGACGCCCATGACAGGGCACGTTACTCGTTGAGAAAGCCGGAAATGCGCCCCCGCAGGTCGGCGCGTTCCGACCAGAGAACGCCCGGTCGGTCGTACACGTGCAGAGTGGCCTGGGGCAACGCGGCCGCGAGCTGCTCGGCGACCTCGACCGGGTGCAGGTCGTCGCCCGCGCAGCCGATCACCAGAGCCGGCGCGGTGACCGCCGCCAGGGCGGTCGCGTCGGTCAGCGGCACCTGCCCCGCCAGGGTGGCCAGGTCGTCGGCCAGGCCGTCGCGGAGCAGCTGGTCGAGCCGCTGCCGCAGGTACGCCCATCCGGCCGGCGTGTTGCGGACCGCCGCCGGCAGTTCCAGCGAGACGACATCGGCGACGGCGGAGGCGTCACCGCTCCCGACGGCCTCCAACAGCGCGTTGACACGTTCCCAGGCGACCGGAGCACGCAGCTCGTCGAGCACCGCCGGCAGGAAGAACACCAGCTTCTCGAAGCGCTCCGGGCTCTCGGCGAGCAGACGGCAGAGTGCGCCTGCGCCGAGGCTCGCTCCGAACGCCCGGCTGGCGCCGCCGAGATCGGCGATGGCCCGCAGATCGCGGGCCAGGTCGAGGTAGGTCCACGGGCCGGCCGGCGACTCCGAGCGACCGTGCCCCCGGAACTGGAAGAACAGCCGACGACCGGCGACCCCGCTGCCGAACGGTCGCGTGGTGGCGATCCCGTTGCCCAGCCCGTGGGCAAAGACTGTCACCCGATCACCGACGCCGGTGACCAGGCGCTCTAGCTGCACGCCGTGCGGAGTGGCGACCAGCTCGGTCTCCGGGTCCGGGATCGCGGGGCGGCCGGTGCGCGGCCCGCCTGGGCCCGGACCCCAGGTACGGGGACCGCTGTCCGGAGGAGGAGGCCAGCGAAAACCTCTCACCAGAACCCTTTGCCGTCGCTGAGATCGCGGAGACCGACCCGCACGTCGAGCAGGTAGATGAGCGCGGCGGCGATGCCGATCAGTCCGAAGAGGCTGATCGGACCACGGCTGAGCAGGATCAGCACGAGGCAGACCGCCAGAATGGCGATCCAGCCGCCCTTGGGAAGCGTCCCGATGGCGGAGAAGGCGTCGGAGCGCTGCGTGATGGCATGCACCAACGCGACACCCTGAATGATCAACGCGAAGACGAGCAGAATCAGCTCGATCACGTAGCGGACTTCGAACGCGAAGATCGGCGCGGCGGTGGCCATGCCGGCAAGTTTATGTCGGCGACCCCGACTACGTCCGTCAAGGACGCCGTCGGGATCGCCGACAGGACGAACTACTCGGCCGTCGGGCGGCTCTGCTTGGTGGCCCGGGGCAGCTTGGCCGACGGGGTCGCGGCCGGCTTCACGGCCTTCGCCCGAGTGGCCTTCTTGACGGCGGCCAACTTGGCCTCGGCGATCTCGGCGACCTCGGCCGGGCTCGGCACCTCCGCCGGGGCCGTCGTCGCGGCCTGGGTCGTCGCGGCCTGGGTCGTCGCCTCGGTGGCCTCGATGTCCGCGTTGACCGTCTCGGCGGCCTCGAGGACGCCGGCGCCGACGACCCGTTCACCACGAGCCACCAGCGCGCCGTACGCGGCGAACGCCCGCTCCTGGGCCGCCTGCGCCGCGGTCACCACCACGGCCGCGTTGCGGGTGGCGGCGGCACGCAGCTTGTCCATGTCGGCGACCTCGCGCAGCTTGGCCAGGTCGGCGACCTCGCGCAGCTTGGCCAGGTCGGCCGAATCGCGCAGCTTGGCCAGGTCCAGCTCGGCCTGCGCGCGGTCGCGCAGCGTGCCGGCGGTCTCGTTGGCCGTACGCAGGGTCTCGTTGGCCGTACGCAGGGTCTCGGTGGCCTTCTGACGCAGTTCGAAGCCGGTCAGCACCGCCCGGCCACCCAGGTCGGCGACGACCCGGGTGCCGTGCATACCGACGGCGGCGGGCAGCTTGCGGAGCTGCTCGAGAGCCAGCTCGGCCGCACCGGCGGCGGCGTAGATCGGAGCGGGGATGCGGTTGGTCTTCGGCTCGGTCATGACGTCTCCTCCTCGGCCGTCTCGGCGGCCTTCTTCTTGTCGGGGGTGCTGCTCGGGGCGGGTGCGAGCTTTTCGGGGGTGCTGCTCGGGGCGGGTGCGGGGCCTGCCTCGGTGACGGCGACCGACTCGAGCACGGCCTCGGTCGGGGTGCCGCCCGCGGTGGTGGGACCGGTCGCTGCCAGGTTGGCCACGTCGGCGGGCGCGTCGGCGACGTCGGTCGGGGTGGTGGCCTCGGTCGCGCCCTGGGTGGGCGTCCCGGTCGCGGCCTGGGCCTCGGACAGTCGGGCGTTCTCCCGGCGGAACGTCTCGTAGATCTGGCTGAGCGACTGCTTCTGGGCCATCGTCAGGTCGGGGTCCACCGCGATGGCGGCGAGCACGCCGTGGCCTTCCTTGTCGTCGAGCAGCCCGGCCCGCAGGTACATCGCCGGAGTCGACACCCGCAGCGCGCTGGCCAGCTGCTGGAGTACCTCGGCGCTGGGCTTGCGCAGACCGCGCTCGATCTGACTGAGGTACGGGTTGCTGACCCCCGCCTGCTCGGCAAGCTGGCGCAGGGAGATCTTGGCGTTGCGGCGCAGATCGCGGATGAACCCGCCAACGTCGGGAAGGTCCTTTGGTGTCGCCATGCCGCCGACGCTAGACCGATCCGCTAACTCCTGCAAGCAAAACGCTTGCCAGAGTTAGCAAGGTCTCAGCGTCCCGCTTGCGTGCCGCCCCGCCCGGTCCGTACGGTCCGGTGGTGCACAAGATCACAGTCAATGGAGCAGTCATCGCGTACGACGAGGCCGGCAGCGGTTCGCCCGTCGTCCTGCTGCACGCCGGCATCGCGGACCGGCGGATGTGGCGGGACGTCCTGCCCGCGCTCGCCACCCGACACCGGGTGATCGTCCCTGACCTGCGCGGATACGGGGACTCGGAGCTACCGCCGACGCCGTTCGCGCACCACGACGACGTGGCCGGCCTGTTGGACGCCCTCGACCTGCCCCAGGCCGCCCTGGTCGGCTGCTCCTTTGGTGGATCGGTCGCCGTCGACACCGCCCTGGCCCACCCGGACCGGGTGAGCGCGCTCGCCCTGTTCGACACCGCGGTCTCCGGCAACGAGTGGTCCGAGGAGGCCAACGACCTCTGGGACGACCTGGTCGGCGAGGTCGACCCGGACGACTTCGTCGCGGGCGCGGCCGGCGAGGTGCGTTTCTGGGTGGTCGGCCCGGCCCGTCAGCCGGCCGACGTCGACGCCGACCTGCTGGCGTTGGCACAGGAGATGGACCAGCGCGCCCTGGCCGCGGAACTGGCACTCGGCGCGGTGGAGGTGGGCGAGCTGACGCCTCCGGCGATCGGACGTCTCGGCGAACTGAAGATCCCCGTCCTGGTCGCCGCCGGCGCGGCGGACGTGCCGGACATCCGCCGGCTCGCCGACCGGATCGCCGCCGAGGCCCCCAACGCGGTACGACTGCCGGACGTGCCGGACGCCGCACACCTGCTGCCGCTGGAGCGTCCGGAGCCGGTCAACGCGGCCCTGCTCGACTTCCTGCCCTGAGCAACCCGCACCCCGGCGCTGCCGCGCTCGGGCTCGGGCTCGGGCTCGGGCTGCGGCACTCGGGCCCACGCTCGAACGAGCCATATACCTCAGAGTCATACATATGACTCTGAGGTATAGCGGTCATCGACGAGGTGCCACCGGCAGCGCCCAGGCCCGCACACCCGCCGGGGCCACTGCATCACCCCGTTGATCATGAAGTTGTTGCCATCCGCGACGGCGTGTCGTGGCAATAACTTCATGATCACGGGCGAGGTCGCCCTGACGGCCGGGGCCCGGCTGCGGGGCGGGGCGGGGCGGCGGGCGGGCGGGCGGGCGGGGGGCGGGCGGGGGGCGGGCGGGGGGCGGGCGGGGGACGGGCGGGGGCGGGCGGGGCGGGGCGGTTCACCAGAGCGGGCGGACGGCTCCGACTGGGACGCCGCCGCCGAAGAGCGGCACCTCGGCGTACTCGGTCAGCACAGGAGCCTCCACGCAGAGCCGCCGCAGGGCCGAGACCAGCACCGGCATCCGGGCCCGGTCGGCCCCGTCGTCGATCTTGAGAGCGACCGCGCCGACGCCCGGCAGTCCGACCGCGAACACGCCCTCGGCACCGACCTTGGCCAGCAGGCCCGGAACGCCGCGCATCAGCCGGGTGTCGTCGGCCTGGGTGCCCCCCACGATCTCCGGGTGGGCGCGCATCGCGTCGGCGACCCGGCGCGGCGCCGAGCCGGGCTCGGCATCGACCAGCCGGAGGTACGCCCCGGCCAGGCCGGTCAGCGACACCGCGAGCACGGGAGCGCCGCAGCCGTCCACCCCCACCGCCGCCGCCGGCTCACCGGTGAACTCCTCGATTGCGGCCCGCAGCCCCTGCTGCAACGGGTGCTCCGGCCGCCAGTAGCCGTCGTGCGGCCAGCCGGCGGCCGAACAGGTCAGCAGCATCCCGCTGTGCTTGCCGGAGCAGTTCATCTGTAGCCGGTTCGGTCCGCCGCCGGAGCGCAGCACCGCTTCCCGGGCCGCCGCCCCGGCCGGCAGGTCGGGCGGGCAGTGCAGCGCTGAGGCGTCCAGCCCGGCCCGGTCGAGCAGCGCGCCGACCCGAGCCAGGTGGAAGTCCTCCCCCGCGTGGCTCGCCGAGACCAACGCCAGGTCGGCCGGCTCGGTGAGCGGCAGTCCGGCGCGGAGCATCCCGATCGTCTGCATCGGCTTGCTGGCCGAGCGCGGGAAGATCGGCGCGGTCACGTCCCCGGCGGCGGCCAGCGGCGCCCCGGTCGCGTCCAGCACCACCACCGAGCCGCGGTGCCCGCCCTCCACGAACCCGGACCGGACCACCTCGGCGAGCGGTACGCCGCCCTCGTACGTCTTTCCCACGTGCTGGACGGTACCCAGGAGGCTGGACCGTCCGCCGGCGGGGTGACCAGGCCGTCCACCGCCCGAGTGACAGGAGCGCGGGACGCCCCCGCCCTTACAGGCCGAGCAGCGCGCGGGCCTCGGTCGTGGTCAGCGGCGGCCGCTGCGCGAGCTGGGCGAAGCCGACCGCGCGGGCGACCAACTGCATGTTGGACTCGACCGGGCGGCCCTTGGCGTACGTCACCGTGTCCTCCATACCGACCCGCAGGTGTCCGCCGGTCGACAACGAGGCCAGCAGCACCGGAATCGTGCTGCGACCGATGCCGGTGGCCGAGAACGTGGTGCCCTCGGGCAGGTCCCGCAGCATCCGGTGTGCGGCGACGAGCGTCTCGGTGGTGCCTGGCATGCCGCCCGGCACACCCATCACGAAATCCACGTGCACGTGCCCACCGGCCGGAAGCCCGTACCTGCCGAGCAGCCGCTGCAACGCGGACAGGTGGCCGAGGTCGAAGATCTCGTACTCCGGCACGATCCCGCGCTCCTGCATCCGGGTGTGCAGGTCGACGATGAACTCCCAGCGGTTGAGGAAGACGTCGTCACCGAAGTTGACAGTGCCCATCGTGCAGGAGGCCATGTCGGGGCGAGCGTCGAGCACGGCGAGCCGGGACGCCTCCGGGTCGGTCACCGCGCCGCCGGAGGAGAGCTGCACGATCAGGTCGGTGCTCTCCCGCAGCGCCGCCACCGTCTCGGCCAGGCGGGCCAGGTCGAGGGTCGGCCGGGCCTCGTCGTCGCGGATGTGGACGTGGATCACGGCCGCGCCGAGCGCCTCGCACTCCTTGGCGGTGCGCAGCAGCTCGTCCAGCGTCACCGGCAGCGCCGGCACCTCCGCCTTGACCGACTCCGCGCCGGTCGGGGCCACCGTGATCAACGTCCCTGTCGTCATGCCGGCGATCCTAGACGTGCCGGTCAGGACGGGTCGATCGCCGCCGCGCTCTCGCCGATCATCAGCGCGGCGTCGTCGGGGACGTTCCGCTTCAGCACCGCGAGGGCGACCTGGCCCAGCTCGTGGTGCAGCACCGCGGTGCCCACGAAGCCCACCGCTCGGCCGTCGAGGGTCACCGGCGTACCGGCGGTCGGCGGCTGGTCGGTGGTCACCCCGTCGAGGTGCAGCAGCACCAGGCGACGCGGCGGCCGGCCCAGGTTGTGCACCCGGGCGACCGTCTCCTGACCCCGGTAGCAGCCCTTGTCCAGGTGCACGGCCGGACCGATCAGGTCCACCTCGGCCGGGATGGTCCGGTGGTCGGTGTCCACCCCGACCCGGGGCTGCCGGGCGGCCACCCGGATCGCCTCGTACGCCCACAGGCCGGCGACCGGCACGCCCGCGCCGCGCAACTCGGCGACCACCTGCTCCATCGCCGAGCGGGGCACCAGCAGGTCGACCCCGAGGGGGCCACGTCGCGCCCAGCCGCCGATCGGCAGCGGTCGGACGTCGTACCGGATGCCCGCCCGAGGCGGCACGGCGCCGGCGGCGAACTTCGGACCCGGCACCGGGACCAGGTCCGGTGCGGCCAGCCCGGTCACGCCCAGCGTGCCCAGGGCCTCCGTCGCCGCCGGTCCGACCAGCGACAGCAGCGCCCGTTCGGCGGTGGCGTCGCGGGGCTCGACCTTGCTGAAGAACCGCATCTTCTCCAGGTACGACAGCAGGCCATCCGTCGCCCCCGGATCGGTGTCCAGCCAGGTGGTCTCGCCGTCCTCGGCGACCAGGGCGTGCTGCTCGACATGCCCGTGCGGGGAGAGCACCAGCAGCTCGGTGCCCTCACCGGCGGACAGCGTCGACAGGTGCTGCGAGGTGATCGTGTGCAGCCAACCGGCACGCTCCTCGCCGGGCACCGCGATGATCCCCCGGTGTGACCTGTCGACAAGACCGACCTCGGTGTCCAGCACACGCTGCTCGCGCAGCGGATCGCCGTAGTGGGCCGCGACGCCCCGTACGCCCGCCGCGACGTGCGCAGGGTCCGGCTGGTCCCGACTGGCCTCGTCGATGCTCTCGACGGCCACCGCACCCGCGATGTCGATCATTTGTGGTCCCCGTTCTCGCAACGGCCGCAGACTCCGAAGAGTGACACGTGCCCGATGTCCACCCGGAATCCCCGCTGCGCCTCCAACTGCTCGGCGAGCGGACGGAGCAGATCCGGATCGATCTCGTCGATCGCGCCGCACTCCCGACAGACCAGGTGGACGTGTTGGTGCTCACCCGCCGCGTGGTAGGTCGGCGAACCGTGCGAGAGGTGCGTGTGCGTCACCAGGCCGAGCCGTTCCAGCAGCTCCAGCGTGCGGTAGATGGTGGTGATGTTGACCCCGGCCGCGACCTCCCGGACGGCGGCGTGCACCCGCTCCGGGGTGGCGTGGCCCAGATCGAGCACCGCCTGCAGGACGAGCTGCCGTTGGGCCGTCAGCCGCAGCCCACGGGCCCGGAGCATTTCCGCGAGGGAGGATTCGGACACCGTCCGATCATAGTTCGGCAATCGCGCCGACCCCCTGCGCGCCGCCGACCGCCGCTACGCTCGACGGTCATGGTGACGTCGCCCGTTGGTAATGTCCCGGCCACGCCGAGCACACGGATCGCCGTGCTGGGGCGCGGCCCGATCCCGGCGGACGAACCCGTTCTCCGCGGCGACGACCTGGGCGTCCTGCGCGGCGACGGGCTCTTCGAGTCGATGCACCTGCGCCACGGGCGGCCGTGGCTGCGCGACGAGCACCTGGCTCGGCTGGTCACGGCGGCAGCGGCCGTCGACCTGGAGCTACCTCCGACCGACGCGCTCACCGATCTGCTCGACTCGGTGCTCGCCGACTGGCCGGCGGAGGTGGAGGGCGCGTTGCGTCTGGTCTGCACCCGGGGCTCGGAGGCCGGCGGTCCGCCGACCGTCTACGCCACGCTGAGCGCGGTGCCGGAGTCGTCACTGACGGCCCGTCGGATCGGGATAACCGTGGCCATCCTGCCGCTGGGCGTGCCCGCCGACGCACGTACCGGCTTGGACTGGCTGCCGGCAGGCATCAAATCCACCTCGTACGCGGTCAACAGCGCCGCCCGCCGCTGGGCTCGACGGGCTGGGGTGGACGACGTGCTCTGGGTCTCGTCGGACGGGTACGCCCTGGAGGGGCCGATCGCCAACGTGGTGTGGCTCACCGGCGACACGATCTGCACGGTGCCCGCCGCCACCACCGGCATCCTGCCCGGCACGACCGCCGCCTGGCTGCTCGCCCACGCGCACGAACTGGGCCTCGACGGAGCCGAGCGGATGGTGACGCCCGAGGAGCTGCACGCCGCCGACGGCGTCTGGTTCAGCTCCTCGGTACGCGGACTCGTCGAGGTGCGGATGCTGGACGGGGTACGCCGGGACCGCTGCCCGCGTACCCCTGCCCTGCACGAACTGCTGGGTTTCCCCGTCGACTGAGCGTCAGCCGCCGACCCGGACGAGCCGCGCCGAGAGGTGCGGGCTGAGCGGGTGACCCAGCGCGGCCATCTCCTGGGCGTAGAGCAACGCGCCCTCGACGATGCCGAAGAGACGGTGGCCTCCGGTGACCTCCTTGGCGGTCGCCGTCCGCACCACCGCGTCGGTGGTGAACTCGACCTGGGTGCCGGTGCGCTTACCGAGGTGCAGCTCCATCACACCGGTCGGAGCCGTCAGCAGGGCCTCCAACTCGTCGGTGGCCCGGCCGTCCACCAGCACCGGCCGCCACCAGCCGACCTCACGCCCGGCCGGGCGGACGGGCCGGCTCTGCTCGTCGAGGATCCAGGCCCGCGACTCGTAGTGCAGGAACGGCCGGCCGTCGTGGCTGATCCGGATCTCCTGCGCGTAGTCGAAGTCCTCGATGGTGGGAAAGCCACCCTTGCCCCGACCGCGCCACAGACCGATGTACGGCAGCAGGCCGTCCAGCGCGGGGTGCAGCTTCGGGCCGACGCGCAGGTCGTAGCTCTCCTCGTACGGGTACTCGTCGACCGGAGGCGCGTTCAGCCACGGCGGTTGCAGCGGATTCTCGTCGCTCACGCGGAGCCACCTTTCGTTCGCGACTGCGGGGCTCGCAAACCCGGCTCACTCCTCGCGCTCACCAGCGTCCCCTCGAAATGCGTACTGCCAGGTAGACCAGGCCACCGGCGAGTCCGCCCAGGCCGGCGACCAGCAGGCTGACGAACCCGATCTCGGTAACCATCCCGACCATCCTATGCTGGGCCTCATGGCCCGCTCTCTCGTCGTCAAGGTCACCGCCGGGGCGGACGCCCCGGAGCGCTGCGCCCAGGCATTCACGGTCGCCGCCACGGCGGTCGCGGCCGGCGTGGACGTCTCGCTCTGGCTGACCGGGGAGTCGACCTGGTTCGCGCTGCCCGGCCGCGCCCAGGAATTCGAGCTGCCGCACTCCGCACCGCTGGCCGAGCTGCTACACGTCATCCTGACCAGCGGTCGGGTGACCGCCTGCACCCAGTGCGCGGCCCGCCGGGAGATCGGCCCGGACGACGTACTGCCCGGCGTGCGGATCGCGGGCGCCGCCGTGTTCGTCGAGGAGGCGTTGGCCGAGGGCGCACAGGCGCTCGTGTACTGATCCTTGACTCAGCCGGGTGGCGGAGTTCGGATACCGACCCGGCAACCCAAAGCGCTGCCTACGATTCGTTTGTGACCGAGGCGACCCAGCGGTTCTTCGAATCCCTGCCGGAGCGCGCCCCGACGGTCCTGCGCGGCCTGGTCGCGGGAACCCTCCAGATCGACCTCGGCACCGGCCACCAGACCGAGCACTGGCTGGTCCGAATGCGGCCGGGCGCCGTAGAGAGCAGTCGCGAACGGGGTCCCGCCTACGCCGTCTGGTACAGCAGCTCGACCCTGTTCGACAGGTTGATCACCGGCGAGGCCCAGGCGCTCGCCGCCGTGCTGCGCAACGAGAGCACCTTCAGCGGTGACGTGGTGCTCCTCCTGGCCTTCCGCCGCTTCTTCCCGGACCCGCCGGGCACGAGGGACCCGTGCGAGGTCGCTCGCGAGGCAGTCGGGCGGCGTTCGTGAAGGACCTCGTCAGCATCCTGGACGGCGACACCTTCCTGGTCACCGACCATCGCGGGGACATCGAGCCGTCCTTCGACTTCCCGACCGGGCTGTTCTCCTTCGACACGCGCTTCCTGTCGAGCTGGGTGCTCACCTCGACGGCCAGCGGCTGCACGCCCTCTCCGTGGACGCCAGCGAGTCGTACCGGACCACCTTCTTCCTGGCGCCCGGCGAACCCACCCACTACCTGGACGCCAAGGCTTCGGTGATCCACAGCCGGGAAATCGGAAGTGGCTTCGACGAGGAGTTGACCGTCCACAACCACTCCGGCGAGGAGGCCGAGTTCACCGTCCGGATCGAGATGGGCAGCGACTTCGCCGACCTGTTCGAGATCAAGCACGCCCAGCAGAAGGTGGGCCGGACGACGGTCGAGGCGACCGACAACGAGCTGCGCCTGACGTACCGGCGGGAGGGCTTCCACCGGGAGACCCAGATCCGCTCGACGGTGCCGGCGCAGGTCGACGTCGCCGGGATGACGTTCCGCGTCCGGATCCACCGCAACAGCGAGTGGACGACCCGACTGCACATCTCCACCGTCGTCTACGGGGGGACGGGGCGAGGACATCCGGACCACCCTGCGGTTCTCTGGCAGCCGCGGCGGGGACGCCATCCGCGCCGAGCACCGGGCACTGATCGACCGGGCGCCCACGCTCGGCTGCGACTGCGAGCCGCTGGCCGGGGCGTACCGGCGCAGCCTCAACGACCTGGCCGCGCTGCGCTACGAGTCGATCGCCCTGGGCACACGGCTGATCGCCGCCGGGTTGCCGTGGTTCATGACCCTGTTCGGCCGGGACAACCAACTCGATCATCGCCTGGGGACTGAGCCGGTACGGCTACCGGGAGGAGGCCGGGCGGATCTGCGACGCGATGCTGGCCGCGTCGGAGTACTTCGACGGGCGGCTGCCGGAGGCGTTCGCCGGGTACACCCGCAGCCGCACGGGCTACCCGGTGGAGTATCCCACCGCGTGCAGCCCGCAGGCCTGGTCGAGCGGCACCCCGCTGTTGTCGCTGCGGGTGATGCTCGGGCTGGAACCGCAGGGCGAACACCTGATCATCGATCCGGCCGTACCGCCGGGGATGGGCCGGGTGGAACTGCTGGACATCCCCGGCCGCTGGGGCCGCGTCGACGCGTTGGGTCGCAGCCGGGGTCCGCAGGACCAGGAGACGGCCGGCTGACCCGGCGACTCAACCGGGGCAGCCGACGGTGGCGGCCACCCGTGCGGCGTCCGGGGCGAATTCGGCCAGCACGGTCACGTCGCCGGCGCGGTACGCGTACACCGGGGGGTTGTCCAGCAGTGGGTTGCCGCCGGCCAGCGGGGCGAGTGCGCTGGCCGTGGCCGGACCTGAGCCGGCGGCGGACCGTGCGGTACGGGCCAGCGTGCCGTCCGGGCACGGCGCGGTGACCAGCTCGGGTGCGCCGCCGGCCGGACGGTTCAGCGCGGTCAGCGCAGCAGTGAGGGCCGCTGCTTCCGGGCCGGCGGCGGTGGCCGGCGCGGGCTCGTAGCCGGCGCCCGGCGGCCGACAGCCGGTGTCGACTGTCAACCGCAGCCGCCCGTCCCCGGTCGGCCGCCCCTCGACGGCGACGAACTCTCCGGCGTCGGCGCGCAGTTCCGGGCCGTCCAGTCCGGGACCGACCCCGGCCCGCCAGGTCGCCGGCAGTCGATCGGCGATGGCGGTCAGCACGGTCCGCTCGGTGCCGGCGGGCGCCAGCACACCGACCTCGCGACGCAGCTTCGCGCCGTCGGCGAGCGGGGTGACGCGGCATCCCGCGCTGACCCGCGCCGGACCCAGCTCCAGCAACCCGGCTGTCCCCGCGGCACGGGCCAGCTCACCGACCGCCCGCTCGACCACCGGGACGGCCTCGGCGAGAGTGCGCTGCTCGCGCACCGTCGGCGGGTCGTTCCGGACCGACAGCCAGGTGAGCCCGGCCAGCAGCAGGGCCCACAACACGGTCCCGACCAGCAGCCAGCGCCGCCCACGCCGGGCGTGTGCCGGCGGGGCGGGGTCGCTCGACGGGGGCCGACCCGTCTGGACAGCACCGCTCACCCGGCCATGGTGTCACGAGCTGTCCTCCGCTCCGAATGGCAGTGGCCCACGGCCCGACAACCTGCCACTCGGCCTGAATAACGCCAGGTCACCGGCCAATCGTTAGTCATTGAGCACCGTCCGAGCAGGTCCCGAACCCAGCGGGACCCCATGTGGGGAGGAACAGTGCTCCGACCATCGAACCCGAGATCCACTCTCTGGCGGACCGCCGTGGCATGCGGCACCGCCCTGCTGGCCCTCACCGCCCAGCCCGCGGTCGCCACCCAACCCAGACCCGCGCCCGCCCGCGTCGACCAGCGACTGCTCCGCCAACTCGGCACGACGGGCGGCGGCACCTTCCTGGTCTACCTGCGCAGCACCGCGCCAGTGGCGAGGACCGCGAAGCTGCGTGACCCGGACGACCGGGCCCGCGAGGTGCACCGCCTGCTCACCACGACCGCCACGCGCACCCAGAAGGGTCTGCGCAAGCTGCTCACCAGCCGCAAGGCGCCACACACCGCGTACTGGATCGCCAACGCGGTACGCGTGACAGGTGATCGCGGGCTGCTCGACGAGATCGCCAAGCGGCCCGAGGTGGCGAGGATCGAGCCCAGCCGCAGCTACCCGCTGCTGCGACCGACGCCCGCCACCGGCAGCCGCGCGGAGGCGAACGGCCCGGAGTGGGGGCTCACCAACATCAACGCCCCGCGGGTGTGGAGCGAACTCGGCGACCGGGGCGACGGCGTGGTCGTCGCCACCATCGACAGCGGCGCCCAGTACGACCATCCGGCGCTGGTCGGGACGTACCGCGGCAACCTCGGCGGTGGCACCTTCGACCACGACCACAACTGGTACGACCCGGCCGGCGTGTGCCCGAGCGCGGTGCCCTGTGACAACGCCGGCCACGGCACGCACACCATGGGCACGATGGTCGGCGACGACGGAGCGGGCAACCAGATCGGCGTCGCTCCCGGCGCGAAGTGGATCGCCGCGAAGGGCTGCGAGACCGACTCGTGCACCGACGCCTCGCTGCTCGCGGCCGGCCAGTGGGTGCTGGCCCCGACCGACCTGAACGGGCAGAACCCCCGCCCCGACCTACGCCCCGACGTGGTCAACAACTCCTGGGGCGGCGCGGGGGGCGACCCGTGGTTCCAGCAGACCATCGCGGCCTGGCGTGCAGCCGGCATCTTCGGAGTCTTCTCCGCCGGCAACGACGGTCCGGCCTGCGGCAGCGCCGGCTCCCCCGGAGACAACGCCGACGCGTACGCGGTCGGCTCGTACAACGTGCAGAACACCATCTCCGACTTTTCCGGCCGGGGCGGCGGAACCGACGCGCGGTCGTACAAGCCGAACGTCGCCGCACCGGGCAGCAACGTGCGCTCCAGCGTCCCCGACAACTCCTACGCCGCCTACGACGGCACCTCGATGGCCGCGCCGCACGTCTCCGGCACCGTCGCGCTGCTCTGGTCGGCCGCACCGACACTCAGGGGCGACATCGCCGCCACCGAGGAGCTGCTGGACCGGACCGCCCACGACGTCGACGCCACCGCCTGCGGAGGCACCGCCGCCGACAACAACGTGTTCGGCGAGGGCCGACTGGACGCGTACGCGGCGGTGATGGCCGCGCCGCGTGGCGCCGTCGGGCGGATCAGCGGCACGGTCACCGCGGCCGGAGGCGGCGACCCGCTCGCCGGTGCGACAGTCGGCGACGGCACCCGCAGCGTCACCACCGGCGCGGACGGCAGGTACGCGCTCACCGTGCCGGCCGGCGAGGCGACCGTCGCCGTCAGCGCCTACGGGTACGCCGGCCAGAGCGCCACCGTCACCGTCACCGAGGGCGGGCAGGTCACCCGGGACTTCGCCCTGACCGCGAACCCGTCCGTCACCGTCAACGGCCGGATCACCGACGCCTCCGGGCACGGCTGGCCGCTCTACGCACGGATCGAGGTCGCCGGCCGTCCCGGTGGACCGGTGTTCACCGACCCAGCCACCGGCCGGTACACGTTCACCGTGCCGGGCAACACGACGTACCGGCTCACCGTCACCGCCCGCTACCCCGGCTACCGCACGGCCACCCGGGACGTGGTCACCGAGGGTGGTCCGGTGACGGCCGACATCGCCGTACCGGTCGAGACCTCGTGCACGGCGGCCGGGTACACCGGCAGCCTCGGTACGCCCCTGCTGGACGAGAGCTTCGACGGCAGCGCCACCCCGGACGGCTGGTCGGTGCGGAACCGGACCGAGGACGGCGGCTGGACCTTCACCGACGCCGGCGAGCGGGGCAACCTCACCGGCGGCAGCGGTGCCTTCGCCATCGCCGACAGCGACCGTCTGGGCTCCGGCCGGACCCAGGACACCGACCTGGTGACCCCGACCGTCGACCTGCGCGGCACACCGGCACCGGTCCTGCGGTTCCACAGCGACTGGCGGGCCGTCGGGGTGAGCGACACCGCCGACGTGGACGTCTCCACCGACGACGGCGCCACCTGGAACACGGTCTGGCACCAGACCACCAGCCGGCGCGGGCCGCTCGTCGAGGAGGTACCGCTCGATCCGGCGGCCGGAGCCTCCGCCGTCCGGGTCCGGTTCCGCTTCCACGGCAGTTTCGCCTGGTGGTGGCAGGTGGACGACGTGCAGGTGGTCAACCGTGACTGCGTGCCCGCACCCGGCGGCCTGGTGCTCGGCGTGACCACCGACCGCAACACCGACACCCCACTCAACGACGTCACAGTGGTCAGCGTCGAACGCCCGCAGGACCGCGGCAGGTCCACGTCGACGCCGGACGACCCGAGGACGCCGGACGGCTTCTACTGGCTCTTCTCCGGGCTGACCGGCGCACATCGGCTCACCGCCAGTCGACAGCCGTACCAGGTGACCACGGAGACGGTGACGGTGCCGGCCGACGACGTCCGCCGCCTGGACGTGGCGCTCGCCGCCGGTCGGCTCACCGTCACGCCGCCCACCGTCCAGTCGTACCAGCCGTACGGCAGCACCCGGACCGCGAAGCTGCGGGTACGCAACACCGGCAGCGCGCCGGCCGCCGTCAACCTCGTGGAACGCAGCGGCCGGTTCGAGTTGCCGTCCAAAGCCGGTGCGCCACTGCGCGAGCAGAGGACGAAGGGGATCAGCAAGGCCCGCGCGGGCACCTCGTACGGCCCGGCCGCAACCGAGGCGGCGCCACGGGCGCAGGACGCCTGGAGCAGCATCGCGGCCCTTCCGGCGGCGGTCTACGACAACGCGGCGGCCACCCTCGACGGCAAGGTCTACTCCGTCGGCGGTGGTGGTGGCAGCGGTCTGGAACGAAAGGCCTGGCGCTACGACCCCGACACGGACACCTGGACGGCGCTGCCCGACATGCCGAGCGCCCGGGCCAAGCCGGTCGCGGCTGCCGTCGGCGGCAAGCTGTACGTCTTCGGTGGCTGGGGCGCCGACGACGAGACCGTCGCCTCGGTGGACGTGTTCGACCCGGCCACGGACACGTGGAGCACGCTGGCCGGAGCGGGCAACCCCTTCCCGGTGGCGGCGGCCGGCGGGGCGGTCACCGGCGGGAAGGTCTACCTTGCCGGTGGCTGCCGGGACAACGACTGCGCCGAATCGGACCGGCTCGTCGTCTTCGACCCGGGCACCGGCACGTTCCGCACCGGCGCGGCGTACCCGCACACGGTGTCCTGGCTCTCCTGCGGCGGGATCGGCAACGCGGTCTACTGTGCCGGGGGCACCGGCGACGCCGACTACACCGACGCCTACCGGTACGACCCTGCGGCGGACGCCTGGCGGCCCCTGCCGAACCTGCCGGTGGACCTGTGGGGCTCCCAGTACGCGGCGGCCGGTGACCTCCTGGTCCTGGCCGGCGGGGTCACGGGCGCGTCGACCACGGTGACCAACCGGACCATCGCGTACGACCCGGTGGCCGGGAGTTGGCGCGACCTGCCCAACGTCCAGTCCGGTCGGTACCGGGGCGCCGCCGCCTGCGGCGCGTACAAGATCGGTGGTTCGCCGTCGTCGTTCGTGGGCTCCACGGACGGTGAACGGCTCGGCGGCCTGGAGCTGTGCGCCGGAGAGGCGGACCTACCCTGGCTGACGACGAAACCCGCCACGTTCACCCTCGCACCGGGCGCCGCCCGGACGGTCACCGTCACATTGCGCGCCTCGGCCTCGGCCGGTGTGGCCCAGCCCGGCACCTACTCGGGCGAGCTGGGCATCGCATCCGACACGCCGTACCGGGTCCCCGCGGTGCCGATGCGGATGACCGTGTCACCGCCGGCCAGCTGGGGCAGGATCCAGGGCACCGTCACCGGGATCACCTGCGCTGGGGTCACCGTCGGGGTCGCGGCGACGGTCCGGGTGAACCGGGTGGGTACGACCACCGGCTGGACGCTGACCGCGGACGCCAACGGCCGGTACGTCTGGTGGCTGCCGAAGGGCCGCTACGAGGTGATCGTCGCCAAGGACGGGTGGATACCGCAGACGCAGCGCACGCGTGTCAGGGCGGGCATCGTCGACACCCTCGACGTCGTCCTCGACCCGGCCTCGTCCTGCACGAGAGCCACCGGAATCTGACCGCACACACGACCGGGGCCGGTCACCCAGGAGGGTGGCCGGCCCCGGTCGATCGAAGCGGTGGGTCAGGCGACGGTTACGGCCACCTCGTTGATGCCCCGGCCAGCGGTGACGGCGGCGTCGCCGTTGCCGTGCCGGGACAGCGCCCGTAGCGTCCACGAGCCCGGCGCGGCGAAGAACCGGAACTGCCCGGCGGCCGAGGTCACCACCTCGGCGGTGAACTCACCCGTGGAGTCGAGCAGCCGGACGTACGCGCCCGGCACGACCTCGTCCGCCGCCGAGCGGACGATGCCGGTGATGACGGTTTCCTTTTCGAGGTCCAGGCTGGCCGGCAGGGGCGCGGCCTGGTCGGGTGCGGCGCAGCCCGCAGCGGTGGGAGCGGTCATCGTCAGGCCTCCCCGGGCTCGTCGCCGAGAGCGACCGGCACGCCGACCAGCGAGCCGTACTCGGTCCAGGAGCCGTCGTAGTTCTTCACGTTGCGGTGACCGAGCAGCTCCTGCAGCACGAACCAGGTGTGCGAGGACCGCTCACCGATCCGGCAGTACGCGATGGTCTCCTTGCCGTCGTCCAGCCCGGCGTCGCCGTAGATCTTGCGCAGCTCGTCGTCGGACCGGAAGGTGCCGTCCTCGTTGGCCGCCTTGGACCACGGCACGCTGATCGCCGTCGGGATGTGACCGGCCCGCTGCGCCTGCTCCTGCGGAAGGTGGGCGGGGGCGAGCAGCCGGCCGGCGAACTCGTCGGGGCTGCGCACGTCGACCAGGTTCTTGGTGCCGATCGCCGCGACGACCTCGTCGCGGAAGGCCCGGATGGAGGTGTCCGGCTCCTGCGCGACGTACTGGGTCGCCGGGCGGGTCGCCGTCTCGGTGACCAGCGGGCGGGCGTCCAGCTCCCACTTCTTGCGGCCACCGTCGAGCAGCTTGACGTCGCGGTGACCGTAGAGCTTGAAGTACCAGTAGGCGTACGCCGCGAACCAGTTGTTGTTGCCGCCGTAGAGGATCACGGTGTCGTCGTTGCTGATGCCCCGCTCGGACAGCAGCGCCTCGAACTGGGTCTTGTTGACGAAGTCCCGGCGAACCTGGTCCTGGAGGTCGGTCTTCCAGTCGATCTTGATGGCGCCGGTGATGTGGCCGGTCTCGTAGGCCGAGGTGTCCTCGTCGACCTCGACGAAGACGACGCCCGGGGCGTCGAGGTTCTTCTCGGCCCACTCGGCCGATACGAGTGCGGTGTCGCGACTCATCGAATCACTCCCTGGTGAGGATGGATGGTGAGCCAACGCGCGAATATCGATGGGTTGAACTGTCGCACCGCGCGCGGGACCCAGCGGAAGGACGGGATCACGGGGTTCGTGCGACGGCGCCGCTGCCGGGCATTCGGTGGGATCACCGGAAAGGATCGAGGACCCTGCGTGCCGGTGGCCGCCGTCAGGCGGCCGAAAACAGCCCCGCCGTCAGATGACAGGGCGACACAGGCAGGTGGCCACGCGGCACAGGTCGACCGCGCGCCGTTTGGTGAGGTGGGTCCCCATGGTCACGGAGCCTACCAGCCAGTGACCGGGCTACCACCGTACCGACCACCATCCGGGAATCGGCCGGCTACCGGGCCGCCGCGTCGTCCCAGCGGCCCGGACCGTTGACGCGCCACTCAGCTGACGGAGTTGATCGGCACGTTCTTCGCGTCGGCGGTGACCGCCAGCCCTTCGGGCAACGGCTGGACCTTCCGGACCGCGAGCTGGAACGGCAGGTCGGGCAGGGGCACGTCGATGGAGATGCCCTTGGCGTAGTTGTTGAGCACCGTGCGGGCCAGCGGCAGGTTCGGCAGACCCGCGGCGTCCAGGTTGTTGAACCGCAGGGCCACCTTGCCGTTCTCGCCGACGGTGACGTCGGCGGTGCCGGCGACGGTGAACTTCCGGCCGAGGATGTCGACCGGGGCGGTGACGGCCAGCTTGCCGCCCTGCTCGCCGAGGGTGAGCCCGGGCCGGTCCAGCAGCGCGGCCAGGCTCTCGTAGCTGACCGTGCCGGTGCCGTTCACCGTGTCGGCCACGATGTCACCCTGGCCGGAACGCAGCGTGTCCAGCGAGGCCCGCACGTTGTGGGCGTCGACGTCCAGCACCGGCAGCCGTACGGCGTCGCCCTCGACCGAGGCCTGCACGTCCCGCAGCGAGATGGAGATGCGCTCGTACCGCCCGTCGAGCACCTGGGTCAGGAACGGCACCCCACCGACCTCGACGTCGGGTGCAGTGGACTGCGCGCCCTGCTTGCTGATCTCCTGGCTGACCCGCTCGGCGATGAGCCGCTCGGCCACGCCGACCGCCACCCGGTCGGCGACCACGAGCAGACCCGCCACCACGAGGAGCAGGACGACCAGGCCGATGAGCACCTTGCGTCCACGCCGTCGGGGCCGGGTCTCGCCAGCCGGATAATCGTCGGCCACGCCGCCTCCTGTCTCTGCCCACCGCGACACGGCGGGACGTCCGAACTCGTGCCGCAGCGCGGCGCAACGGAAGGTACCCGACGGGCACCGGCCTCAACCGTGGGCTCAGAGGAAGAGCATGCACATGGCGTACGCGGCGGGCGCAGCCAGGGCGAACCCACCGAGCGGTCCCTGCATGTGCCGGGCGACCCACATGGTGGGCGGCTCTCCGGCCATCAGGCGGCCTGCCTCCGCGTACCCCACCGCGAGGTCGGAGAGGACGGCGGTGACGGCCGCGACCAGGCCGATCACCGCGGCTTTGGTCGGGGTGAAGGGGGCCACCAGATAGCTGCCGAGCAACGCGCTGCCCAGCGTGCCCACCATCGCGCCGCCGACGACGCCGGCCGCGCCCCGGGGCACCTGCGGGGCCAGCCGGGGCCACGGCAGCACCGCGTCGGTGAGCCGGGCGACGGTCAACGCGACCCCGCTCGCGGTCAGGCAGACCGTGATCGCCTGGGTGCCGGCCGGGATGCGGCTGAGCACGATCAGCGTGCCGAAGGCCACGACGCCGACCACGATGAGCAGGGTGGCGCCGAGCGAGTCGGTGACCCGGACCCGGTCGACCCGGCGGACCAGCTGGCCGAGCACGGCGGCGAGGAAGCCGCCGACGGCCAGGTAGCCCAGCGGCGCCAGACCGGCGATGTCGCTCCGGACGGCGGCGACGTCGGCGGCAGCGGCGACGACGACGCTGATCCCGCCGACCAGCAGCAACGCCGGTGGGCGCATGGCCATCGTCCAGGCGAGGACGAACAGCAGTTGGACGCCGAAGATGATGAAGGCGAACGGCAGCCGGTTGCCCGGACCCGACGTCTGCGCGCCGAGCACGAGTCCCACGCCGAGCAGCGCGGCGAAGCCGGCGATGGTCAGCGCCAGCGGACGGTGCACCTCGACCGGAGGGATGACCTCCTCTTCCGGCTCGTCGACCTCGTCCTCGCTACGACGGGCCGGCTCTCCGGCACGACGGGCTCGGCGCGGACCACGTTCACGGCGCTCACCCTCGGCGGGCGCCGGCCCGGTACGCGGCGCGGGCGGGTGGCCACGGGTCGGAGCGGCCGGACCCGGACGGGGGCCGTCGGCCCACGAATCGCGGCCGGCGTCGGGCGAGGTGGAGGGAAACACGCCCCGATCGTGCCAGATCGGCCGCCGGACGCGACGGTCACGGGTTTCAGCAACGTTAAAACCTGTGCCACTATCAGGGGCAAGCTAGACAAACGGGAAATGGCCTGCGGGCGCAGCCGAGGCGATCGGTTACGCTCAACGCGTTACCCGCCCGTCAGCGACGCCGGGACCACGCAATTTCTCAGCGCACTCCCTCACGAGTGTGTCTGGTCGCGTGCGGCGATGCGCCGCCGGGACGGAGGTGATCGTGGAGATCCTGCTGCTGGTGACCGCACGCGCAGGGGAACCGTCGGCTGTGCTGCCGGCACTCGACCTGCTGCCACACTCGGTGCGTACCGCGCCGCGCGACGTCCGCACCCTGGTTGCCGGGCCCAGCCCCGACGCGGTGCTGGTGGACGCCCGGTCGGAGTTGAGCGAGGCCCGGGCGACCTGCCGGATGCTGCACGCCACCGGGCTCGGCGTGCCGCTGGTCGCGGTCGTCACCGAGGCCGGCCTGATCGCGCTCAACGCGGACTGGGGCGTCGACGACGTCATCCTCGCCTCCGCCGGCCCCGCCGAGGTCGAGGCCCGACTGCGGCTCGCGGTCGGTCGCCTGAGCAACGCGACCGCCGGCGCCGGCGGCTCGATCCGGGCCGGGGAACTCACCATCGACCCCGACACGTACGCGGCAAAGCTCAAGGGTCGCCCGCTCGACCTCACCTACAAGGAGTTCGAGCTGCTGAAGTTCCTGGCCCAGCACCCGGGCCGGGTCTTCACGCGTGACCAGCTGCTGCGCGAGGTCTGGGGGTACGACTACTTCGGTGGCACCCGGACGGTGGACGTACACGTCCGGCGGCTGCGCGCCAAGCTCGGCTCCGAGTACGAGTCGATGATCGGCACGGTCCGCCAGGTGGGCTACAAGTTCGTCGTACCGCCGTCGCGGTCCCTGCCCGAGGCGGAGCACGCACCGCTGCCCGTCTAGCTCCACCTGATTCCCCATATGCCCCTTTTGCGCATCTCGCCGGTCCTATTCTGACTGCCGGGTTTGTCGCAAAAGGGGGGTTCAGGGTGCGCGCAGGTAGCACGGGGGCGACGGGCCGGCGGCTCCGGCCGACCGGATGGAAGCCGTGACGCGGGTCAGCTCGACCGCGCGGGCGGCAGGGATCGTGACAGTGGTGGTGGCGGCGCTGCTCGGCTCGGCGTACGTGCTGGGCCGCAGCCTCGTCCCCGACCAGCCGCAGCGGCACGCCACCGGCGTCACCACCGACGCCGACGGGCCGCACTACGCCGACCAACCACCCGAGCGGCCGTCGGCCGCGAGCCCCAGCACCAGCGCCAGCCAGAACGCCGCCGGTCCCACCGAGGCCGGCCAGGACGGCACGGGCCGCGACGCCAGCGGCGACAAGCTGTTCGGCGCCCACACCGGCACCGGAACCGCCCGACTCGCGCTGACCTTCGACGACGGTCCGGACCCGCGCTACACACCGCAGGTCCTCGCGACGCTGCGCGAGTACGACGTCAAGGCCACGTTCTGCGTGGTGGGCGAGAACGCCCAGGACCACCCCGACCTGATCCAGGCCATCGTCGCCGACGGCCACACGCTCTGCAACCACTCCTGGCACCACGACGTCACGCTGGGCAACCGGTCCGCCGACCAGATCCGCGCCGATCTGGTACGCACCAACGAGGCGATCCGAGCGGCCGTGCCGGACGCCGCGATCGTCTGGTACCGGCAACCCGGCGGTGCCTGGACCTACCCGGTGGTGTCGGTGTCCCAGCAGCTCGGCATGACCCCTCTGCACTGGTCGGTGGACCCGTCGGACTGGCAGGCGCCCGGCGCCGACAAGATCGCCTCGACGGTGCTCGCGCAGGCGCGAGCCGGGGGCGTGGTGCTCATGCACGACGCCGGCGGCGACCGGCAGGGCACTGTCGACGCGCTGCGCCGAATCCTGCCCGAGCTCAGCGCCCGGTACGAGCTGGAGGCGCTGCCCACCGACCCGACGTGAGCCGGTCACCCTCCTCCGGCGACGGGTCCGGGACGCTACTCGGCAGACAGTCCGGGACGCACGGGACGCAGCGGCTACGGTGACGGGATGAGCAGCGCGGAGCCGACCAGCGACCAGGTGACCCGGACCGACCGACTGTCCCCCACGGAGATCGCCGGCGTACTGGCCCTGGCCCGCACGGCGGGCGACACCGATGGCGCGGACCCGCTCGACGAGCACGTCCTGCTCCGCCTGCGCGACCCGGGCGCTCCGGCCGTGCACCTGCTGGCCCGCGCGGACGACGGCACCCTGACGGGGTACGCGCACCTGGACACCACCGACCCGGTGGACGGGATCGGGGTGGAGCTGGTGGTGCACCCGGCGTACCGGCGGCGGGGCACCGGCCGGGCGCTGGCCCGAGGTGTGCTCGCCTCGGCGACCGGACCGTTGCGGGCGTGGGCGCACGGCGACCACCCGTCGGCGGCGGCACTCGCCGTGGACCTCGGCTTCACCCGGACCCGGGTGCTCTGGCAACTCCGCCGGCCGTTGGCGGCGCCGCTGGGCGAGCCACGCCTCCCCGACGGGGTGGTGCTGCGCGCGTTCCGGCCCAACACGGACGACGCGGCATGGCTGGCCCTGAACGCGCGGGCCTTCGCCGAGCACCCCGAGCAGGGCCGGTGGACCTCGGACGACCTGCGGGTCCGTCTGGGCGAGCCGTGGTTCGACCCGGCCGGCTTCCTGCTCGCCGAGGAGACCGCGACCGGCCGGCTGCTCGGCTTCCACTGGACGAAGGTGCACGAGCGGCCCGGGTCGGCCCGCATCGGCGAGGTGTACGTGCTCGGGGTCGAGCCGACCGCGCACGGCGGCGGGTTGGGGCGGGCACTGACCACGGCGGGACTCGCGTACCTGCGGGACAAGCGGGGTCTGGACCGGGTGATGCTCTACGTCGACGACTCGAACACCGGGGCTGTCGCGCTGTACGAGCGACTCGGGTTCGCCCGATGGTCCGCGCACATCAACTACCACCTGGGCTGAGCGGCAACGGGCACCGAAGTGCCCCGGTTCACTTAACGGACAACTCACCCTCAGCGAGCGGTCACCTCAGGGGCCGTACGTGTTCACCTCGCGTTCACTTGCGACCGGCGAACCGGCTACCTGGCACTTCTAACTTTCGTGTCAGCCGGTCAGTGCCGGTCCTCGGGGCCCCGGGATCGGGGCGCCAAGTCAGACGCGAAGGGAAACCCCTCAGGTGAAGCTCCAGCGGTACGGCACTATTGCCTGCCTCGCTCTTGCCGCGACGCTCGGCCTCAGTGCATGCGGCTCGGACAACAACGAGCCCACTTCCGGCGCCAGCGCCTCGGGCTCCGCCGCCGCGGTCGACTGCGGTACCGGCACGGTCAACGCACAGGGCTCGTCGGCCCAGAAGAACGCCATGGCCGAGTGGATCAAGGCGTACCAGCAGAAGTGCGCCGGCACCACCATCAACTACGAGGCTTCCGGCTCGGGTGCCGGCATCCAGGCGTTCATCGCCGGGACCGCCGACTTCGCCGGCTCCGACTCGGCGCTCAAGCCGGAGGAGCAGCCGCAGGCCGACGCCAAGTGCGCCGGCGGCAAGGCTCTCAACCTGCCCATGGTGATCGGCCCGGTCGCGGTCGTCTACAACGCCGGCAGCGGCGTGGACAACCTGCAGTTCAAGCCGGCCACCCTGGCGAAGATCTTCGCCGGCAAGGTCACCAAGTGGGACGACCCGGCCATCAAGGCGGACAACCCGGACGCCAAGCTTCCGTCCGCCGCCATCCAGACGGTCCACCGCTCGGACGAGTCGGGCACCACCGACAACTTCACCAAGTACCTGTCGAAGACCGCCGAGTCGGACTGGACCTTCAGCAACGCCAAGGCGTGGAAGGCCCCGGGTGGTATCGGTGCCGCCAAGTCCGACGGTGTGGCCAGCAAGGTCAAGAGCACGGTCGGCACGATCAGCTACGTCGAGTGGTCGTACGCCGAGAACTCCAGCCTGAACATGGCCAAGGTGCAAAACGGTGCCGGCGAGTGGGCCGCGCTGACCGCTGAGTCGGCCGGCAAGACCATCGCCGGGGCGAAGATCGAGGGCCAGGGCGACGACCTCAAGCTGTCGATCGACTACAACACCAAGGAGGCCGGGGCCTACCCGATCGTCCTGGCGACGTACGAGGTCGTCTGCAGCAAGGGCCTCGCGGCCGACAAGCTGAAGCTGGTCAAGGGTCTGCTGAGCCACGCCGCCAGCGCTGAGGGCCAGAACTCCCTGACCGACCTCGGCTACGCCCCGCTGCCCGAGACGGTCCGCACCAAGGTCGAGACCGCGGTCAAGAACCTCTCCTGATCCGAGACCACCACACCTCCGCAACCGAATCGAGCGAGCAGATGGGTGAAACCCCTCACCGCTCGGCCGACGCCGGCACCGGTGGGACGCGCGTGACCCAGAGTCACGAGTGGCCCGCCGGTGCCTCGGCGCGTGTGGCCGAGGCACCAGTCAGCACCCGTTTCCCGGGCGGCACCGGGCTGGGCGGCGGCGGCGACACGCTGCCCCGAAACCGGAAGTTCGGGGCCGAGCGGGCCTTCCGTGGCCTCACCCTGGCTGCCGGAACGACAGTGTTGGTCATCATCGTGGCCATCGCGGTCTTCCTGATCGCGAAGGCGATCCCGGCCCTACGCGCCAACTCCGCGAACTTCTGGACCTTCGAAGGCTGGTTTCCGAACGACAACCCGCCCACGTTCGGCATCGGCGCTCTCGCCTTCGGCACCGTGCTCACCGCCACCCTGGCGCTGCTCATGGCCGTACCTGTGGCAATGGGCATCGCGCTCTACCTCTCCCACTACGCTCCGCGCAGGCTTGGCAACAGCCTTGGCTTCCTGATCGACCTGCTGGCTGCCGTACCCAGCGTGGTGTTCGGCCTCTGGGGTCGCGACTACCTCATCGGCCCGGTGTCGGACCTCTCCGTCTGGCTCAACAAGTACTTCAGCTGGATCCCGATCTTTGGCGGCGACGGCCCCTACGGCAACTCGATCCTGCTCGGTTCCCTGGTACTGGCCATCATGATCCTGCCGATCGTCACCTCGCTCACCCGCGAGGTGTTCCTCCAGACGCCGAAGGCCAACGAGGAAGCCGCCATCGCCCTGGGCGCCACCCGTTGGGAGATGCTCCGCACTGCGGTGCTGCCGTACGGCCGTCCCGGCATCATCGCCGCGGTCATGCTCGGCCTGGGCCGCGCGCTGGGCGAGACCATCGCGCTGGCGTTGACCCTCGGCTCCACCTACGCCATCTCGTTCAACCTGCTCGAGTCCGGTGGTAACACCATCGCGGCCAACATCGCCAACCGGTTCGCCGAGGCGAACGAGACCGGTCGGGGCGCCCTGATCGCCTCCGGCCTCGTGTTGTTCGCGATCACCTTGATCGTCAACATCATCGCGCGGGCGATCATCTACCGCCGCCGGGAGTTCACGGAGTCCGCCGCATGACCACAACCGTCACCTCCCACCGCACCCGGCCGCCGGCCCATCCGGCTTCACTGCGGGCCCGGCGGCTGCCCTGGTACGCCGCACCGGTCATCGCCGTGGCGGCCCTCGCGCTCTCCGCCGTGATCGTCTACGGCGGAGACATCGGCGGCCCGGTCCTCGTCGTCGTCCTCGGCGCGATCCTCTACCTGGCCGGGCTCTTCGCTGCGGCCAACGTGGTCGAGGGGCGTCGGTCGGCCCGCAACCGTACCTGGAGCGCGCTGATCCACTCCGCGTTCGTGCTGGCGGTGCTGCCGCTCATCTCGGTCGTCTGGACGCTGGTCAGCAAGGGCACCGAGCGGCTGGACGGCAACTTCTTCCAGACCTCGATGAACAACATCGGGGCCCGGGACGCCAACGGCGGGGCCTACCACGCGATCATCGGCACGCTGGAGCAGGTCGGCATCGCCACCCTGATCACCGTCCCGCTCGGCATCCTCTGCGCCATCTACATCGTCGAGTACGGGCGGGGTCGGTTCGCCTTCGCGATCCGGTTCTTCGTGGACGTCATGACGGGCATCCCGTCGATCGTCACCGGCCTCTTCGTGCTGGCGTTCTGGGTGCTGATCGTGTCGCCCTGGTTCAACGACGGCCGGCCGAGCTTCTCCGGCTTCGCCGCCGCGCTGGCCCTTGCCGTACTGATGCTGCCCACCATCGTCCGGTCCACCGAGGAGATGCTCCGCCTCGTGCCGGCCCCACTGCGTGAGGGCGCGTACGCGCTCGGCGTACCCAAATGGAAGACCATCCTGCGGGTGGTCCTGCCGACCGCGCTGCCCGGCATCGTCACCGGCGTCATGCTCGCGATCGCCCGCGCGGCCGGCGAGACCGCGCCGGTGCTCCTGGTCGCCGGCGGTGGCGCCGCGATCAACTTCAACCCCTTCGAGAACAACCAGTCGTCGCTGGCCCTCTTCGTCTACCAGCAGGCCGGCGAGGCGTCGAAGTATTCGCCGGCACGGGCGTGGACGGCGGCACTCACCCTGGTCGCCCTCGTGCTCATCCTGACGATCGCGGCGAAGCTGCTGGCCCGTCGCAACAGGCTCAGCCGATGAACCCTGGAGGTACCACCATGGCCAAGCGCGTCTCCGCCTCGAACGTCACCGCGTACTACGGCGGCTTCAAGGCGATCGAGAACATCAACCTGACCGTCGAGCCGAAGACCGTCACCGCTCTCATCGGGCCGTCCGGCTGCGGCAAGTCGACGTTCCTGCGGTCGATCAACCGGATGCACGAGGTGCTGCCGGGGGCCCGCGTCGAGGGCAGCCTGACCATCGACGACCAGGACATCTACGACCGGGACGTGGACGTCACCGCGGTCCGGCGCACGATCGGCATGGTCTTCCAGCGGCCGAACCCGTTCCCGACCATGAGCATCTTCGAGAACGTGGTGGCCGGGCTGAAGCTCAACGGCGTCCGGAAGAAGTCGATCCTGGAGGACGCGGCCGAGAAGGCCCTGCGCTCGGCGAACCTGTGGGACGAGGTCAAGGACCGCCTCGGCAAGCCGGGCGCGGGCCTCTCCGGCGGTCAGCAGCAGCGGCTGTGCATCGCCCGGACCATCGCGGTCGAGCCGCAGGTCGTCCTGATGGACGAGCCGTGCTCGGCCCTGGACCCGATCTCCACGCTGGCCATCGAGGACCTGATGTTCCAGCTCAAGGACAAGTTCACGATCATCATCGTGACCCACAACATGCAGCAGGCCGCGCGGGTCTCGGACCGGACGGCCTTCTTCTCGATCGAGAAGACCGGCGACCCGGGCCGGCTCATCGAGTACGACAACACCCAGAAGATCTTCAGCAACCCGAGCGTGAAGAAGACCGAGGACTACATCACCGGCCGCTTCGGCTGAGCCGGTCACGTCCGGTCACCGGCGCCCCGCCCTCCCGGCGTGGGCGCCGGTGCCATTCCCGACACCGCCTCAGCGCCCGACGGGTCACCCGAGGACGAAGCGGGGTTCGCCGTTCGGCGGCAGATCCAGGCGTGGGGTGACCGGGGTGGCGGCGTCCCGCTGAGCTGCCGCGCGGGCCACGCCGGCCAAGTCGCCAGCGGCCACCACCTGGGCCAGCGTGACCAGCGTCGGTGGCAGCATGGTCAGCTCACCGGCCTGCGCCCGGGCCAGCGCATCCGCCGGCCGAATCCACAGCGTGTGGTCGGCCTCGCCGGAGACGTCGCGGGTCCGCTGTCCCGCCGGCAGCAGGGCGACGAAGAAGTACGTGTCGAAGCGCCGTGGCTCGAACTCCGGAGTGACCCACCGGCTCCAGGGCAGCAGCAGGTCCGACCGCAGGGTGAGCTGACGGTTGGCGAGCAGCGCCGCGAAGCCCAGCCGGCGACCCTCCAGGTCCTGCCGGGCCGTTTCCCAGTCGTCGCCGCTCACGTCGCCGACCACGGTCGCCGGGTCCGGGCCGGCGAGCAGCACACCCGCCTCCTCGAAGACCTCCCGCGCGGCGGCGCAGACCACCGCCTGGGCCGCGTCTGGGGGGACGCCGAGGCGGCCCGCCCACTCGTCCGGTGTCGGGCCCGCCCAGTCCAGGTGTGCCTCCGAGTCGGAACGGTCCACCCCGCCCCCGGGGAAGGCGTACATCCCGCCGAAGGTCATCGCGGCGACGCGGCGGATGACGTACACCTCGAAGTCGGTGTCGGTCGGACGCAGCAGCAGCACCGTGGCCGCGACCCGGGGCACCGCCGGGGTGCCGCCCTCGGCCTGGAACCGGCGGGCGTGCTCGACCAGGGCGGCCGGGGCGGCGAAGCCGTCGCTGTCGCTCGTCATGCCGCGAGCCTAGTTCCCCGGCCGGTCGGCGCAGGCGGGCCGGCCCCGCCCCCACACATCCTTTGCTCTGCTTCAACCCAGGCAACAAAAATCCCCGGCACCGTTGCGTCGGCTGAAGCAGAGCAAAGGGCGGAGGTGAGGGGTGGCCCGGCCGGCGCGGCGCGCGGTGCGCAGTGTCCGGCGCGCGGCCCCGGCGCGGGGCGCGCGGCGCGAGGGCGGCCAGGAGCGCGCCGAGGTCCCGACGGATGAGCTGGGCGGCGGCCAGGCAGCGGGCGGTTCACGTGGCTCGTCTAGCGTTCCAGCATGACTCGTTGGGGCATCCTGGCCACCGGCCACATCGCCAGCCGTTTCGCCGAAGACCTCCGGCTGGTACCGGACGCCGAGCTGGTCGCGGTCGGTTCCCGCTCCGTCAACAGCGCGCAGCGGTTCGCGGACACCTACGGTGCGCAGCGGGCGTACGGCTCCTGGGTGGAGCTCGCCGCCGATCCGGAGGTCGACGTGATCTACGTGGCGACTCCGCACGCCGCGCACCACGAGGCGGCGCTGACCTGCCTGACCGCCGGCCGGGCGGTGCTGCTGGAGAAGCCGTTCACCCTCGACCTGGCCACCAGCACCGAGCTGGTGGACACCGCCCGCGCCGCCGGGGTCTTCCTGATGGAGGCCATGTGGATGAGGACGAACCCGCTGATCCTGCGGGCGGTCGAGTTGATCGCGGACGGGGCGATCGGCACGGTGAGCAACGTGCGGGCCGACTTCGGGGTGGCCGGACCGTTCCCGCCGGAGCACCGGATGCGCAACCCGGCGCTGGGTGGGGGCGCGCTGCTCGACCTGGGGATCTACCCGATCAGCCTGGCGCACCTGCTGCTGGGCGTGCCGCAGCACGTCCGCTCCTGGGCGCACCTCGGCCCGGAGGGGACCGACGAGAACACCGGCATCCTCTTCGGGTACGACAGCGGAGCGGTGGCGACGTTGAGCTGCGGCATGGTCGGTGCGAGTTCGTTGGCCGCCTCGGTCACCGGCAGCACCGGCCGTATCGACCTGCCGGAGCCGTTCTTCCGGCCGGCTTCGCTGACCCTGCACCGGGACGGCGCCGAGCCCGAGACGATCACCGCCGAGGAGGCCGGCAACGGCTACCAGTACGAGGCGATCGAGGTGGGACGCTGCCTGGCCGCCGGGCTCACCGAGAGCCCGCTGGTGCCGCACACCACGACCCTTGAGGTGATGGCCCTGCTGGACACGGTCCGCGAGCAGATCGGCGTGCGCTACGAGTGAACGCGACAGGGCCCCCGGCGTCCGGGGGGCCCTGTCGCGCGTCGGGTCCGGTCAGCCGAACAGCGGCCGGACCAGCAGGTAGGTGACGCAGGCGATCAGCGCGGAGGCCGGGAACGTGATGATCCAGGCGATCACGATGTTGCCCGCGACGTTCCAGCGAACCGCCGAGAGCCGCTTCGTCGCTCCCACGCCCATGATCGCCGAGGTGATCGTGTGGGTCGTGGAGATCGGAGCCTTCAGCACCAGGGCGTTGAAGTAGAGCACCGCGCTGGCCACCGTCTCGGCGGCGAAACCCTCCGGCGGTCCAAGGTCGATGATCTTACGACCGAGGGTACGGATGATCCGCCAACCACCGGCGTACGTGCCGAGGGCCAACATCGTCGCCGAGGTCCAGAAGACCCAGCCCGGGATGTGCGTCTTGCTCTCCTGGAAACCGCCGGTGTAGAGCGCCAGCACCACGATGCCCATCGTCTTGGCGGCGTCCTGCATGCCGTGGCCGACCGACATGGCGGCGGCGGAGACGGTCTGCGCGTGGCGGAAACCCCGGTTGAGCCTGCCCGGCTGGCCCTTGCGGAACAGCCAGAGGATCGCCAGCATCAGCAGGTAACCGAGGGTGAGGCCGACGATCGGCGAGAGCACCATCGGCAGGATGACCTTCTCGCCGATGTTGCCCCACTGCACGAGGCCGCCGGTCGAGAGCAGGGTCGCGCCGACCAGACCGCCGAAGAGCGCGTGCGAGGACGATGACGGCAGGCCGAAGTACCAGGTGATCAGGTTCCAGGCGATGGCACCCAGCACCCCGGCGAAGACCACCCCGAGGCTGCTCACCCCCGGGGGAAGGGTGACCAGGCCATCGCCGACGGTCTTGGCGACCCCGGCACCGAAGTGTGCGCCGATGAAGTTGCCCACCGCGGCGAGGCCAAGGGCGATCCGGGGTGTCAGCGCACGGGTGGAGACGCTTGTCGCGATCGCGTTGGCAGCGTCGTGGAAGCCGTTGGTGTAGTCGAACGCCAGGGCAACCGCGATCACCGCCAGCACGGCGATGAGTTCGGGAGTCACCGGTTCAGGACTCCTTGACCGCGATGGTCTCGACTGTGTTGGCCACGTGCTCGAAGGCGTCGCAGGCGGCCTCCAACTCGTCGGCGACCTCCTTCATCTTCAGCACCGTCAACGCGTCGTACTCGCCGGAGAAGAGCCGGACGAGCAGCTGCCGGTTGATCCGGTCGCCCTCGTTCTCCAGTCGGTTGCACTCGATCCAGTAGTCCTCGAGGTCCTTCATCGACTGCAGCCGGGGCATCGCCTCGGCGGTCAACTTGGCCTGCTGGTCGAGCACGTTGACCATTTCGTGCAGCTCGCGGGGCAGCGCCGGCAGCTCCGTCAGCCCGTACAGGTAGAGCAGGTCGCCGACCGCCTCCAGGTGGTCCATCACGTCGTCGAGCAGCGAGCCCAGCCGGTAGATGTCCTCCCGGTCGAAGGGCGTGATGAAGGTCGAGTTGATCTTCTTGTACAGATCGTGCGTGATCTGGTCGCTGTCGTGCTCGACCTCGGTCAAGCGCTCGCTGACCGACTGCACGTCGACACCGGGCAGAGCCAGCTCGTTCAGCAGCGCCGTGCCCCGGACCAGGTTCTGCGCGGCCCTGGTGAAGAGCTCGTAGAAGGCGCCCTCGGTGGGGCGGAAGGAAAACTTCACAGCACAGACCTCGTCGCGTCGGTGGAAGGGGTGGCGGCGTCCGTAGGCGTCCGCTCGGTGAATGCTAGGAAACGCCAGAACCGCAAATTCCCCGGCCCACCCCTGGCCAGGCCACATTCACCGGTCGTTCATCTGCTGTTCATCTCGGGCGTCCCAACCGTCCCCGCTCCCCCAGCGGCCAATCGCTCACGCTCGTGCGCCACGTCGAAATCGGCAGGCGGATACCCCAGACCGAGCGTGTCGAACGTCTCACGGAGCAGGTGGGCCACGGCCCAGTCCCGGTACCACTTGCGGTCCGCCGGCACCACGAACCACGGCGCGGCGTCCGTGCCGCACCGGCTCAGGGCCTCGGCGTACGCGGCCTGGTAGTCGTCCCAGTGCGCCCGGGAGTCGACGTCCGACGGGTTGTACTTCCAGTGCTTACGGGGGTCCGTGAGCCGTTCCAGCAGCCGCTCGCCCTGCTCGGCGTACGAGATGTGCAGCATCACCTTCACGACGGTCACCCCGTCGTCGACCAGCTCCCGCTCGAAGGAGTTGATCTGCTCGTAGCGCGCCCGCCAGGTCGCCTTCGGCACCAGGGCGCCGACCCGGGCGATCAGCACGTCCTCGTAGTGCGAGCGGTTGAACATCCCGACGTACCCGGGCGGCGGCAGCTCGCGGCGAATCCGCCAGAGGAAGTCGTGCCGCAGCTCCTGCGGGGTCGGCGGTCCGAACGAGCGGATGTGCAGGCCCAGCGGGTTCATCGCGCCCGCCACCCGCTTGATCGTGCCGTCCTTACCACCGCAGTCCATGGCCTGGAGCACCAGCAGCACCCGTCGCGCCGGGTCCGCCGAGCCGGCCTTGGCCATCGCGAACAGCATCTCCTGCCGCCGACCCAGCTCCTCGCCGATCAACTCCACCTGCGTACGGGCCCAGGTCTTCCGGCGCTCGCCGATCGCCTTGGCATCCGGCAGGCCGGGCGTGGACCGGGGGTCGATCGTGGCGAGGTCCACGGGCGCGGTGACCCGTAGCAGATCCCGTACGGACCCGCCGTGGGGTGCCACGATCCGCTCGCCCTGCTCCTGCCCGCTTTCACTCATCCTCGGATCATCGCCCACCCCCGCACCATCCGCCCGCCGAGGCCCACCAGGGTGGTGGGTATGCCCCCGATCCCGCCGAGCGCGCGGTCCGCACCGACCAGGTCGGCACCGCCCTGCGGGTGCTGCTGGAACGGCTCGCGCCCGAGCAGCGGGTCGCGCTCGTGCTGCACGACGTGTTCGCGGTGCCGTTCGCCCGGGTGGCCGAGGTCCTGGGCACCAGCGAGGTGGGCGCGCGGCAGCTCGCCTCCCGGGCTCGGCGGGCGGTCACCGCACCGGGTGCGCCCCGGCACGGTCGCCTCACGCTCGGCCTGTTCGGCCGGACCGGCCGGTACGCGCAGCGGGTGCGGGCACGTTCGATGCTCGTCGACGGCGCCCTGGGTCTCCAGATGGAGACGACGCACACCGACGGGAGGCAGATCCGGCTGGTCACCGCGTTCACCGTGGACGACGGCCGGATCACCGGCATCTTCAACCAGCTCAATCCGCTGAAGCTGACCGGCCTGCCGCCGCTTCGCGACGACGACCGGTGGCCGCCGCGCTGGTGAGCCGCTGCCGGCTCAGACCACCAGGGCCAACCATTTGCGGTACGACGAGGCGAACGGCTCGGTGCCGTCGCCCAGAGCCCCGTACAGCCACCGGGCCGCCGCCTCGGCCTCGACCACCACGTCCTCCGGGTAGCCGAAGCGGGCCCGGTGCTCGGCGAACTCGTCCTCGTCGAGCAACTCCACGAGGCCGGTGGCCCGTCGTCGGACCACGTCCAGGTCGAGGTCGATCAGGTGGACGGTGTCGTCGGACTCCCAACGGGCCGGCGTGGCGATGTCGCAGTAGACCTCGCTGGTACGCGGCGGCGGGTTGAACATGCACGTCCACCAGGCGTGGTGGGGCACCAGCAGGACGAAGGGGATCTTCTCCACCGACGGACGGCCGTGGTAGACCGATTCGGTCCCGAAGGGGACGCCGAGCCAGACGCCGAGGTCGTCCGCCGCGAGGCGACGGGCCGGGTAGTCACGGTGCGCGCTGCCGTCGTACTTGCGGTAGATCACTCGGACCACGTCGCTCGGCATGATTCGCACCCTAACCGATACCGCCCACACGTCGTAGCGCAGCCGTAACGCGACAGGTGGGTGCGCGCCACGCGGGCGGATGGGCGCTGACGGTGTCGGCGCCGACGGGTACCGTCGCACGGTGACTCCGCCCCGCACCGCCACCGGTTCCGCCACCCCCTCGGCCCGCGGCACGAGCCGGCGGCGGGGTGCCCGGCCCAGCGGCACGGAGCTGCTCGCGGCGGCGGTCGGCGCGGTTCCCGGCGGCATGGCGCGGCCCGGTCAGCAGCAGATGACCACCGCCATCGAGGAGTGCGTGACCAGCGGCGAACACCTGCTCGTGCAGGCGGGCACCGGCACCGGCAAGTCGCTGGCGTACCTCGCACCTGCCCTGACCGTGGACGGTCCGGTGGTGGTCTCCACGGCCACGCTGGCGTTGCAGTCCCAACTCGTCGACCACGACCTGCCCCGGCTGGCCGACTCCGTCGAGCCGCTACTCGGCCGCCGGCCCACGTTCGCGGTCCTCAAGGGTCGCCACCACTACCTCTGCCTGGCCCGGCTGGACAACTCCACGGCGGACGAGCCGGAGGAGACCCTCTTCGACGCCCCGGCCGCCCGCCCCGGCGGCGGCGGCACCAAGTGGCTCGGCGAGGCCGGCCGGCTCGGCAAGCAGATCGAGCGCCTGCGCGACTGGGCCGACAAGACCGACACCGGCGACCGCGACGAACTGGACCCGGGCGTCGACGACCAGGCGTGGCGGCTGGTCTCCATGCCGTCGCGGGAGTGCGTCGGCGCGACCCGCTGCCCGTTCGGGGCGGAGTGCTTCGCCGAGGCGTCCCGGGCCCGCGCCCGCGAGGCCGACATCGTGGTGACCAACCACAGTCTCCTCGCGGTGGACATGCTGGCCGACCGGCACATCGTCCCGCCACACAAGCTGCTCATCGTCGACGAGGCGCACGAGCTGGCCGACCGTGTCTCCTCGGCCGCCCAGGCCGAACTGGTGCCGGAGATGATCGACCGGTCCACCCGACGCGCCCGACCGCTGCTGAAGCCGGAGACGGCCGACGCGCTCACCGCCGCCGGTGACGCCCTCGCCGTCGGGCTCGCCGAGGCGCCGGCCGGTCGACTCACCGCCGGCCTGCCGACGCCGCTGCACCAGGCGTGCACTCTGCTCGACTCGGCCACCCGCGCCGCCCTGGACGCGATCGGCGACATCAAGTCCGACGATCCCGACCCGGTCCGCAAGCAGCAGGCCAAGGCCGCCATGGACGACCTGTCCACCACCGCGCAGCGGCTCCTCGAAGAGGCCGACCACGACGTGGCCTGGGTGGAGAAGAACGACAGTGGCAACCGCCGGGCACTTGTCGTCGCGCCCCTCTCGGTCGCCGGCACTCTCGCCGCCCACCTGTACGACGAGCGCACAGTGGTCGCCACCTCGGCCACCCTGGCGCTCGGCGGCCGGTTCGACACGGTGGCCCGTGCCCTCGGCCTGGACGCGCCGCCGGTCCCGGCGTCGCCGGCCGCCGCCACGATGGCCGCCCGCACCGGTGCGGGCCGTCCGGCCGCCGAGACACCGGGCCGCCGGCTGGCCGACGCCTCCACCATCCCGGCGACCGAGGGCCCGGGCTGGCGGTCACTGGACGTCGGCTCGCCGTTCGACTACGCGCGGCAGGGCATCCTGTACGTCGCCGCGCACCTACCCCGACCCAGCGTCTCCGGCCTGCCCGACGCGGCCGGTGAGGAACTGCTCGGTCTCGTCGAGGCGCTCGGTGGTCGTACTCTCGGGCTCTTCTCCTCCCGGCGGGCCGCGACGCAGGCGGCGGAGCTGCTGCGCGCGCGGACCGACCTGCCGGTGTTGTTGCAGGGTGAGGAGGCGCTGCCGCTGCTGGTCCGGCGGTTCCGCGAGGAGCGGTCCAGCTGCCTGTTCGGGGTGATGTCGCTCTGGCAGGGAGTGGACGTGCCGGGCGACGCCTGCCAGCTCGTGGTCATCGACCGGCTGCCCTTCCCACGCCCCGACGAACCGCTCGCAGCGGCCCGCGCCGCAGCCGTCGACGCGGGCGGCGGCTCCGGGTTCGCGGCGGTCAGCGTGCCGATCGCCGCGGTACGCCTCGCACAGGGAGTGGGCCGGCTCATCCGGGCGACCGGCGACAAGGGCGTCGTCGCGGTGCTCGACTCGCGCCTGGAGACCGCCCGCGGCTACGGGCCGTTCCTGCGCAGGTCGCTACCCCCGTTCTGGTACACGACCCGCCCCGAGGTGGCCCGAGGCGCCCTAAAGCGCCTCGCCACCACCTGACGCGTCAGGGGGCTTGGGAGGCGACTACTACGGCGTCTGGTGGGGTGTCCGGGACCGTGCGGGCGGCCAGTCGGCGTACCGCGGTGTTCAGCACCGCGATCAGCGGCACGGAGACCAGCGCGCCGGTGATGCCGGCGAGCACCACTCCCGCCGCGATCCCGATGATCACCGCGAGCGGGTGGATGGCCACCGCCCGGCCCATGATGAGGGGCTGGAGAATGTGCCCCTCCACCTGCTGCACACCGATCACGGCACCCAGGATGATCAGCGCAGTCACCGGGCCGCTGTCGACGAGCGCCACCAGCACGGCCACGCCTCCGGAGAGCGCCGCGCCGACGATCGGGATGAACGCGCCGAGGAACACCAGCGCCGCCAGCGGGAAGGCGAACGGCACGTCGAAGACGACCAGGAAGATGCCGATACCGACCGCGTCGATGAAGGCGACCAGCACGGTCGCTCGGACGTACGCGACGAGGGTCTGCCAGGCGGCCCGGCCGGCGTCGTCGACCTTCCAGCGGGCGGCCACCGGCAGCAGCCGTACGACGAAACGCCAGATCTTGTTGCCGTCGCGCAGGAAGAAGAACGTCGCGAACAGCACCAGCAGCGCGCCGGTCAGCACCTCCGCCAGCGTCGCCGCGGTGCTCAGCGCGCCGCTGGTGAACTTCGAGGTGTTGTCGTTGATCCAGCCCTGCGCCTCGTCGATGTAGCGGTCGAGCTGGGTGTCGGACAGGTGCAACGGACCCGTCTTCAGCCAGTTCTGGATCTGCCGGACGCCCTGCGACGACTTCTCGCTCAGCTCCGGTACGCCCCGGATGAACTCGTTGACCACCAGGGTGAGCGTGCCGATGACGGCCGCCAGGCCGCCGACCAGCACCACGGCCGTCGCCAGCGAACGGGGCAGCCGGGCGCGCAGCAGCCAGCCCACGGCCGGCGCGAGCAGCGCCGAGAGCAGCAACGCGATGGCCAACGGGATGATCACGATCCGGACCGTGCCGACGATCCGGAGCAGCGCCCAGGCCACCACACCGATCACGATCAGCCGCCAGCACCAGGCGGCGGCGATCCGTAGGCCGTGCGGCACGTCGGCGTCGTCCCGGCTGGACGTCGAGCTGTGCAGGTCCACCGGAGGCTCCGCGCCGACGACCGTGGCCTTCGCCGGTGCGACGGGCCCGGGGATGGCTGGCGAGGCCACTCCCGGCGTCTCCGGGGCGTCGCCCGGGGTCTCCTGTGCGGCACTCACCGACTTCTGTCCTGACTGGTAGGCGCGGCGCAGCCGCCCGCGTACCCGCTCGAAGCGGCTCAAGCGCACCTCCTGGCAGATGAATTGTCCGCCCACGGCGACAGGTCGGACAGCATACGTCCGTTCCCGACACCGTAGGGCAGTTCCGCCACACAATGCCCGCACCGCCGTGGGCGTAACCACCGGCAGCCGGTCACCTGCGACACGGTAGCGTCTGCCCCGTGACCGCCGACCAGGATCTCGACTCCGGCCTGCCCATCCGCCTGCTGCACGATCGCGTGCTGGTGCGGATGGACGGCAGCGAGGGCGAGCGTCGCTCCAGCGCTGGCATCGTCATCCCGGCGACCGCCGCGGTAGGCAAGCGCCTCGCGTGGGCGACCGCCGTGGGTGTGGGGCCGAACGTCCGCGCCATCGTCTCCGGCGACCGGGTGCTCTTCGACCCGGACGACCGCTCCGAGGTCGAGCTGCACGGCCGCGGGTACGTGCTGCTGCGCGAACGCGACGTGCACGCCGTGGCCGCCGTACGGGTGGAGAACGACTCCACCGGCCTCTACCTGTAGACCTTCCCCGAGCGCGGCCGCGCCGTTTGTCGGCGCGTACGACGGGAAGCCAGCCGGCGACCGTGGCCCTGGGGAGGGACGATGCCGGTATTCGTCAAGAAGCTGCTGACCTGGGGCAGCGTCGCGTTCCTGATCTACTTTATGGCGTTCCGCCCGGACGGTGCCGCGCAGTTGTTCAAGGGGATCGGGGTCGCGCTCATGGCGATGGCCCAGGGGCTCGGCGACTTCCTCACCACGCTGATGACCTGACCCGCCGCCCGGCCGCGCTCAGGCGTGACCGTGCGGCCACGGCGCGGCGGGGCGTAGGGCGTGCCAGCCGGCCGGCGGGTGGTTGACCGGGGGCGTCGGGGCGAGCACCACCGGGATGGGCACCACCGGCTCGTCGGGCGCGGCGACCGATCGCTGCGTACCGTCCGGGAAGCGCAGGTGGTACTGGCTGCCGTCCCAGACGCCGGCCGGGGCCTGCGGATCGCGGCCCACGAAGTACGACCGGTACGCCGTGATCGCCTCCAGCAGTTGACGCTCCTCGACGGCGGTCCGCTCCCGGTCGGCCGGTTTGCGGTCGAGACCGCGCAGCGTCCCGTCGCGCAGCAGGGCCAGCCGGGTCGCCGCGAGCTGGTATCCACGCATCGCCCGCGCCCCGGCGTCCCCGGCGACGCGGCGCGCCCAGCTCCGGGCGGCATGCCGACGACCCAGGCTGCTCAGGGCGGCCACCTCGGGCGGGCTCAACCAGCCGGCGCGTACGTAGTCGGGCAGCGTCCGCTCGGTGAGCCGTCCCTCCCAGGCGCGCAACCACACGGCCAGCCCGACCACGCCGAAGAACACCGGCACCATCAGGCCCAGGAAGCCGTACAGCATGATCACTGCCTCGCCGGTGGTCTGGGTCAGCGTCGGCAGCAGGTTCCACGTCCCGTGCAGCATCATCGCCAGCAGCAGGCCGGCGATCGGGGCCAGCACCCGGACACGCCGGTCGGCGGTACGGGAGGCCACCCCGAGGCCGACACCGGTCATCGAGGTGAAGAGGGGGTGGGCGAACCCGAAGAGGAGGATCCGCACGATGAAGATGGCGATCACCTGCTGGGTGCCGGTCGCCGGGCCGTACCGGTCGGCACCGGCCGCGTAGCCGTATCCGCCCAGGTAGAGGATGTTCTCCACCATGGCGAAGCCGACTGCGGAGAGCCCGCAGTAGACCAGGCCGTCGGTGATCCCGGACCACTCCCGGCGGCGGAACAGCAGCAGCAGGATCGGGCCGAGGGCCTTAGTCAGCTCCTCGATGAACGGTGCCACCAGCACGCCGGTCAGCGCGTCCGGCAGTCCCCAGTCCGCGAAGCGTCCGGCGGCGAACTCGTTCACGTTCAGCGAGGCGGCCGTGGAGACGAACGCGCCCCAGGCGAAGCAGAAGATCAGGTATTTCAGGGGTTCCGGTTCGTAACGGTCGAGCCAGAGGAAGCAGGCGACGAGCACCGGCACCGGGAGGATCGCGGCGACCACCCCGACCAGCAGCGCCTGTACGCCCAGCGACTGGCCGAGGGTGAACACCATGAACACCGCGCACGCGGCGATGAGCAGCACCACCCCGGCCAGCACCAGGAACCGCACCCAGCCGAAGCGGCGCGGCGGCATCCCGGGTGACGAGCCGGCGGGCGGGGCCGCGGGCGTGTGCGGCGGCGACGGCAGGGGTGCACCGGGCGGGGTGTCGGCCATGCGGTCAGCGTAGCCATCCGCCGCCGACTGGTCCGGGCGCATCCACAGCCGCTATGCTGGCGACAGGTCACGAGCGCCAGCGTCAAGCCCCGGCTTGCTGGCCGGCAACCCTCGTCGAGTTCGCGGTGGGGTGCCCCGGGTGATGACCGGGCCCAGCCCGATCGGCGTGCTGGGCAAGCGCGGACCCCGTCCCGACAGGCACACCCGGGGTCCCTGAACCCGGAGGTTCCGGCGTGTCCGTCACTCTCGTACCCTCGCCGCCCAGCCTGCCCGCCGTCGCGTCCGCGCCGTCGGTGGCGCTCGACGTGCTCGGCGTACCCGGCGAGATCAACCTCGACTACGCGGCCACCGCGCCGTGCGTGCGGGCCGCGGCCGACGCGGTCACCGAACTGCTGCCGTGGTACGCCAGCGTGCACCGGGGCGCGGGAGCGCTGTCGCGGCGCTGCACCCTGGCGTACGAGCGGGCCCGGCAGACGGTCGGTGACTTCTTCGGCGCGCGTGCCGACGACCACGTGATCTTCACCCGGAACACCACCGACGCCCTCAACCTGCTGGCCCGGTCGTTGCCCGCTGGCACGACTGTGGTCACCTTCGCCGGTGAGCACCACGCGAACCTGCTGCCCTGGCCGCGCGGCTCGGTACGCCTGCCGGTGCCCGCCGACCCGGCCGGGGCGGTACGCGCTCTCGCCGCCGCCCTGACCGAGCTGCGCCGCGACAGCAACCCCGTGCTGCCGGTGCTGGTCGCGGTCACCGGGGCGAGCAACGTGACGGGTGAGCTGTGGCCGGTCGCCGAGCTGGCCCGGGTGGCCCACCGGCACGGCGCCCGGATCGTCCTCGACGCCGCGCAGCTCGCCCCACACGCCCCGGTCGACCTGCACGCGCTCGACGTGGACTACCTGGCCGTCTCCGGCCACAAGCTGTACGCCCCGTTCGGCGCGGGCGTGCTCGTCGGCCGGGCGGACTGGCTGGACGCCGCCCCGCCGTACCTCGCCGGTGGCGGTGCCACCAGCAACGTCGGGCCGGCAACCCATGACGTGACCTGGGCGACCGGCCCGGCCCGGCACGAGGCCGGCACCCCGAACCTGTTGGGCGCGGTGGCGCTGGCGGCGGTGTGCGCGGCGCTGGTCGACGCCGACCGGGTCGCGCTGCACGCCCGTGAGCAGGCGTTGCTGGCCCGGCTGCGCGACGGCCTCGCCGCCCTGCCGCACGTGGTGGAGCTGCGGACCTTCGACGCGGACGCGCCCCGGGTCGGCATCGTGTCGTTCGTGGTCGCCGGTCAGGACTCCGCGACGGTGGCCGCGCGGCTCGCCTCCGAGCACCGGATCGGCGTACGCGACGGGTTGTTCTGTGCCCATCCGCTGGCCCGGCGGCTGCTCGGCGAAGCTGCCGCGCGTACCGGGCGCAGGGATCTTCCGCCGACCGCGCTGCGCGCCAGCATCGGTCTGGGCAGCACCGACGCCCAGGTCGACCGGCTGCTCGCGGCGCTCGCGGAGCTGGCCTGAGCACCGTGCTCAGCCGACCGGCGGGGCGGTGGGTGGTTTCGGCGCCTCGCCCGGCTCGGCCGGTTCGCCGACCGGCCGCTCCTGGTCCCCGAAGGAGGTCCGGATGCAGCGGTTCGCCTCCTCCTGCTCGATCCCGGAGGCCACCAGCAGGTCACTGGCCGTGGTACGGATCTGGGCGACCACGACGCTGCCGGAGAAGCCGACCCCTGCGCCGTACGCCCGCCCGGCCTCGCTGACGGCCCGCAGCGACCGCTCCCGCGCCTGCTGCGGCTCCTCACCCACCGCGAACTCGTGCTTGAGCAGCCGGACCGACTCGGCGAGGTGGCCGATCGCCTCCGGCATGGCGTCGGGCACCGGCTCGTCGTCCTCGATCAGGGTGACGGACCGGCGGATCAGGGTGCCGGAGTTGCGCATCGCGCGGTCGATCGGGTCGGCCGCCTCCGCGTAGTGGGTGAGTTCGCTGCGGCGGTGCCAGCGGGCCGGTGACAGGGTGGCCGTCTCCTTCGCCCCCTCGATCGCCTCGGACAGGGTCGCCAGCTCGTCCTTGTTGTTGCGCAGCCGTTCCAGCGCCCGCTGGATGCCGGCGCGATCCCGCGCGCGCAATCCGTCGGCGGTGGCGTCGAGTTGCGCCGCGAGCAGGTCCAGCGCCGGCCGGGCGGCCCGGTTGATCACTCGGAGCGGGTTCAGCGGCAGCAGCACAGCCGTCACCAGCAGGGCGACCCCGCCGCCGAGGAACGCGTCGACGAAGCGGGGGATCTCCAGGTTCTGGGTCGACGGGCTCAGCGTCACGATCAGCACCGCCGTGGCCGCCGCCTGGATGACGATGGCCACGCTCGCGCCGGCGAAGATGGTGAGCAGGATCGCCACCGTGACCACCAGGCCGAGCTGCCACGCTCCGGTGCCGAGAAGGTAGATCAGCAGGTCGCCGACAGCCACCCCGACGCCCACGCCGACGATCAGCTCCACGGTCCGGCGGAAGCGCTGGCCCACCGACGCGGCCAGCGTGCCGACGGCGGAGATCGGCGCGAAGACCGGCTGCGGATTGCCGAGCACGTTGTGCGAGACGAGGTACGCCAGGCCGGCGGCCAGACCGGCCTGCACGGCCAGCCCACCGGCCATCCGTACCCGGTGCAGCCGGTCGTGCAGGGTGGCCCTACCGCGGTGCCGGAGCTGCTCGGTGGCCTCCGCGATCCGCGCCCCGTCGACATCCACCAGTCCATCGCGCAGCGGGGCACGCCGCACCATCGGAGGTCTCTTGTCCCGGGCCGCCGCCATGGGCGCGACTACCCGTGGCAGGGCCGCTGAATCCTCCCGTGCGCGTGCCGCGCGAGCGGATGCGGCAGACTCGGGCGGTGGCGGATCTGCTGGACCGGTGGCGTGCGGCGGCCCACGCCGCCGGTGCGAAACCCGACGAGCGCTCCATCCGGGCCGGTGAACAGCTACTCGCCCGCTGGCGGGAGCCGCACCGGCACTACCACACCGTCGCGCACCTGGGCGTCGTCCTCGATGTGGTGGACCGCCACGCCGGGCTGGCCGGGCGGCCGGATCTGGTCCGGTTGGCGGCCTGGTGCCACGACGCGGTCTACGATCCACGGGCCGCCGGCGACGCCAACGAACGGGACAGCGCGGCACTGGCCGAGAGTCTGCTCACCGGGCTCGGGGTGCCGGCGCCCGCCGTCGCCGAGGTCCGCCGGCTGGTCCTGCTCACCGCCGGGCACCGGGTCACGCCGGACGACGCCGACGGTGCCCTGCTCTGCGACGCGGACCTCGCCGTGCTGGCCGGCCCACCGGCCGCCTACGACCGCTATGCCGCGGCGATCCGACGGGAGTACGCCCACGTGCCCGAGCCGGCCTTCCGGAGCGGACGGGCCGCCGTGCTCACCGGGCTACTGGAGCTACCCACGCTGTTCCGGCTACCGCTGCTCGCCGCGCGGTGGGAAGCGCCCGCCCGGGCCAACCTACGCCGGGAGCTGGCCACTCTCACCGGGTCGGCGGCGCACTGAGGTGCTTCGGGCGACGCAGGCCGGCGTCGCGGAGCAACCGGACCAGCTCCCGGCTCGGCACCACCCGGGCACCGAGCCACACCGCCGACGCGAACCGGTCGGCAGGGATGTCGTAGTGGTCCCGGTCGAAGCCGCGCCGGGGCGCGCCCAGCGCCTCCGCGAAGGCGTGCAACTCGGCGTAGGAGACGTCACTGATCAGGTGCGACCAGAGCCGACCGCGCGCCGGCCACGCCGGCCGGTCCAGGTAGAGCATCCGCCGAGGCTAGCTCGCGTTGATGATCGGTGGCCGGCGACCTAGCCTCGGCGGCATGGCCCCCACCGGACTCCTCGACGACCTGCGCGCCGCCCTGGGCGAGAACGCCGTGCTCACCGACCCGGACCTGCTGCGCGTGCACCAGCGCGACGAGGCCGACCTGTGCGCCGCCGGCGTACCCCTGGTGGTGACCCGCCCCCGCACCACCGAGCAGGTGGTCGCGGTGATCCGGGCGGCGGCACGGTACGGCGTACCGGTCGTGCCCCAGGGTGCGCGGACCGGGCTGGCCGGTGCGGCGAACGCGGTGGACGGTTCGGTGGTGCTCAGCACCGTCGCGATGGACGAGATCCGGGAGATCGACCCGGTGAGCCGGATCGCCGTCGTCCAGCCGGGCGTCGTCAACGCCGCGCTGGCCGGGGCGGTCGCCCAGCAGGGCCTCTGGTACCCGCCGGACCCCGGCTCCTGGGAGTCGTCCACCATCGGCGGCAACGTGGCCACCAACGCCGGCGGCATGTGCTGCGTGAAGTACGGCGTGACCACCGAGTACGTGCTCGGCCTGGAGGTGGTGCTCGCCTCGGGCGAGGTGCTGCGCACCGGTCGGCGTACCGCCAAGGGGGTCGCGGGCTACGACCTGACCCGGCTCTTCGTCGGGTCGGAGGGAACCCTCGGCGTGATCACCGAGGTGACCGTGGCGCTGCGGCCCGCCCCGGCCGAGTCGCTGACCCTGGTGGCGGTCTTCGGCTCCACTGCGGCGGCCGGCACGGCGGTGGCCCAGATCGCCGCCCGGGGTCTCACGCCGAGCCTGCTGGAGCTGCTCGACCAGACGCACCTGCGGGCGATCGAGGCGTACCAGCCGATGGGTCTGCGAACCGACGCGCAGGCCCTGCTGCTGGCCGCCGCCGACACCGGTGGCCGGGCGGCCGACGACCTGGCCGCGCTGGCCGGGGTGTGCGAGGCGGCCGGCGCCGAGGAGGTCTACGCGGCCACCGACGCGCTGGAGGCAGCGGCGTTGTTGCAGGCCCGCCGACTCGCCCACCCGGCGATGGAGAAGTTCGCCGCCGAGACCCACCCGGGTGGCAGCGGCGGTCTGGTGATCGACGACGTGGCGGTGCCGCGGGGCGCGCTCGCCGCGCTGCTCGACGGGGTGGCCCGGATCGCGGCGGACTGCGACGTGCCGATCGGCGTGGTGGGGCACGCCGGGGACGGCAACATGCACCCGAACATCGTCGTGGACCGGGCCGATCCGGCGAGCGTCGAGCGGGGCCGCCGGGCCTTCGACGAGATCATGCGGCTCGGCCTGGACCTGGGCGGCACCTGCACGGGCGAGCACGGGGTGGGCCTGCTCAAGCGGGACTGGCTGGCGCGGGAGATCGGCCCGGTCGGCGTCCGGGTCCACCAGGCGATCAAGTCGGCACTGGACCCGACGGGCCTGCTCAATCCCGGCAAGGTGCTCTGACGGGCTGCCCTCAGCCCTCGACCTCGGCGGGCGTCGCCTGGGTGAGCAGCAACAGGATCTCGCCGGCCACCGGCGGGCGTTCCTCGCCGGGGCAGTCCTGCGAGCTGATCAGCCCGGACGAGGTGAGCAGGCTCGACGTCAGCGCGTCGATGCAGGTGGTCCGGTACCGCCGGACCTGGTCGGTCTCCTCGGCGAGCCGAGGATCGGCGAGGAGCACCTGAAGCCGCTCGGTCTGCTCCGGCGCCAGCCTGCCCCGGGAGGTGACCCCGTCGCCGGCACAGTCGAGGCACTGCCACGAGCCGTCCCGCTCGACACTCAGGGTGCGCAGCGAGGCGTCGGCACCCAGGCGCTGAAGCAGGCTGACCTGCCCCTGGGTGATCGTCGTCGGGACCTCGGGGGCCGACCCGCCGACAGCCGAGCCGGGCGGCGGGGCGGCCGGTGTGTCGGCGGCGGCGTCGCGGCCGAGCAGCGAACACCCGGCCGATGCACCGACGAGCACCACGCCGAGAAGAGTGGCGAGCAGACGAGGGCGCGCGCGGTTAGGCACGCGCGGAAACCTACCCCACCGTAGGTAGCGTTCAAAACCACCATCCGGGCCGCTATCGCTTGTTACCCCTCGGTAGCGTTACATTCCGGTCATCTCGCGGTCGGCCGCAGCTCCGCCTGATCGTCGCCGCCCCGGTCCGCGGCGTACCCGCGTGCGTCCGGCACACCGAGTCGGGCGGCGTCCGCTCCGGCGTCGTCCGGCATGAGCTGGGACTGGCGCTCCGCCTCGACCCGCGCGCGATAGTGCTCGACCTCGCGGGCCCGCGTGGCCGCGTCCCACCCGAGCACCGCACCCATCAACTCGGCGGTGTGGTCCGCCGACTCCAGCCCACGGTGGCTCGTCTCGAACGAGATCCGGGTACGCCGCGTCAGCACGTCCTCCAGGTGCAGCGCCCCTTCGGCCCGCGCCGCGTAGGTCACCTCCGCCGCCAGGTACTCCGGGGCGCCGGCCAGCGGCGACGCGAGCAGCGGCTCGGCATCGACCAATGCCAGCAGGTCGAGAGTGAGGCTCCCGTACCGCTCCAGCAGGTGCTCCACCACGCCCACCGGAACGCCATGCCGCCGGGCCAGGTCGGCCCGATCCCGCCACAGTGCGGCGTACCCGTCGGCGCCGAGCAGCGGCAGGTCGGCGGTCCGCGACTCGCGGCCGCCCCCCAACCGGCGTACGGCCCGGTCGACGACGTCGGACGCCATCACCCGGTACGTCGTGTACTTGCCACCGGCCACCAGCAGCAGCCCGAGCATCGGCTCGAACACCGCGTGCTCCCGGGAGAGCTTCGAGGTGGAGTCGGCCTCGCCGGCCAGCAGGGGGCGCAGCCCGGCGTAGACGCCCTCGATGTCGGCGGTGGTCAACGGCCGGTCCAGCACGGTGTTGACCTGCTGCAACAGGTAGTCGATGTCGCGCGCCGAGGCCGCCGGGTGGGACCGGTCCAGCCGCCAGTCGGTGTCCGTCGTACCGATGATCCAGTGCCCGCCCCACGGGATCACGAAGAGCACCGACGTCGCCGTACGCAGGATGAGCCCCGTCTCCCCGGTGATCGCCGAGCGGGGCACCACCAGGTGCACCCCCTTCGAGGCGCGCACCCGGATGCCCGGCCGCAGGCCCACGTCGTTGAGCATCCGCGACATGTCGTCGCTCCACACACCGGTGGCCGCGATGACGGTACGGGCGTGCACCTCGAACTCCGCGTCCGGTGAGCCGGCCGGGGCCTCCAGGTCGCGGACCCGGACACCGGTCACCTCCCGCGCCTGCCGGATCAGCCCGACGGCGCGGGCACTGCTCACCACCGTGGCGCCGAGGCTCGCGGCGGTGCGGGCCAGGGTGACGACCAGCCGGGCGTCGTCGACCTGCCCGTCGTAGTAGCGGATCGCACCGGCCAGGGCGTCGGCCCGCAGGCTCGGGAAGATCCGCCGCGCGCCCTCCCGGGTCAGGTGCCGGTGCAGCGGCATGCCCCGGCCACCGCCGAAGATCCCGGCGAAGGCGTCGTACGCGGCCACGCCCGCGCCGTAGTACGAGCGACGGAAGACTCGCGCCGGCAGGTCCCGCAGCCCTCGCCCGGCGGGCAGGGGCACCAGGATCGGTACCGGGCGCACCAGGTGCGGCGCGAGCCGGGTCGCCAGCAACCCTCGCTCGGTCAGCGCCTCGTGGACCAGGTGGAACTCCAACTGCTCCAGGTAGCGCAGCCCGCCGTGGATCAGCTTGCTGGACCGGCTCGACGTGCCGGAGGCGAGATCCCGCGCCTCGACCAGGGCCACCTTGAGGCCCCGGGAGGCCGCGTCCAGGGCGGCACCGGCACCGGTCACCCCACCCCCGATGACCAGCACGTCGAAGCGCTCGGCGCGGAGCCGGCGCAGGTCTGTCGTACGGCGGATCGGCGAGAGCTGCCCGGCGACGGATCGGGAGACATTGGGGTCACGCACTCATCCACCGTAACCGCCGTACCAGCCGGTCGACATGTGCCGTCCGTCCCGCCCCCGGTCGTCCGGCCGCAGATCTTGGACAGGACCCGCCCGGCTGCCGGAAACTGTCCAAGATCTTCGAGGTGGTCGTAGGGTTCTCGGATGCATGGTGAGCCCGCGCGTTCCGGAGCCGGCGACCGTAGTTCCCCGTGGGCGGTGGTCGCGGCCGTGTTCGTCGGCTGCTGGATCGTCGCGGTCACGGTGGCCACCCAGACCGGCGGCTGGCTCACCGATCAGGTGCTGCTCGGCTTCGGACGGGACCGGGTGGGCTGGCTCTGGCCGGTGCTCGGCCTGGCCACCGTGGTGCTGACAGGTACGCCCGCCCTGCTGTTGACCGTGCTGCCCCGCTCGACCACGGTCCGGGCCACCGGCCGGGTCTGGTTGGCTGCCGCGCTCACCCTCGGGGTGCTCACGTTGCTGCGCGTCGTGCCGCCCGTGCACCACGAGGCGAACCTCGCCGCGCTGGCCGCCACGACGCTGCTCGCCGCGCTCGCCGTGCGCTGGTCGCGGCGTCGGCGGACGTACCCCGGGACGGCTGGCGTGGTCGACGGCCTGGCCCGGCGCGACGAGGGCGACGCCCCGGGTGCCGAGGCCGCCGGCAGCGCGGAGCCCGCGCGTGGCTCCCGTCGGCCGGGCGCGGTGCCGCTGCTCGCGGTCGCCGCCGGGCTGGCGTTGCTGCTGCCCTGGGCCTGGCTGGGAGCGCTCGGAGGGCTCCTGGAGACCGTCCTCGCGCTGGTGGCCGCCGCCGCCCTCGGGGTGCTGGCGGCGACGCTTCTGGACGCCGCCCTGTGGTCCCGGTTCGCGGTCGGCCGACCGCCCCGGCCGGCCCGGCTGGTGCTGGTCGGCGGCCTGGTCGCCGGGGTCGCGCTGCTGCTGCTCGCGGCCGGGGCGGGCCAGTCCGGCGCTCAGTTGCCCGCTCTGCTGACCCTTCCGCCGACGGGCTTCGCGCTCGCCGCGCTCTGGGCCGCGACCTGGCATTCCACCACCGAACCGGCTGCGACCCGGCAACCCGTCGGCGATTCGACGGAGCAGGTTCGCGCCGGACGGACGGCGACCGGCTGGCTGGTGGGCCTGGCCGCGCTGGGGCCGCTGGCGTTCACCGACCCGGAGGAGATCACTCTGCTCCTGGTCGGCACCCGCGACGTGCCGTTCTGGGTGGCGGCGGCCGCCGCCGCCGGGCTCGCCGTGGCCGTCCTGGTGGCCATCGGGTACGCGGTGCTGCTCGCCCGGCCGACGGCCCGTGTCCCGAGCCGTCGGGTGGCGGCGGCGACCGCCCTGGTGCTGCTGGTGGCGTTCGCGGTGGTCGACGTCGGGCCCGGTCAACCCGGCCTGTACGGCGAGCGGCTGCTGGTGGTGCTGCGCGAGCAGGCCGACCTGAGCGGCATCCCGGCCGGCGCACCCGGGCAGGCCGGACGGGACGCCCGGGCGGCGGAGGTCTACCGGCGGTTGGTGACGACCGCCGACCGCACCCAGGCCGACCTGCGCCGCACCGCGGAGCGTCTACGGCTCGACCCGGTGCCGTACTACCTGGTCAACGCGGTCGAGGTGGACGGTGGCCCAGCCGTGCGCGCCTGGCTCGCCCGACGGCCCGAGGTGGCCCGGGTACTGGTCAGCCAGCGCCTCCGGCCGCTACCCGCCCCGGCGGGGCAGACCCGCGGCACCTCGCCGGCGCCCACCGGTCCGGAGTGGAACATCCGGCAACTCGGCGCGGACCGGGTCTGGTCCCAGCTCGGGGTGACCGGCAGGGGAATCGTGGTCGGCAGCTCCGATTCCGGCGTCGACGGCGGCCATCCGGCGCTGCGGGCCGGGTTCCGGGGCGGCGACGACTCCTGGTACGACCCGTGGGACGGCACCCGGGCACCGAACGACCAGGGCGGGCACGGCACCCACACGGTGGGCAGCGCGGTCGGGCGGGACGGCATCGGCGTGGCACCGGACGCGCAGTGGGTGGGCTGCGTCAACCTGGACCGCAACCTGGGCAGCCCGGGGCACTACCTGGACTGCCTCCAGTTCATGCTGGCGCCCTTCCCCACCGGTGGTGACCCGTTCACCGACGGCCGGCCCGAACGCGCCCCGCAGGTGCTGACCAACTCGTGGGGCTGCCCCTCGATCGAGGGCTGCGACCGGGACACGCTGCTCCCGGCCACCACGGCGCTCGACGCGGCCGGCATCTTCGTGGTCGCCGCCGCCGGCAACACCGGCCCGTGGTGCGCGTCGATCGACGACGCGCCCGCGCCGTACGCCAACGTGCTGACCGTGGGCGCGGTGGACGCGCAGCGCCGGGTGGCGGAGTTCTCCTCGCGCGGGCCGGTGCCCGGTGGCGCGGGCAAGCCGGACGTGCTGGCGCCCGGCGTGGGCGTGGTGTCGGCCATGCCCGGCGGCGGGTACGCGGCGCTGGACGGCACGTCGATGGCGACCCCGCAGGTGGCGGGAGTGGTGGCGCTCATGTGGTCGGCGAACCCGACGCTGATCGGCGACCTGCCCCGGACCCGGCAGATCCTGCGGGACACCGCCACGCCGGCCGAGCCCACGTACCGCTCACGCAATCCCAGTGACGCCTGCGGGGGCCCGGCGAACGTCACCGGTGCCGGTCAGGTCGACGCGTACGCCGCCGTGCGCGCCGCCCGAGGGTGAGCAGGGCGGGAGGCGACGGGTGATCTAGGGTCGGCGACCATGGACGCCGAGATCACCGTCACCGAACTGGACCTGGACCTCGTGCCCACCGTGGCTCGGCTCTGCGCGCAGGCGCTCGACCTGCCGGAGGACGCGGCCGAGGCGGACGCGATCGTGGACGTGCTCTGGCCCCGGGCCGCCGTCGACCGGCCGGTGATCGGGCTGGGGGCGTACCGGGGCGACGATCTCGTCGGGGTGCTCATCGGCTCGGTATCGCCGAGCGAGCCGGGCACCGGGCACGTGGACCTGGTCGCCGTACTGCCGGGGCAGCGCCGCCGGGGCGTGGGCCGTGCGCTGCTCGCCCGGGCCGAGCAGGCCCTCGCCGAGCACGGCGTGACGGAGGTGCTGCTGGCCGGAAACCCGCCGTACTACGCCTGGCCGGGCATCGACGTGCGGTACACACCAGCGGTCTGCGCGGCCCTGGCGCTCGGCTACCAGCAGGACCGGACCGCCTGGAACATGACCGCGGACCTGTCGTACGACGAGTCGCCGGCGCTGCGGTCGACGACGGCCGCCGAGGACCGGCTGGCCGGACAGGGCATCACGGTACGACGGGCGGAGCGGGCGGACCTGCCGGCGCTGACCGCGTTCGCCCGGTCCACCTTCGGTGGGGCCTGGGACGGTGAGCTGGCGGGGTCGGTGGGCCGCGAGGGGGCCGGCTGCCACCTGGCGGAGCGGGCCGGCAAGGTGCTGGGTTTCGCCGCCTACGGGTCGTCCCGGCCGAGCTGGTTCGGGCCGATGGGCACCGCGCCCGCCGCCGAGGGCTCGGGCATCGGCGGGGTGCTGCTGCGGCGCTGCCTGCGGGACCAGCGTGCGGCCGGGCTGGACCGGGCGGAGATCGGCTGGGTGGGGCCGGTGCCGTTCTACTCGGGCAGTGCGGGTGCGCGGATCGAGCGGGTCTTCTTCCTGTACCGGCGGACACTGCCGACGTCATAACAGGCAAATGGGACATTGATCCATTCGCCCGCGTCGGGCATCGACGCCCCCTACCGTTTCGGTAGAGGAGGCAGCCATGACCACGGATGACGACCAGACCGAGGACGGCCCGCCGATCACCTGGAAACCGGTCGGCGAGCTGCCCGGTCAACTGCCGTTCGACCGACTGGACTACGGCGACGCCGAGCAACTGGCCGAGATGACCACCGACGGTCAACCGGCGAGCGAGGAACCGCAGGAGATGGTGGACGCGCCGATCCAACTGCTGCCGCCGTACGACCGGGCGCAGAAGCGCCGCAACCAGCGCCCCCTGCCCACCTGACGACGAACGGGGCGGACCGCGTCAGCGGCCCGCCCCGTTCGGTGTGTCGGAACTGGACTCAGAAGTCCATGTCCCCGCCACCCGGGCCAGCCGGGGCAGCCGGGGTCTTCTCCGGCTTGTCCGCGACGACGGCCTCGGTGGTGAGGAACAGCGCGGCGATCGACGACGCGTTCTGCAGCGCAGAACGGGTCACCTTGGCCGGGTCGATGATGCCCGCGGCCAGCAGGTCGACGTACTCGCCGTTCGCGGCGTTGAGACCGTGACCCGCCTCGAGGTTGCGGACCTTCTCCACCACGACGCCGCCCTCGAGGCCGGCGTTGACGGCGATCTGCCGCAGCGGGGCGTCCAGCGCGACCTTGACGATGTTGGCACCGGTGGCCTCGTCGCCCACCAGGTCCAGCTTGTCGAAGGCGGTCTTGCCGGCCTGCACCAGCGCGACGCCACCACCCGGGACGATGCCCTCCTCGACGGCCGCCTTCGCGTTGCGAACGGCGTCCTCGATGCGGTGCTTGCGCTCCTTGAGCTCGACCTCGGTGGCCGCGCCGACCTTGATCACCGCAACGCCACCGGCCAGCTTGGCCAGCCGCTCCTGCAGCTTCTCGCGGTCGTAGTCGGAGTCGCTCTTGTCGATCTCGGCCCGGATCTGGTTGACCCGGCCCTGGATCTGCTCGGCGTCACCGGCACCGTCGACGATGGTGGTCTCGTCCTTGGTCACCACGACCTTGCGGGCGCGGCCCAGCATGTCGACGCCGACGGCGTCGAGCTTGAGGCCGACCTCCTCGCTGATGACCTGACCACCGGTGAGGATGGCGATGTCGGCGAGCATGGCCTTGCGGCGGTCACCGAAGCCCGGCGCCTTGACGGCGACCGACTTGAAGGTGCCCCGGACCTTGTTGACGACCAGGGTGGCCAGGGCCTCGCCCTCGATGTCCTCGGCGATGATCAGCAGCGGCTTGCCCGACTGCATGATCTTCTCGAGGATCGGGAGCAGGTCCTTGACCGACGAGATCTTGCTGTTGACGATCAGGAGGTAGGGGTCGTCGAAGACGGCCTCCATGCGCTCCGGGTCGGTCATGAAGTAGGCCGAGATGTAGCCCTTGTCGAAGCGCATACCCTCGGTGAGCTCCAGCTCCAGCCCGAAGGTGTTGCTCTCCTCGACGGTGATGACGCCTTCCTTGCCGACCTTGTCCATCGCCTCGGCGATGATCTCGCCGACGCTGCTGTCACCAGCGGAGATGGAGGCGGTGGAGGCGATCTGCTCCTTGGTCTCGACGTCCTTGGCGAGCTTGGACAGCTCCTCCGAGACGCTCGCGACCGCGGCCTCGATGCCCCGCTTCAGGGCCATCGGGTTGGCACCGGCGGCCACGTTGCGCAGGCCCTCGCGAACCAGGGCCTGGGCCAGGACGGTCGCCGTCGTCGTGCCGTCACCGGCGACGTCGTCGGTCTTCTTGGCGACCTCCTTGACCAGCTCGGCGCCGATCTTCTCGTACGGGTCCTCGAGCTCGATCTCCTTGGCGATGCTCACACCATCGTTGGTGATGGTGGGGGCACCCCACTTCTTCTCGAGGACGACGTTGCGGCCCTTGGGGCCGAGGGTCACCTTCACGGCGTCAGCGAGCTGGTTCATGCCCCGCTCGAGGCCGCGGCGAGCCTCTTCGTCGAACGCGATCATCTTGGCCATACGGCGTTGTCCTCCTGGACACTCACGGGCCACCCGAGATGTGTGCCCCGGATGGGCCGCCTGGTGTACGCACCTTGGGACGTCGCCACCTGGCGACGACGACGTCCTTCGGCCGGGCCGGATAGCCCGCGACGACCGGCCATGTGCTGCCCCGGCGTCTCCACACCGGCACAACCAGGCCCCACCGTCCCGACCATTGGCACTCACGGTATGCGAGTGCCAATGACTTGTTTAGCACTCTCACCTGCCGAGTGCAAGCACGATGAGCTCGGTCAGCCGAGTTCCGCAGCCAGTGTGGCCGCGTTCACGGGCCCTTCGTGCGCGCGTTGCTCGGTGTACGTGACCAGCAGCCCGACCAACTGGACGAGGTGGGCCGGCAGGGCCAGCACCGCCGTGAGGCCGATGACCATCACCACCCCGACCGCGGCGCCCGGGGACGCGAAGGGGTCCACGCCGAACGCGGCGGTACCGGCCGACTCCAGGATGCCGGGAACCATGGTTCCGATGATCACCGCGACACCCACCAGGGCCACCCGACCGAGCAGCATCCCGAGCCGGTCGTGGAACATCCGGAACGAACGGCCGATCGGGTTGTCCCGCTCGAACAGGTAGACCGGTCCGGCCATGCTCAGCGCGAACGCCAGGTAGATGCCCGGCAGCACGCAGAAACAGACTCCGACGCCGATGAGCAGGCTGACCAGCAGCGTCCAGCCCCACACGCCGAGCGCCCGACGCAGGCCGTACCGCAGCGCCGCGTCGAGGCGGGCGGGCCGGCCGGCCGCCTGCTGGGTGATCACCCAACTGCCCGCGGCCCAGCCCAGCGCCTGCACGAGGCCGATCACCAGGCTGCCGCCGACCAGCACGACGACGAGGGTCAACAGGCCGGTGGCGAAGTTGTCCGGGAGCCCGGTCGGGTTGGTCTCGGCCTGCGCCTCCCAGGCGGGCGACGGGTCCACACCGAACGAGATGACCGAGAGCACCGCCGCCGGCAACACCTGCGTGAGCAGCATGATCGGCACCAACTGCCGCCAGCCCCGGCGCAGCGCGCCCCAGAACCGCTCGAACCAGGCACCGATGCCGGCACCGGGCGGAGTGACGAGGGGGTCGTTCGGGTCGAGGCCGTGACCCGGCGGGTACCAGCCGACCGGCGCTCCCGGGTACCACGGTTGTCCGCCGTAGGGGCCGACCCCCGGCGGGTAGCCGCCGACGGGAGGGGAGGTCCAGCCCGGCGGCGGCCCGGCGTGCTGACCCCAGGCTCCCTGCGCGGGGTCCCAGCCCGGCGGCGGACCGACGGGCTGCCCCCAGGCGTCCGTCGCGGGGTTCCAGCCCTGTGGCGGCACGCCGACGGGTGGCATCGCGACGCCGGGCGAGGGCGGCGTGCCCGGGACCGCGCCGGGCGAGGGCGGTGTGCCCGGGGCCGCGCCGGACGAGGGCGGCGTGCCGGAGCCTTCGGCGGGCGGGATGGGGTCGGACGGGCCCGGCTCACCCGGCCCGGAGGGCGTGGTGGGTGGCGGCGTCTGGTCGGTCATGAACCCTCCTCAGCATCGGCTGGAACGGTTCACGATCTTCCCGGGCGGGCGTCCGCGCCGCAGCCCCGACTCGCCAGCCGATCGGGGCGAACCGCCGGCGGGTAGATCGGGGAACCGGTCAGCCGATGACGCGGACGTGCTCCGCCTGCGGACCCTTCTGGCCCTGGGCGATCTCGAACTCCACCCGCTGACCGTCGTCGAGGGCCTTGTAGCCGTCCATCTCGATAGCGGAGAAGTGGACGAACACGTCCTGACCGCCGTCCACGGCGATGAAGCCGTAGCCCTTCTCGGCGTTGAACCACTTCACGGAACCCTGGGCCACGGTGCACTTCCCTCACTCTGCGCGGCGTTGCCTGCCCGGACGTCCGGCACGCCGGACACCCACGGACCACCGCCACAGCGATCGACGACGACCGCTGAAAGAGGTGATCGAAATCGCACGCTACACGAGGAGTGACGGTCGCGCACGACCACAAATCGGGCATGGTCCAAGGCGCCTCGAACGCGCTGACTGATTCATGACGATGGTTGCGTTTGACCGGATGTAGGCGATCTGGCCGCCGTTGATCGCGGTGAGCGTCCGGCCCTGTGGTAGGCATTCGGACATGACCACCGACACGAGCGGTCCGGTCCTGCGGCAGGCGCGCATTCACCGGGTACGGCCGCAGGACGCCGCCCGGATGCGGGCGCTGCGCCTGGAGATGCTCGCCGACGCGCCGTTGGCCTTCCTGGAGACATTGGCGGACGCTGCGGCCCGACCGCACAACGAGTTCGCCGCCCGGGTGGCCTACACGTCGACCGGTCCCCACAACGCGCAGTTCGTCGCGGACCCGGGCGGCCGGCTCGTCGGGCACGCCGGCGGGACGGTCGCTCCGAACGAGCCGGGGCTGACCGTGATCTACGCCGTGTACGTCACGCCGACGTGGCGGGGCCGCGGGCTGCTCGGCGAGCTGATCGACGGGGTGGCCGCCTGGTCACGGGCGTGCGACCGGCCGGAACTGCTGCTGGAGGTGGTGGTCGGCAACGATCGCGCCTACCGGGCCTACCAGCGGCTGGGCTTCGAGGACACCGGCGTACGGGTCCCGCACCCCACGATCCCCGCCCTGACCGAACTCCAGATGCGCCGAACAGCGTAAAACCGAGAACCCTTCCCAGGGCAAGACCACAAAGATCTCCCACCCGAAGCCGGAGCGTCAGGCGACAACCGTGCCCACAGAAGGGTTTCCGGGGCAGCCGCCCCGCGCAGGGGTCAAGCCTGACCGCCCGGAGCGGGGCGGGCTGCCCCGGAAACCCCAACCGCGACCAAAGGTGAAGATCAGGCAGGACGCCGCGACTGCACGATCCGGAACCGATTCGCCACGTAAGCCCCGTCGGTCAGCGCCGAGTTGGCTGCCGCGTTGGCGCCGCTGCCGTGGAAGTCGGAGAAGGCCGCCGACTGGTTCACGAAGACACCGCCGGTGAGGTTGCAGGACAGGTGCACCCCGACCTCGACGGCGACCGCCTCGGTGGCGTCCAGCACCGCTTCGTCGGTCGAGTAGACCCCGGCGGTGAGCGCGCCCTTCTCGCCGACCGTCTTGCGCAGCAGCTCCAGGCTGTGCGCGGTGGAGTCGGTCGCGATGGCGAACGAGATCGGCCCGAACCACTCCCGGCCGTACGTCTGGGCGTCGTCCGCGGTCAGCTTGACGATCGTCGGGGTACGCACCACCGCGTCGGCGTACGACGGGTGGGCCACCGTCCGCGACTCCAGGACCGGCTCGCCGACCTTGGTCACCTCAGCCAACCGCTCCAACACCCCGTCGTTGACGATCGCGCCGGTCAGCTCGACACCCCGGGCCGGGTCGGCGGTCAGCTTGCCGACCGCCGCGGCGATTCCACCGGCCACCTCGTCGAAGCTCTTGTGCCCCTGGTCGGTCTCGATGCCCCCGGCCGGGATGAGGATGTTCTGCGAGGTGGTGCACATCTGACCGCTGTAGAGGGTCAGGGTGAAGCCGAGGTTGCGGCACATGCCGGCGAAGTCGTCGGTGGAGTCGATGACCACCGTGTTCAGGCCGGCCTTCTCGGTGTAGACCGACGCCTGCCGGGCGTGCGTCTCCAGCCAGTCGCCGTACTCGGTGGAGCCGGTGAAGTCGACGATCTTGACGGACCGGTGCAGCGCCAGGTCGCTGGCGAGCTTCTCGCCCGGCGCCTCGGCGGCCAGCAGGATCAGGTTCGGGTCGAAGCCGGCCTCCGCGAGGACCTCCCGCGCGTACTTCACGGTGATCGCGAGCGGCAGCACCGCGCGCGGGTGCGGCTTCACGATCACCGGGTTGCCGGTGACCAGCGAGGCGAACAGCCCGGGGTACGAGTTCCACGTCGGGAACGTGTTGCACCCGATCACCAGCGCCACACCACGGGGGACCACGTGGAACGTCTTGGTCATCCGCAGCGGGTCGCCCTTGCCGGCGGCCTTCTCCCAACCGGCGGTGCCCGGGTGCCGGGTCATCTCGGCGTACGCGTACGCCAGCGCCTCCAGCGCCCGGTCCAGCGCGTGCGCGCCGCCGGCCTGGAACGCCATCACGAACGCCTGCCCGCTGGTGAACTGCACCGCGTTGGCCAGCTCGAAGATGTGCTTGTGCAGCCGGTCGAGGATCTCCAGGCAGACGCCCACCCGGGCCTGCGGACCGGCGTCGCGCCACGCCGGCAGCGCGGCGGAGGCGGCGGTGACCAGCTCGTCGGTGCCGGCGTGCGGGTACCGCACCGCCAGGTCGACCCCGAACGGGCTCGTCTCGGTGGCGATCCGGCCGCCATTGCCGGGCTGGTCGAGCGGAAAGTCACCACCGAGGTACGCCTCGAAGGCGGCCTTGCCGTCGGCGGCGGCGGTCTCGCCGTACACGCGAGGGCTGGGGGACTCGGGATAGGCGGACCAGTAGCCCCGCTCCGTGATCGCGGTCAGCGCACGGTTGAGGGTGTCGGCGTGCCTGTCGTAGAGGGAATGCGGGGTCTCCGTCATGCCCGCCATCATGCAACAGCCCGGTCGGCGAGCAGTAGGGGCGGATACCCGTCAGAGAGTGAGCTGCCAGTTGTCCCAGGCGTCCACCGGGCGGAAGCCGAGCTGCTCGTTGATCGCCACCATGTAGCTGTTGCTGGCCGCGTTCCAGGTGTCGATGACGCGTACGGCGGGCTCGTGGGTGAGCAGATGGTGCAGGTTCTCCGCCTTGGCGATGAGGCCCAGCCGGTGGCCACGGTGGGTCGGGTCGACGATGGTGATCTGCTGGAACGCGTGCCAGTCCACGGAGGCGCCCACGTCGAGCAGGGTCCAGGCGACCAGCCGGCCGGACGCCTCGTGCAGCATCCCGAGGTGGTAGCGCCGCCTACCCCGGGCGTCCAGGGCGCGCTCGTTGCCCCGGATGCGCGCGGCGTCGACCTGTTCCGGTTCCCACTGCACGTCGCCCAGCGGCGCGTCCGTCATGAGCCGGCCGTCCAGGTAGGCGACGTCCGCGACGTACTCCGGTGGGGTGGTGCCCTGCCAGGAGACGGACCGGTAGCCCTCGGCGTGGGGCTGCGCGTCGGCCAGGGCCGCCCGCAGCGCGACCCGGTCGATGTCGGCGATGGTCAGCCGGCGACGCACCTCGGCCAGCGCGGAGTGCGCGCCCATCGCGGCGGCGAACGCGTGACCCGCCACCGTTCGGGCCGGACCGCCGGGCAGGGTGGAGACCGTCATCGCCGTCACCCGTTTGCGGTCGTGCTGGCGCAGCAGGCGTACCCCGTACTCGCGCAGGGCCCGGCCGACACCCCGACGCCGCAGGTCCGGATGGACCGTCAGCTCGGCGGTGGCGTTGTCGGTGTTGTCGAGCTGCGGCAGGTCGAGCTGGAGGTAACCGGCGGGCGCACCGTCCAGGCGGGCCAGCGCCCAGAGCGAGCGGGTGCCGGGCATCGGGGCGTGGAAGAACCCGTCGAAGCGTTGCCGGCAGGACGGTGGGAAGTCCGGCAGGTCGGCCTCGGTGGCCGCCGCTCCGACCCGGTACGCCTCGTCGACCGCCGCCCGGTCGGCGCCGTCGAACGGCACGATCGTGATGCTCATGCCGGTGAGCCTGACAGCCGCAAAAGCGACAGGGCCAGCGATTATTCGCTGGCCCTGTCGGACGTGGTCGGGAGGGGCATTCGCACAACGCCTCCGGCGTTGGGTCGCAAGAACTTCAAAAGTCTTCGGCGAAATGCCCTCCCGCACGGAGCATCTTGCGCCGTCCGGTTCCTGCCGTCAAGTCCTGAGCGGCGGGTTTTCCACACTCACAGCGAAAACCCAGTCACCGGGCGGATTCAGCCCAGAAGCCCCGCGTCCCGGGCGGCACGCAGGGACGGCTTGATGTGGTGGGTCGGCCCGACCTGTGCGGCCACGGCGTCGATGGTCTTCAGACCCTCGCCGGTGTTGAAGATGACCGTCTCCGCCGTCGGGTCGAGCCGGCCGGACTCGACCAGCTTGCGTAGCACGGCCGCGGTCACGCCGCCCGCCGTCTCGGCGAAGACCCCGGTGGTACGGGCCAGGTCGCGGATGCCGGCGCGGATCTCGTCGTCGTCGGCGTACTCCATCCAGCCACCGGTGCGGCGCACCGCCTCCAGTGCGTAGAGGCCGGCGGCCGGGTCACCGATGTTGAGCGACTTCGCGATGCCGGTGGGCTTGACCGGGATGATCGTGTCCGTGTCGGCGTGCAGGGCCGTGGCGATCGGGTTGCAGCCGGCCGACTGCGCGCCGAAGACCTTCCAGCCGCCGGCCGGCGCGTCGACCAGGCCGATCTCGACCAGCTCGGAGAACGCCTTGTCAATCTTGGTGAGCAGTTCGCCGCTGGCCATCGGGATCACCACCTGGGCGGGAATCCGCCAGCCCAACTGCTCGGCCACCTCGTAGCCGAGGGTCTTGGAACCCTCCGCGTAGTACGGCCGGACGTTCACGTTGACGAAGGCCGTGTCCTCGAACTCGTCGGTCTCCACCAGCTCACCGCAGAGCCGGTTGACGTCGTCGTACGAGCCGTCGATGGCGACCAGTTCGCCGCCGTACACGGCGGTGGTGATGACCTTGCCCTGCTCCAGGTCGGAGGGGATGAAGACGATCGAGGGAACGCCGGCGCGGGCGGCGTGCGCGGCCACCGAGTTGGCCAGGTTGCCGGTGGACGCGCAGGCGAAGCGGGTGAAGCCGAGCGCCTTGGCGGCGGTCAACGCCACCGAGACGACCCGGTCCTTGAACGAGTGGGTCGGGTTGGCGCTGTCGTCCTTGACCCAGAGCGGCGCGGTGATGCCCACCTCGGCGGCGAGGTGCGGGGCCGCCACCAGCGGGGTCAGCCCCGGGTCGAGGGTGACCCGGGTGGCGGGGTCCTGGCCGGCGGGCAGCAGCGCGGCGTACCGCCAGATGTTGTCCGGGCCGGCCTCGATCTGCTCGCGGGTCACGGTGGCCAGCGCGGCGGTGTCGTAGTCGACTTCCAGCGGGCCGAAACACTCGTAGCAGGCGTGCTGGGCGGCGAGCGGGTAGCGGGCCGAACAGGCGCGGCAGACGAGGGCACGGGCGGGGCTGGCGGAGGTGTCGATGCGGGAGGCGGCGAGCGTCGACGTCATGTCGAGTCCTCTCATCTTTCCCCGCATCGCACGGTGCGGCGGGGACGGAATTGGCACCTGCCCCGCGGGTCGCTCAGCGGTGAGCGCGCGGGGTGGTTGCCGGGGCGTCGTCGGGCCGTATCCCTCAGCCCCTCTGGATGAGGTATTCAGTTGTGGTGCCGAGTCTAGGACAACGCCGTCCGCCGCCTCTACCGCGGATCCCAGGGTGTGGGTCAGCGGGCGATCTGTATCGCGAACGTGGCCACGGGGACGAGGTCGATGAACAGGGCCGCGTTGGCGGCGCCGATCCGCTGCACGCCATCCCGGCCTACTGACCGCGTTTCTCTGCCCGGATGCCCGGCGGACCCCGCGCCACCTTCGCCCCTTGGCTGCGATCCCCGCGCTGGGCAGGCAGGACCCCGCACCCTATGGAGCCGAAGCCGCGCGGATCATGCGGACAGCACCGCGGTGGGGCAGCGGCCCCAGAGCGTTGCACGGGGTCGCCTTCCAGCCTGGCCGGTGAGGATCTCCCCGACCTGGCCGCCGCTCTGACCTGCGCCGGCCAATCGCACCCCACCCGCGCCGCCCGGAGAATCCATCAGCTTTTCGGTGGACAGTTGAAGACGGCTGCAGACAGGTCGTTGAGTTCTTTGGCGTGGTTAGGCATGTTTCTCCCCAGGTCGAGGAGAGCGCTGACCCATTGGTCTTTCTGCTGCAGGTCGAGTTTGTAAGAATTGCCTTTGATGAACTCTCGGGCGTCTTTGAAGTTTCCAGTCTTCATATCGTTGATCATGCCGAGCAGCGACACCGTCACGGACGTGGCGTCGGGGTCGTCGCCGATTGCGGTGACCATCGACGCCAGACGGGTCGTGGTGAGATCGCTGACGTACCCCGATTCGCGTTCGGCGACCTGCTCGAGACCGAACGCGTCCAGAAGGGTGGCGGGGCGGTTCGCATCGGCGGCGGCGTAGTCGAAGACGACGTTGGCGTGGCCGGTGGCACCGAACTCCAGGACAGGCGCGAAGACGCTCAGCGCCGGCTGGTTGGGCACCCGTCCGATCATCTGCTTGACGTGGGTGAGGTTGGTCGACATGTCCTGCGGCGACCAGCCCAGACTGTTGAAGATCGTGCGACTGGTCGGCAGATCCTTGGCCCAGATGAGTTGGCCGAGGTCGTCGCTGATGCGGGCCACGGCATCGGTGGGGCGGGCGAGTTTGGCTGCGGCGTCCAGGACGGCGATGGTGATCCGGGACCAGAGCTCGCTGGAGGATTCGGTACGTCCGCCTGGTCGGGCGAGGCTGACTTTCCATTTGGTATCGATATCGAAGTTCGAGCCACTTTCCTTCGCACCGACAGAAGAGTGGTGCAGGACCGCGACGCCATACTTCTCTGCCACATTCAGCAGGTCGGCATCGACGGGGCCGCGGCGCACGACGATCGGCAGTTCGGCCCGCTGGGCGAACTGTTCCAGGAGATAATTCAGTGCATTGATGTCGGCGACAGCTGCGGCGCGGTTTTCGGCCTCGTTTTCAGCGCGCCTGTTGAGTTGCGGGGTGCCCAGCACGATGGCGGTGTGCCCACTCCCGGCGGGGCCGACCAGACCAGCGAGATACTTGACAAGCGACTGAGGAACGCCTGCGCTGTTGGTGGAGATGACGTACACGTTGGGATGACTGGTGGAGACGGAATCCGTCAACCGCAACGACCACGTCGGCGGCTCTGCCGCCTCAACAACGCTTCCCGGCTCGGCGGCGACAGCGGCGTCTTGCGTGGCGATGGGGGCGAGCAGGTTGCGAGTGCGCTCCGGATTGCGTATGCCCAGCGCCGCCAATGCAGCGACCGTCGGACCGTTGCCCACGGTGAGCAGCGTGCCGTGCTCGTCGGTGAGCGCCACACCAGCGTCGGTGCGAGCACTTGCCAGATTTGGACCGTGCTGAATGAGCATCGCCGCGCGTCGGCCGGGCTTTTGATTGCTCACGGGAACGTCACGAATCTCCCGAATTCCGCCCGCGGCGAGTCGGAATCTACCGTCATCGCCGAGCCTCGTCCCGGACACGAAAACGTCCGTGAGTCCGGCCGTCTGCGTGGAGTGCACCTTCACCACGCCGGCAGCAGCCAACAACCGCTTGTTGCTTTGTGGCAGTAGAACGAACAGCCGAGTGGCGAAATCGTTCAGCGCGGTGGTGCCGCTCGCGGTGACCGCCAGGTCGCACACCACCGCGAGGATGTCGCGACCCGCCGACCGCTCGTCCCCCACGATCATGTCACGCAACTGCTCAACAGTGATCAACCGGCCACCCACATATGGCCCGAACACGCTACCCTGGATGAAGACCGCATATTCGTTGGAGGCGGCCCGGAACGACTTCGCCGCCTCAATCAGCCGCGACTGATCCTCGTCCAGCAGATACAGACCCGGCCGACTGTCATCAGGCAGGCGTTGCATCACGTCCTGCGGTGCAGGGTGCACCGACGGCTGCACCCCCGGTGGCACCTGAGCGTCGAACGCAACCCCTTGGTCCGCCTCGTCCTCACTGTCACTGTTGGCGGAATTCAATCCTTCCCTGTACGAGCGATGGACGCTCCAGTAGCCGTACTCGCCCGTGAAGGTGTTCGGGGTGCCAAACTGGCCACTGTTACGGTCGTCCCAGATCCACTCGACGAGCATGCCCTGATCATCGGGCGGGGCGATAAGTTGCAAGGGCGCGGGACGAGGCGGGAGTCTTTCTTGGTGGACTCCGGCTTTACCCAACTCGAAGAGGGTTTTCCCCCCCTGCGGCCCCACGTATGTCAAGGTTCCCACTGAGGGTCCATAGTGAGCTGCCTGGACTATGGTGGTCGAAGTGGGCATTTTTGGCCAAGCGTCCACCACCAGACTGTTCGGGTGAGCGGGCGGTCCGAGAATGACGAAGTGAGTGTTGCGCTCTCGGTCTATGGCGTAGGTGATTGGAACGTCGTGAAGCCCAATGTCATCTGCGAGCTTCGTGAATGCGAGGCTCGCGTACTCCTGCATCAATCCGGTCCCGAAGTATTGGGCCAGAAAAGCGCTACGCGCTATCCAGGTCAAGTCGTCCGACTCATTACTGTTGACCCAATAGTGCGGATTGCGGATCTCGTTGACGAGACCTTGTGGAATTCCTCGATACGAGTGGTGGACCTGGTAGTCGTTTGCCGGGCCGTAGGGCAGCTCTTCCACTACCCGTGCGATAACTTGTCGCACCTTGTCGCGAGAGACTCGGCGCCATGCTTGCTCGCTCTCGTTGAGGGCGCGGAGCGGCGCGACCGATCCCGAAAGAAGCTCAACGAGGCCAGGGTGGGTCAAGTTGGCCAGGTCCCGCGCCTGGTCTCCCAGGAACGCCGCCAACGCCTTGGGGTCCACCTTGGGATCTTTGAACTTATCCTCCAATTCCTGGATTTTATGAAGGTCAAACACCGTCTTCACCTCGAGCTGCTTGAGCTTGGCTAGTTCCGCGGCGGGAGCAATACTTTTCCGGTATTGCGGCATGACGCAGGTGACGAGAAATTCGAATCTCCTCGTCTCGTCCCGATTTCTCCAGAGCTGCCTTGACCTCGAAAGCCTTATAATTTCTGCTTGAGTGGAGGCGATGACCCTACTGTACAGCTCCTGCGTCGCTACAACTGTTGAATAGAGGTCCAGGTCCTCCCGACTGTACGCCCAACTGGGTCTCTCCCATTCGGGAGAGCGCCATGTCACGGAACCTCGGTCGGCGAACACACCGACGCGCCAAGTCTGGCTTTCGAAGATTTCCATGTGCCGCTCGGCGGTCTTCATCAGCGTTCGGAACTTGTCACGCACGTCAGCATAGTCTGGAACTGCAGCAGCAAAAGGGCCATTGACGTCCGATTGCGAATAGTATGCGGCCGCTTCCCGCAACCGCGCTGCGACATCAGCCGCCGCGCTTCGCTGTGCATAGACTCGCCGATAGGCATCCCTCACGGTTATGCCGCGTAATGTTTCCGCCGACGGTTGGTACCTCTCCAGTCGCCCGGCGAATGGCACGCCGGTGGGCTCGACGGTTTGGGTGTCGAAGCCAAACGGATGCAGGGCATCGGATATCGAGGCCGAGGCGAGTGGTCTTCCGTGGCTGTCGGTCAGCGCCACGCCTTCGTGGTAACGCGCGGTAGCGAGGCTAGAGCCGTGTTGGACGATGGCGGGGCCTACTGATTCGGAGCCGGCGCGGACGAATTTGCGGATGCCGGCCCGGTAATGGCGGATGCGGCCGTCCTCAAAGACGACGGGGCGGGTGACGAATATGTCGGTGAGTTCGTGTGTGGCGTCTGTTGATGGTGCCTCAACAAAGGCGGTGCCGCCCATGGCGTACAGGTGAGGGTGTTCCTCGGGTAGCGCGGTGAAGAGTGCGGTGGCGAAGTCCTTGACGACGGTCGGGCCAGTGGCGGTTGCGCCGCACTGCACGAGGATGATGGTCTTACCGCGGGATCGGGGGTCGGCGGCGATCAGGTCGCGCAGTTCGATGTAGGTGAGGAGCCGGTTGCCGATGGTGGGACCGGCGGGGCTGCCGTGGACGAAGACGGGGTATTCGTCGGCGGCGGCGAGGAAGGTCTCGGCGGCCTTGATATGGCTGATCTGGCTGGGGTCGACCATTCGGAGGCCAGGCCAGTCGAGGTACGTGATCCCTAGCTTGGCACTGTCGGCGATGACTGCCTGGGTAGGTGTGATGGCCGGGGTGACGGTAACTCGGGCAGGGTTCTGCGGGAGAGTCGCGGCGAGGGTGCCGTTCGTGGTCTCGCGCAGGAGAGCGATGCCGTCGGGTGCGCGGACCGCCAGGAACTCCTCGTCGGTGTTCGCTCCCATCGCGGTGACGCTGACCAGGAGGGCTTGTCCGGGTCGGAGGTTGTCCAGCTCGCGTACTAACCCGATGATGCCGTCGACGCTGTGGGATGCACCGGCTGGTCTGGCGGTCGCGTCAATTTTTCGGTAGCGGGCGGTAACGACCCCATGCGGTAGGCCCACCTCGGCGCGGCCATCGTTCCAGCGCAGTTGTCCCGGCATCGCGGGGCCGTGTAGGACCCGCTCCAGGTCGACGTCGCCGCTGCGCTCGGCGATCAGGTGGCGGTTAGGTAGCACGAGGGCGTAATCGGCGTCGGCTACCTCGACGACACGTCCCTGAGAGTCGACGGGCAGGACTTGGCTGCTGCCGGAGGCGGCCAGGTCGCCTGCAGGCATCCGGATCGGTAGGCGAAGTGTGTTGGCGCGGTTGAGTGCCTTATCCAGACTGGTGTCGGCGACCAGCGACGCTGGCACGGCTTCGACCATCCGGGAGAGCACACTCAGCGGCTGCGCCAGCAGGACAGCCCGAGTCTCCGCAGAGTCGACCATGCCTGCGGCCAAGTGGACCAGATGCACACCGGGCACCCGCCTGGCGGTCCGTACCTCATCGGGCACGGAGGCCGAGTGCGAACTCAGGTATTGACCCGAGGGCACCCAGGTCAGCACATCTTCGGGACAGCCTGAAGCGCTGACATCCATCCGAACCTCCTGATTTCTCGGAGCTTTGAAATTTTCTGGGTTGCAGAAAATCAGCGGTAGTCCCTCTTCATAGGACGGACGTCCTCGGCAGAGGCACGCCGTCAAACTTGTAAGTGTGAAATCCTTATCCGTGAGCGCGCTAACGACGGCGGATCCTTGCGAGCAGCTGCGCACGCGACCGAAGATCCCCGACCTGGTCGTAGGACTGGCGGGGGTGACAAGCACGTCGCCGAAGCCGATTCGCCGAAGCTCCGGCGACGCGCGTCACGGGTGCGGTCAGGCGTTCACCGGGCTGGGCTCGACCATCGACGGCGTCGGCGCGTCGGCGCGACGCCGTAAGAGCAGCGCGTCGAGCGCCCACGGGCCCGAGCCGAGCGTCGCGACCAGCAGGAACGACCAGCAGAAGAGGACTGCCAGCTCACCGCCGTTACGCAGCGGCAGCAGATCGTCCGGCTGGTGCACGACGAAGTAGGCGTACGCCATCGAGCCGGACGCGAGGAGCGCGGCGGGCCGGCTGAAGAGCCCGACCAGCACCAGCGCGCCGCAGAGGAGCTGGATGAGGGCGGCCCACCAGCCCGGCCAGGTGCCGAGCGGCACCGCCTTGCCGGTCATCGGGTTGCCGCCGAACAACCCGAAGACCGAGGAGAGGCCGTGCAGCGTGAACAGCAGTCCGACCACGATGCGGAACAGGGACAGGGTCGGCCCGCCGAGCCGAGAGACGTTCATGGAGACCTCCATCGAAGGGAACAGATCTCTTCCATGGTGGGGCCTCAAGGCATAGATGTTAATAAATTCCTTGCTAGTGGGAAAATCCCCGGCGGGAGCACCCAGAGCGCAGTGCTGGAGTTGCGACTTTGCCCTGATTTGACCGACACTCCAGTGAATCTCGCGCATAGGGAGCGCTCCCGAGCCCTCAACGTACCGGCCGGCGTGGGTGCCCGTACACCCTGTCGAGCTGCCCCGAATGTGGGGCAAGCGGCTGCCACCCGGTGCGGTGACCCGGTCGCTACGCCACCTCGCTCGTCGAGATGGCGTTGTTCTTGATCGAGCGGAGGATCGAGACCATCCGGTCGGCGTCGGGGTTGGAGAAGAGCGCTTCGGGACCGCGCGGGGCGACACCGTTGAACGGGGACTCGTAGAGGCGACCCGGTTCCATCACGCCGTTCATGGTCAGGTCGTTGACGATCAGGTTGATGAAGTCGAGCTGGGCGGCGTTGAGGTTCCGGTCGACGAGGAACTCGCTGAACGCGTCCCGGGCCGCCTCGCGGTCGAGACCGACCAGGGAACGGATGAACAGGCCAAGGCCCTCGGAGGATCGCCGGGCTTGGTCGATGTCCTGCTTGTCGCCGACGCCGCTCTCGCCGAGCATCCGTTCCAGCTCGGCGAGGTCGGTGCCGGAGAGTTGGCGGTTGCGGCGCAGCTTCTGCACGGCCACGTGATCCTCGTGGGTGCGCAGGTAGACGCGCATCTTCGCGCGGAAGCGTTCCAGGTCGGTGCCGACGGTCACACCACTGAACGGCAGCTCGACCTCCTGGTCGATCTCGTCGGCGAAGTTGGTGAAGACGAGGGTGCGACGCGCCTTCGGCACCAGTCGGACCAGGTCGCGCATCCGGCGCCGAGCCAGTTCAAGCAGGGGCAGCGTGACGTCCTGCCACCACTCGTCGCCGGCCACCTCGTCGAGCAGTTGGGCCCGTTGCTGGATCATCGGGATGGTGGTCTGCTCCAGCAGCGCCGAGGCGATCTCCTGGACCTCGGTGCGGTGCCGGTTGAACCGACTGTCGGGCACCAGCAGACCGAGTTGCATCCGCAGGATCAACAGGTCGAAGCGCTTTGCCTCCTCGCCGTCGTCGCGGACTTCGCTGGGCAGGCCGGCGAGGCCACCGACGAGCTGGGCGGACGCCTCGGGCGACAACCGGTGCCAGTTGGCGAGGTCGACGTAGTACTCGACGAGGCGACGCTGCGGGCGCACCACCACGTTGTCCAGGCGCATGCCCTGGATCCGCCCGTGCAGGTCCCGGGCGATGTCCCAGCGCAGCCCGGCTTCGCTCTGCGTACCGTCGGATGCGTCGCTGTCGGCGGCGTCGGCGGGTCGATGCTGGTCGAGCTGGCTGACCAGCTCGACCTTGGCCTTGAAGATCCGTTCGGTGAGTGATGGGCTGAGCGAGCCCTCGGTGGTGGTCGGGTCCTGGCTGAAATACTCGAAGTTGCCGCAGAAGTCGAATACGAAGAAGTCCTTCTTGTGGATGCCGGGGGCATACAGGTCGAGCCGGAGGCGGGTGCCCCGGCCGAGCATCTGGGCGAACTTCGTCTTCGACCGAACGATCTTGAAGAACACCAGGTTGACGACGTCGGGGACGTCGATGCCGGTGTCGAGCATGTCGACGGAGATGGCGATGTGCGGCTGTTTCTCGGAGAGCGAGAAGGTGTCGATCAGGCCCTGCGCGCGCTCCACCCGGTGGGTGATGATCCGGGCGAAGTCGCCGCGGTAGTGCGGATAGTTGGCGTCGAAGCGCTTGGCGATGAACTTCGCGTGCTCGTTGTTCTTCGCGAAGATGATCGTCTTGCCGATCCGGTCACCACCAGCCACCCGGTGACCTCGGGTCATCAGGTATTCGAGGACTCTGTCCACTGTGTCGGCGTTGAAGAACCACTTGTTGACCGCCTCGGCGCTCACCTCGTCGGGCACGTCGACGTCGTCGCCCCACTCCAGGGCGTCCCAGTCGTCCTTCTGCTGCTCGGTCAACTCGTCGTAGCGCAGCCCGGAGCGCTGGATCCGCAGGTCTACCGCGACCACCCGGGGCGGCACCAGATATCCCTCGGCGACGGCCTCCTCCAGGGTGTAAGCGTCGGTGGGGACGCCGTCGACCAGGTCGAAGAGGCCGTAGGTGTTGCGGTCGACCTCGTCCTTGGGGGTGGCGGTCAGCCCGACGAGCAGCGCGTCGAAGTAGGAGAAGATCGTTCGGTACTTCTGGTAGACCGACCGGTGCGCCTCGTCGATGACGATGAGGTCGAAGTGCCCCGGCCCGAAGCGGCGCAGTTCGCCGTCGGTCTGGTTGATCAGGCCCAGCATGGTCGGGTACGTCGAGACGTACACCCGACCCTCGCCGACCTTGTCCTCGGTCAGGTTGACGGTGGTCACGTCGGGCAGGTGTGCGCCGAAAGCGTTGGCGGCCTGGTTGACCAGGGCCACCCGGTCGGCGAGAAACAGCACCCGCTTGACCCAGTTGGCCCGCATCAGCAAGTCGACCAACGCGATGACGGTGCGGGTCTTACCCGCCCCGGTGGCCATCACCACCAACGCCTTGCGCTGCCAGTCGACCTCGAACGCTTCGGAGATCAACCGGATTGCCCGCTGCTGGTAGTGCCGCTCGACGATCCCGCCGTCGATGGTCAGCTCGGCGAGCCGCCGCCGGGTCGTGCGCCGCTGCACGAGCAGTTGCAGCTCATCGCGGGTGTAGAAGCCCTGCACCGGCCGGGGCGGATAGCAGGCGTCGTCCCAGAGCCAGGTCTCGTAGCCGTTGGTGTAGAAGATGACCGGCCGCTGCCCGTACGCCGCTTCGAGGGCGTCGGCGTAGTTCTTGGCCTGCTGCTGACCGGTGAGCGGGTCACGGCGGGTGCGCTTCGCCTCGATCAGGGCCAAGGGCTTGTCATCCTCACCCCACAGCACATAGTCGACCCGCCCGTTGCCCGACCCGTGCGGCAACCCGGTGACCGGAAACTCCCGGTCCCGCGCCTGGTCGAGCCGCCAACCCGCCTCGGCGAGCAGCACGTCGATGTAGCGGTCGCGGGTCTCCTGCTCGTCGTAGTCGTGTCCGTCCGGCCGGGCCGCGTTCGCGGCCTTGGCCGCCGCGATCTGCGCACGCAGGGCGGCGACCTGCGCGTCCAGGTCGGCGTTGTCGGCCTCCGCCGCAGCCAGGGCGGCATCCCGGGCGGCCAGCCGCTCGTCCAACGCGCGGACCTCCGCGCGGCTCTGCTGCCGCACGCCGGTCGCGGTGGGAACCAACGCCGGGTCGAAGGCAAGAGCATCCGGGGGTACGTTGGCAGCGTCCCGGGTGTAACGACGAGCAAGCCAGTACGTCAGGTGGAACAGCTCGCGGACGACCTGCTCGCCGTCCGGCTTGGGCACCTGGCCCTTGTCATGTACCGCCGCATTGCCCTTGATGCGAATGATCTGCATCTTGGCGATCAAGGTTGCCCCGGCCAGGCTCCTCATCGTCGGCTCGCTGATCAGGCCGATCAGCCGAGTGTCGTTCGGCTTCCGCAGCGTCTGATCGGCACGATAGAGCCACTTCACCGCGTGTTCCAGGCACCGGCGGGCATAGAAGCAGGCGGTACGCGGGTTGACCACCGCATTCAGCTCCGCCTGCTCGGCCTCGGCGAAGAGGTCCGGCCACTCGGCGCGCAGAAACACGAAGTTACTCATCGACGAAGATCCCCCCAGCACGTGGACAGCCCTCGATCATCACACATCAAAGCTCCCCGCGAAAGGCTTTGTCCTGAAGCGACGCGAAGAGCGCATCCAGCTCAATCGAGCCGGAATGAGCGCCGGCACGGAGCTTTTCGATCTCCTTCGAAACCGCGACGAACTTTCGCTGCTGCGAGAGCGGCGGCAACAAGACCTCGAACTCGCTAACCATCTTGAGGTTCAGGTTTGCCTGATTCCCACCACGCGCCAGCATCCGCAACCGCTCATAGGAAAGCTTAAGCTGGACAAACATAAATTCTGTTTCGAAGTTCGGACTCGGCAAGAGCACGGCGCAAGCCTGATTCGTCGCAGCTGGAACGCCCAGAACGGCACTCCGTCCTCTAGTTGCGCCCTGCCCGTACATGGCCACAACTATCGAATCCGCCGGAAAGACGTGAGATTTGGCACCGACCCGTCCTGAATCGGTGATTTTCTCTTCCGTATCCATGATCCTAGAGCCGCGGACTTCTGCTGTCTTAACCCAAGGTATTTTTCCTCCGTAGTTTGTGGCCACGCTACGCGGCGGAGTACTTCCAGTGCCGACATCCGTCAGATTCCCGAGACGTGCCACCGTCAGCCGTTTGTTATTTTCTCTGATATCGCCAAACATTTGCAGAAAAGTAGACCGCTCAAGCTCGTCGAGCATAGCCAAGGCTTGCCGCCGCTCGGCGCGCAGCTTGTCCATGCAGTCCAACACATCGTTGATCCTGCGCTGCTGTGGAAGCGCAGGGACTGGAAAGTCTAATCGCAGCAGGGCGTCTCGATTAACGGTGGCCTGATTCACCCACTGTTGGCACATCGACTTGAACACCCCACGCCTAAATTGCATTTGCAACCAGCGCGCCAAGTAGCCAGGTAGCACCTTGGTGTGATCAACCCGCAATCGGTAGAAGTGATTACTAAAAACCGCCTCGGTTGACTGGGCGAACAAGGCAGTCTTACCAACAAGGTCGGGGCTGTTCGTAGCGTTGAATAGGACATCGCCGGGGCGCAGTGAGAATTTCTCCATGCGCTCAGACTGACGCGGAACCAATCGCTTTTTCGACAGGTCGAGCTGACCATCGCGGGTCACGTTGTTCATGCGGATCTGCAGGATGCCATCTCCGGCCTCCTCACCACAGGCATACCCGGGCTTCACCTCAGTCAACAGATCCCGAAGTGGAATGCTCGCCGGGCGGCTCATTTGAGCATCGCCTTCAGGTCGGACATGCCCTGCTGAATCTCGGATTCGAGGCGTTCGAGGTCCGCGAGGATTTCTAGCGGAGCTCGGTGCTCGACCTCTTCGTGCGCGACCTCCTTGTAGCGGTTGAGGCTGAGGTCGTAGTCCTGGGCGACGATGTCGTCTTTGGGCACGCAGAAGCTCTGTTCGGTTCGTGCGCGCTTCAGCTCGTCATTGTTGCGCTGCGACCAGCGAGCCAGCACGTCCGGCAGGTTGTTCTTGGCGTGGTCGGCTTCGGTGAGCTCGGCCTCCGGACGTGCGCCGAGCTTGTCTTCCGGCAGCAGCGGGGTGCGCTTGTCGTCAAGGCTCCAGCCGTCGGCGGTCACCTCGTAGAACCAGACGTTGTCGGTGCCACCGCTGTTGGTCTTGGTGAAGAAGAGCACCGCCGTGGACACGCCCGCGTACGGCTTGAAGACGCCTCCGGGGAGCTTGACCACCGCGTCGAGCTTGTGGTCGTCCACCAGCATGCGGCGGATCTCCTTGTGCGCCTTGCTCGACCCGAAGAGCACCCCATCGGGCACGATCACCGCCGCCTGGCCACCCGGCTTGAGCAGCCGCAGGAACAGGATCAGGAAGAGTAGTTCCGTCTTCTTGGTCTTGACGACCTGGGTCAGGTCCCTCGCGGTGCTGTCGTAGTCGATGCTGCCGGCGAAGGGCGGGTTGGCCAGGATGACGGAGTACTTCTCAGCCTCGTCGGCGACACTCTGCGCGAGCGAGTCACGGTATTCGATGACCGGGTTCTCCACGCCGTGCAGGAGCATGTTCATGCTGCCGACCCGCAGCATTGTGCTGTCGAAGTCGAAGCCGTGGAACATCCTGTGGTGGAAGTGCTCGTTGCGCTTCGGCTCGTGGAACAGGTATTCGTGCTCTCGGCGGACGTACTCGCTGGCCTCCATGAGGAAGCCGGCGCTGCCGCAGGCTGGGTCACAGATGGTGTCGTCCGGGCCGGGGGCGACCATCTCCACCATCAGCCGGATGATGTGCCGGGGCGTGCGGAACTGTCCGTTGTGGCCAGCCGTGGCGATCTTGCTAAGCAGGTACTCGTACAGGTCACCCTTGGTGTCGCGGTCCTCCATCGGGATGCCGTCGAGCATGTCGACGACCCGGGACAGCAGCGCAGCGTTGGGGATGGTGAAGCGGGCGTCCTTCATATGTGTTGAGTACGTCGAGCCGTCGCCGCCGAGCGTGCGCAGGAACGGGAAGACGTGCTCGCCCACGGTCACGAACATTGCGGCGGCGTCCGCGTTCTTGAACCGCGACCAGCGCAACTCCTCGTACGGCTTGTCCTTGGCGTCGCTGCCGGACGGAAAGATGGGCCGTTCGATTGGCGTGCCGGTCCGAGCCGCCTTGTTGAGCGCGAGGGTGTGCAGGTCGTCCAGTCGACGGATGAACAGCAGGTAGGTGATCTGCTCGATCACCTCAAGCGGGTTGGAGATGCCGCCCGACCAGAAGCTGTCCCAGATCCGGTCGACCTTGCTTTTCAGTTCCCCAGTGATCACGAAGCGTTGTCCCACCATCTCGATACGTCTCGGCTGAGCCCGTAAGGCTACGACGCACCCGCTGATCCCGGGAACCCGCCGCTCGGCGTCTTCGACGCGGTGTCGCCTTGCCGACTGTGGCGATTTTTTGGGGCAGCGGCGAGTCGGCAGTGTCCGATAGTGTCCGGCCCAACACGCGGAGCGAGAATGTCTCGCCTGCCAGCCGGAGGGGCCACATGGCGAGCATCGAGGAAGTCAAGGCCGCACTCGCGCAGGCCGCCGAGCAGGGCAACAGCACCCAGCAGCAGATCCGCGCGGCCATCGAGGCGACCGAGCAGACGCTGGCCCGGCTACGCGCCGTGGCGGCTGGCACCGGGCACCCGACCATCGCCGAGGCCATCGCGCGCGGCGAGCAGAGCAAGCAACGCCTCGTCGAGGCGATGACCCTGCTCCAGGGGAGTTCGCAGGCCGCACGCAACTACATGAACGTTCTCGGCTGACCTCCGCCCCGATTCCGGGTGCCGGTCGTCAGCGCGCCGCTGCCCATGCAGGTGGTACTCCGCTCAGCTCCGCGACGTGAGTCGGCCTGCGTCCGCGAGCAGCGCCTCCAACTCGGCGTCGGCGAGAGCCTCGTCGGTGAGGATTCTCTGGACCGTCGCCGCCTGGATCCGTCCGATCATCTCCTGGCTGATCGCATAGTCAAGCGACGGGTCGATGGTGGCGAGGATCAACGATTCGGCGTCTTCAGCTCGAATCTCAGGGCCACCGTCATACTGGACGCGCAGGTCTGCGACGAACTTGATGACGCCCAGCCGGTCTGCGGTCTCGCCGAATCGACGGTCGACGGCGACGAAGAACAAGGCGGCAAGGAACCGAGGAAACCCGTCCCAGCCCTCGGCGTCGAGCCGGGCACCGACGGACTCGTTGGCAGCGTAGTCGCCCCGGATCATCGTCCGGACGTAATGGATCAGCTCAGGCTTGATCATCTTCAGGCCGCCTTCCTTCGCATTGCACCTGCTCCTGACCGCGACGCCGGCAGGTAACTGCGGGTTGTTCCCGGGCTGACTGAGGGTACGGATTTCGGTAGGGTCGGCGACGTTCGCAACGCCGAAGGGACTCCTCATGCCTCGCGTCATCATCCCGGTGGGCTTCAGCCTTGGGCCGCAGCACCGGTACGTGCGTCCCGCCGATCCGACGCCCGAGTCGTGGGAAGTCCATCTCGGCAGCGACATGCTCGAACTCAGCGAAGACGAGGTCGGCGTCTACGGTGCCGCGTTCCTCGACGTGGAAGGGCACTCCAAGCTCCGCGTCGACCGTGCCGCCCTGGTCCAGACCCTACTGACCGCACCCACGCCGCAGCCGGAGGCCGAACGCCTGGTCGACAGCCTGATCGGCCGAGGGCTGCTGCTGGAGTTCGACCCGGAGGGTCCGTTGGAGGACCTGTTCCGGCGCTACCGCCTCTTCCCCGCCGCCGAAGGCATGGGCACCACGCCCGAGGAACCCCACTTCCACCGGATGGGCCACCACAACCGCCCGCTGGTCGCCGTACAGAACGACGCATACGTGATGTGGGCCTTCTCTTTCGTCCACCCCAACCTCTGGGATGCCTGCTCCTACTTTGCGAGGGCAGACGACGAGGAGTTGAACGAGGGTGAGGCACCGATCGGCCTCACCGCCGAGAGCGTTGCGAGAGAGGTGGCGATGAATCTCCCGATGATGATCGCTACCCAGTGCGCGTTCCTGGACCCCGTTGCTGTGCTGTGAGCTACCGACGGCGCGGCTACCGCAACGGCTCTCGTCGGCAGGACGGCTACCTTCGCAGCCTGCGCTATGAGGCACCGAAGGAAGGACTCGGCAAGCTCGTCGAAAAGCTCAGCGAGTGGGGCGGTGCTGTCGTTGGCCTTGCGGCGGCGACGGCAGTCGCCCGGCAAGGGGTAGCGGTCCCCGCAACCGTTCTGGCCGGCTCCGGGCTCGTGCTGGGGGCGGCTTCAGGTGCGGTGGCCAAAGCAGTGGTGACGGCAGCCTTCGACACGGTTAAGGAACGTCGCCGCGCACGGTTGGCGGGCAGCGGCGAGAGCGTCAGCGTCAGCGTCAGCAGTATGGCCATGGAGATCGAACAGGTCATTGCCCTGGTCGAGCGCAATCACGATGCGCTGCGCGGAGTGATAGACCGGATCGGCAACAACCACGCCTGGCTGATGACGGTGCTCATGGGGGCGAGTCCGACGGTCTTACAGCAGATCAACGGGCAATTGACCGGTGCACGCAGGTCGGTTGAGGAAGCCTGCACCCTGTTGCGGCTGTCGAAGGACAACCTGCGCGGTTACCTTCGCACCATCTGACGTGATCTACGGTGTTTCCGGGCTTCCCGCGACGTAGGTGCCCTTGCCCTGGTGACCCTCAACGAGCCCTCGGTCGCGCAGGATACGAAGTGCCGCCTGAGCAGTTGAGACGCTGACGTCAAACTGGTCGGCAAGCTGCGCGTAGGTCGGGAGCTTCTCTCCCGGCTTGAGTTCGCCAGCACGGATCTGCGCGGTGATCGTCTCGACGACACGGACGTAGTCAGCGGTTCGATTGGCCATCAGGTGGTACTCCTCGCTCGGCACCACCATCTGATCACGGAACCTCTTCTCCTACAACACCGTCGTTGACTTAGGTAAGTACGTCAACTAACGTGACGCACGTGGGACTCCTCGCTCGGCAGCCGGGGGTTCCGCTTCCCGGGCAACCGTCCCGGCCCTCCGGGGCAGCGCTCAAAGGTGGTCCAGAACCCGAGCTGGGCTGGTTGTGGCGCTGCCCCGGCACCCCCGTAACCCCACGAGAGGAGTCCACCCGTGACCGTGTCGGAGACCGAGACGGAAGTGCCGGCGGCGAGCGCGATCTGGTCCGTGGAGCAGGTGACGGCGGAGCTGCGCGAGACGTACCTCGCCGTCGCTGCCGCCGCCGTGCTGCTGGAACGGACCGGGGCGGGTTGCGCCCACCCGGCGATCCGGTTGGCGCGACGCAGCGGCGAGGATGCGCTCGACCTGGCCGGCGACGCGGAACGGCAGCTCAGTGACGGCGTTCACCTGCTCCGCGCTGACGCCGGCCATCAGGGTCGGGCCACCATCGGCGCTCTGGTCGAGGTGCTGGACACCGTCCGGGACCAGTTGGCCGGTGCGGCCACCCGGATCGGCGCGCTCCCGGCCCGGATCACCACTGCTGGGCAGCAACTCCTCGACACCGACCAGCACGACTCGACCCACGACCCGGCGACCGAGACTGCGGCCGGGCAGTGGCACCGGGCTGCCGACCAGCTCGGGCTGATGACCGAGAGCCTTTCCGCGGCGGTCGCCGCGCTCACGTCGTACACCGGCGGGTTGTCCGGCGCGGAACCCGCCACCACCTGAAACCTGCCCGCGGACCTGCGTGGGAAGGAAAGGGCCCGGGGTGGGTGCTGGGCTCCGGCCGGTACGTCACGCGCGGGCGTGCCGGCCGACCCCGCCCGCCCCGGCGCCGCCCGCAACCAGCATCGAACGGAAGGCGGTCCACCGTGATCTACCAGCCCATCCGGCTACTGCTTCCCCAGCTCGTCCGCGCCGTCTCGACCGCACCGAACAACCGGTGGTCCCGGTGACCGAACCGCACTGGATCATCCACCTGCCGACCACCCTGCACCGGGTCGACGACGCTGCGGCGCTGGCCATGGCGCTGCGCCGCTCCCTCGGCCATGTGCTCGCCATCGACTTCGGCGAGACGACGCTCAGCGAGGAGGACCGGCAGTTCCTGCGTACCCGCGTCTGGTGCGACAACCGCCTACCCGGCGGTGCACGCTGCGCGCTGCCCGCCGACCACCCCGGCGAGTTGTGTGAAGCCCCACCCGAGCGGCCGTGAAAACATGCTCGGATGAGCCCCGAAAGTCGCCGCCGTAAGCGTGCCAAGCCCAGCCGGTCCGGGCAGCAGGTCGTTCGTCGTGCCCAGCTCACCGAGGTCGAACAGTGCGACTGCCCGGCGTGTTCGGGCGCTGACTTCGACCCGCAGAGCTTCATCGTCGACCTGGTCGGCGAGGGTGCACACCTGACCAAGACGGACGATCCCGTCGAGGCCGAGCTGTTTGCCGCGAATTTCCTGTCCGCCGGTGATCTTGCTGGCGAGGACTTCACCGAGGCGCTCAACGATGGCATGCTGCCGGCCGTCGCCGAGATCGGCACGCCGGAGGCGCTCGCCGTACTGCTCGCGATCGACGCCGTCCGGGAGGGCACCGTCGCAGCGGCCGCCGCCCAGCGTCTGATGGACGCGGGCGTCACAGCGCCGAGTTGGGCCAGTGAGCTACGCCAGCCCGTGCGGGTCGGCCCATGTCGGCGGTTTGCCGACCCGGCTGGCAGCGCCTCCATGCTCGTCTGCGCCTTCGAGCGGGCGGGGCGCTCGTACGGGTTCGTCGTCCACGTCGACCACCTTCACTGTGACGCGGCCGCCGACATCGTGTTCTTTCCCGCCGATGCCCTGGACGAGGTTGTCGGCACCATCCAGCAGAACGGCCGCCGCGCCGGTGTGACGATCGCCGAGGAACTGTTGGACCCGGCCGAGTTTCGGTGGCAGGTCGAACGAGCCCTCGACGCCCGCGCAGACCACGACCAGGAACGCGACCCCGCGGAGTTCGACGACGATTTCGACGACGAGGATGAGGACGGGCTGAGCTACCACCTGCTCGCGCTGCTGCTGCGAGCCCGGATCAGGACGCTGCCCGAGCCGACGCGCCCACCCGCCGAGCACGACGCCGACACCATTCAGACCACCCTCGAACTGCTGGACATCATCGCCCAGATCGCCGGGCAAGCGCAGCAGGTCCAAACGCGCGCACGACGGCGTAGCGCCGGGCGGAAGCTGCCCGCCAAGCGGAGAAAATCCGGCCCAGCCGCGCCCATCTACCAAATCAAGGTGAGTCTGCGGGAGGCGAAGCCCCCGATCTGGCGGCGTCTGGAACTGCCCGCCGACACGAGCCTGGCCGACCTGCACCACATCATCCAGGTGGCCTTCGGCTGGGACGACGCCCACCTGCACGTCTTCGAAACCCCCTACGGCGACTTCGGGGTCGCCGACCGGGAGTTGGGCTACCGCTCCGAAGCCCCCGTCACCCTGGAACAGGTCGCGCCCGGCGTCGGTGACCGGCTCAGGTACACGTACGACCTCGGCGACAACTGGACACACGAGATCGCCGTGGAGAAGATGCTGGACCGACAACCGGTCGAGTATCCCCGCTGCACGGGCGGGCGGCGGGCGGCCCCGCCGGAGGACTGTGGCGGCGTCTGGGGCTACGCGGAACTTGTCGAGGTGTTGAGCGATCCCGGCCATCCCGAACACGGTGACCGACTGGAATGGCTCGGCCTCGCCTCAGCCGCCGACTTCCAGCCCGCCCGGTTCGACGCCACCGGGATCACCCGAGCCCTCACCGAAGGAGCCACGGATGACTGATCCTGCTGGCGAGCTGATCCTCTACCGCGCCGACGACGGCAACTTGGTCGTCCAGCTTCGGGCGACCAAGGGGACGGTCTGGCTGACTCAGGCTCAGATGGCCGAGCTGTACGGGACCTCGGTGCAGAACATCGGGCAGATCCTGTCCCGCTGGCGCTGGCGGAATATCCGCCACTGCGGCCGAAGCGCGGGTCGGGCGGGTGATCCACTCCGGGGTCGGCGATGTGGTGGCATCCGGCTAGCCGGGAAGGCCCCACTTCACCGATCTGGCGAGCGGCGACAAGGCCGGGCAGCGGTCGGCCGCACCGGTGGGCGAGGATCGAGGGATGATCTGCCGCGACACCATCGGGCGACGGATCGGTGCGGCGGCCGCGCTGGTTCTCGCGCTCAGCGCCTGTGTCCCCCGCGACCACGAGGGGCAGGGCGGCGACCCCACCGGCCCGCCGCCCAGGGCCACGACCGCGCCCGACGCGGGCCAGTCGGCGAGCAGCGCCCCGCTGGCCGAGTGCCCGACGTCCGGCGTCCGGATCCGATCGACCGGCGGGGACGCGGCGATGGGGCTGCGCGCCCTCGGCGTCGAGCTGGTCAACTGCGGTGAGCGCCCCTACCGGCTCAACGGGTATCCGGCGATCTGGGTGCTCGACGAGCAGCGCAAGCCGATCATCCTGGGCGTGGTGAACGGGGCGAAGGACATCACGTCGGGCTTCGACCAGCCACCGCAGCCGATCACGCTGCAAAGAGGCGAGCGGGCCGTCGCCACCGTCGTCTGGCGCAACCTGGTCACCGACTCGACGGTGGTGGCCACCGACGGGACGTATCTGACGGTGGCACCCGCCGCCGGTCAGCCGGCCGAGGAGGTCGACCCGCACGGCCCGATCGACGTGGGCAACACCGGCCGGATCGGGGTCAGCGCCTGGCGCGAACCTACGACGTGATGTCCTTGCGGGTGAAGCGCCAGAACGCCAGCCCCCAGAACAGCGTCGCGTAGCTGATCGCCGAGATGCAGCCGCGTACCACGTCGTCGGTCTGCACCGGCGTGGAGAGCAACCCCAGCCAGGCGGTGCTGAAGTGGGTGGGCAGGAAGTCCCGCAGCGCGCCCAGGGCGGTGATCTGGTCCAGGATGCTGGACAGGATCCAGAGCAGGACCGCGCCGCCGACCGCGCCCAGCGCGGCGTCCGTCGTCACCGACAGCAGGAACGCCAGGCCGGCCACCACCAGGAGTACGACCGCCAGGTAGCCGAGCACCGCGAGCAACCGGAGCAACCCCTCGCCCGGCTCCAGCTCGGCGGCCACAGTGCTGCGCAGCGGCGACCAGCCGTAGCGCAGGGTGCCCGCGAGCAGGGCGGTGCCGGCCAGCAGCACCAGGGCCAGACCCGAGTACGCGAGCGCGACCACCAGCTTCACCGTCAGCAGTCGTGCCCGGGGCACCGGGATGGCCAGCAGGTAGCGCAGGCTCCCCCAGCTCGCCTCGCTGGCCACCGTGTCGCCGCAGAACAGCGCGACGACGACGACCAGCAGGAACGACGCCGACACGAAGATCGAGAAGAGGGTGAAGTTGAGCCCGCCCGAGGTGGCCAGGTCGACAAGGCTGGCGAACTCGTTGTTGCCGTTGTCGTCGTCGCCACCGGAGTTGAACTGGAAGGCGATCAGGATGATCAGCGGCAGCAGCACCATGAACCCGAGCGCGAGCTGGGTTCGCCGCCGGGACGCCTGCCGGCGGAACTCCGCCCCGAAGGGCATGGTGGCCGACGGCCGGTAGCCGAGGGCCGCGCCGGCCGGATCGGTGACGCCCACCGGCGCTTCGACGGAAGATCCAGCCATCACCGGTCACCGCTTCCCCGAGAGTTCTCGCCCACCAGGGCGAGGAACGCGTCCTCCAGGCGCCGCCGGGGCACCACCCGGTCCACTCCGATCCCGGCGCGTACCAGCTCGGCCACCACCTCGCTGCGAGCCGTGCCGTTGGTGTCGACGACGAGCTGCCCGTCGCTCTCCGGCAGCACCCGTACGCCGTGCAGCCGGTCCAGCACCGCCCGAGCCGCCTCCGGATCGGTGACGTCGAACAGGACGCTCGGCGACTCGCCCACGATCTCCTGGACCGGCCCGGAGGCCACGATCCGGCCCTTGTTGACCACCACCGCGTGCGTGCAGGTCTGCTCCACCTCGGCCAGCAGGTGACTGGAGACCAGCACCGCACGCCCGTCGGTGGCGTACCGCTGGAGCACCCGGCGCATCTCGGCGATCTGCGGCGGGTCCAGCCCGTCGGTCGGCTCGTCCAGCACCAGCAGCTCGGGGAGACCGAGCATGGCCTGGGCGATGGCGAGCCGCTGACGCATGCCGTGGCTGTAGTTCTTGATCTTCCGGTGCACCGAGTCACCGAGCCCGGCGATCTCCAACGCCTGGTCGAAGTGCGCGTCCTCGGCCGGCCGCCCGGTGGCCCGCCAGTACGCCCTGAGGTTGGCCAGGCCGGAGAGGTGCGGCAGGAACCCGGGCCCCTCCACCAGCGCGCCGATCCTCGACAGCACGGGCGAGCCGGGTACCAGCCGACGACCGAAGACGTAGATCTCCCCGGCGGTCGGCTGGGTCAGCCCCATCAGCACCCGCAGGGTGGTGGTCTTACCCGCGCCGTTGGGCCCCAGCAGGCCCACCACCTGACCCGGGTGCACCTCGAAGTCCACGTTCGACACCGCCACGAAGCCGTCCGCGTACTCCTTGCGCAGCGCCCGCACGGCCAGCGGCGTGTCCGCGTACTCCGGATGCACCGACCGGTCCTGGCGACGGTGTCGGCGGCGAACCACGGCGACGACCACGACGAGCCCGAGCACGATGGCGGCGAGGAGACCGGCGAGCACCCAGCGCCAGACGGTCGCCGCGGTGGGGATGGGCTCGCCGTCGACGGTCGGCAGGGTGACCGCGCCGTCCGCGGCCACCGTGTAGACGGTGGGCGCGGCGGGCGTGGTGTACGCCTGGTCGGAGCTGGCGACCACCAGGCGCAGCCGGTGCCCCGCCTCGACCCGGCGGACGATCCCGGGCAGCGTCACGGTGACCGGGCGGGCATCCTGCACCCGCTGCGGCAGACCGGTGAGCCGGATCGGGGCGACCAGCCCGTTCGGCAGGGTGGCGGCCCCGTCCTTGTCGACGTCGTAGAGCTTGACGAAGAGTACCGCCGCACCGGTCGGCGAGGCGGCCCGCACGGTCACGGTGGGCGCGCCGGCCACGTCCACGGCCTCGGTCAGCGGCGCCGACTCGAAGCGGGCGTGCTGGCCGGGGATGTCGCCGGCCACCCCGTCGAGCAGCGACGCGAGGCCACCGGCGAACGGAATCGAGGAGATGGCGGCCGGGTTGCCGCTCGGCGGGTTCGCGATCGGCTGCGCCGGACCGGCGACCGCCACCTCCCGGCGGGCGTTGCCGGCGAGGCCCGGGTAGTCGGCGCGGCGGAAGCCGGTGGCGACCAGACCCCGGTCGAGCGCGTCGAAGCCGGCGATCCGGGACCAGGTGAAGTCGTCGCCGGGCGCGTCGCCCTCGCCCTTGACGTAGTGGTCGAGCCACTGGACGGTCAGGAACTTCACCCGGTCCGAGTCCGAACGGGGGCCGGTGCCGCCGTCGTGCCCGCCGGTGAACCAGGCGACCCGCACCGGGGTGCCGGCGGCGGCGATGCCCTTGGCGTTCGCGTCCGCCTCGCCGAGGGGAAAGAGCGTGTCCGCCTCGCCCTGCACCAGCAGGGTGGGTGCCTTGATCCGGTCCAGCACACCCGCCGGGCTGGAGCGGCGCAGCACGTCCACGGCCGCCTGGTCGGCCCGGCCGGTGGTGGCGATCCGCAGGTACGCGGCACAGACGTCGGCGGCGAACCGCCCGCAGGACGGGTCCGCGGCGCCGGCCGGGAGGCCACCGGGCGCGGTTCCAGGGCCGGAGCCCGGCCCCGGGCTCGGTGGGCCGGCGGACGCGGGCGCTCCTTCGGGCTGGGCGGCGGTCGTACCGGAGAGCCCGGCCGGGCCGCTGCCCACGTTGCCGCCCCCACCGAAGAAGAGACCGGCCCAGCCCTTCTTGAACACACCCTCGGTCGGCGCGCCGCCGGTGCTCTCCGGCAGGAAGGCGCGGGACAGGTCGTTCCAGGTGATCATGGGGACGATCGCGTCCACCCGGCGGTCCTGGGCGGCCAGCAACAGGGCGAGCCCGCCACCGTACGAGCCGCCGACCACGCCGACCTTCGGGTCGCCGGGGGCATCGGTACGCACCTCGGGCCGGGCGGCCAGCCAGTCCAGCAGCCGCTCGGCGTCGCGCACCTCGTAGTCCGGATTGTCCAGATGGATCTCGCCGCCGCTGCGGCCGAAACCCCGCGCGGTCCAGGTGAGCACCGCGTACCCGCGTCCGGCGAACTCCTCGGCGTCCGAGCGCACCGACTCCTTGGTGCCGCCGAAACCGTGCGCGAGCAGGACCGCGGGAACCTTCCGACCGGACGACGCGCCGGGCGGGAGGTAGAGGGTCGTGTCCAGGTCCACGGGCTGGTCACCGGACGGTCCGGAGCGGACGGTGAGCATCGCGCTCTGGGTACGGACGCCCGATCCCTGCGGCCACACCGCCCAGGTGACGGCGACCACCAGCAGCACGACGACCACCGCCGCGGCGATCACGCGACGGCGGGTGGGCAGGGCACGCCGGAACCACGCGGCCGGCGACGGCGATCTCATGCGGCACACGGTACGGCTCGCAGCCTGAGCGTTGGCTGAGATCCGCCGTACGTCCGTCCGGTTGCCCCGATCGGTGATCCGACCCGGCGCGACCGAGCATCCTCCATGGCGGGCCAGTGAGTTGAGTTCGGATCGCGTGAATTCCGATCTTTCGCGGATATCCCCCTCGATCCCTTCATGTCACACCTGGGAATCGGACAGAGCGTGCCCGGAACCCTGACGAACGGTGACATCGCTCGAACTGACGCAAACCTGACTCGCCGCAACCGACCGGCTCGCCTGGGGGTTCGGTTAGTTTTCCGGTCCGGTGGACGGGACTTGTCGGCGACCCCGACACCGCGCCGATCCCCCGCCCGACGCCGGAGGAGACACACCATGACAGTCCCCGCGCCGCGGGCCCGTCGACGAACGTCCATGCTCGGCCGCTCGCTGCCTCTGCTGCTCATCGTCGCGCTGCTCGCGCCGGTCGGCACGCTCTTCGCGTCCACCTGGCGACACACCGCCGACGACCGGAGCCTGGCCGAGCGGGAACGACTCGGCGTGGAGTACCTACGCGCCCTGGCCCCGGTCACCGAGACGCTGGTGGAGGCCCAGACCAGTGCCGTCGCCGGCCGCCCCGTCCCCGGCGAGCCCCTGACCCGCGCGGTCGAGCAGGCCGCCGCGGTGGACGCGCGCATCGGCGGAGAACTGCGCACGCAGGAACGGTGGGCCGGCCTGCGGGCCAAAGTGGAGGCGCTGCGTGATCGCAGCCCCGCCGACCCGGAAGCCGCCTACACCGCGTACGGCGAGGTCACCGACCTGCTGCTCGCCCTGCACCGCAAGGTCCGGGAGAGCTCGGGGCTGATCCGTGACCCCGGTGCCGACTCGTTCTTCCTGCAGGACAGCGCCGGCCAGGAACTGCCCGAGGCGGTGGTGGCCGCCGGTCGGCTCGCCGACCTGGGCACGCTCGCCGGCCGGCGACCGGCCGCCGCGCGGCCCCGCACCCTCATGGAGCTGACCGGGCTGCGGGTGTCCGCCCTGTCGCCCGCGACCGACGTGGTCGACAACCTGCGCTCCGCCGTGGACAACTCGGAGAGCACCGACCTGGGGGCCAACGTGCTGACCCCGCTCGACGCCTACCAGCGGTCGGTGGAGGCGCTGGCCCTGTACTCGACGCCGAGCGCGTCCGGCACGGTCGACCAGGGCCAACTGGGGGCCACCGCGCTCAACTCGCGCAACGCCGCACGGCAGCTTCAGCCCGTCATCCTCGGTGAACTGGACACCCTGCTCACCGAACGGATCGACGGACTGACCCGGGACCGGTGGCTGGCCGTCGGGGCGGGCACGGTGGCCGCGCTGCTCCTGGCCTGGCTCGCCTGGCTGCTGGTCGCCGCCGGTCGGCGGGCAGGTCGGCGGGTCGCCACCCCGGAGGTCGCGAGCCCGGTCGCCCCGCCGCCCGGCGACCCCTGGCAGCCGCCCGCCGCGACCGTCACCCGGGCGCTGCAACCGGTGGGCGCGACCCACGAGCCGGTCGCCGAGCAGTGGGGGCCCTTCGATGCTGCTCGCTAGGCTCCGGATCCGCGGGAAGCTCGCGCTGCTCGTGGTGATTCCCCTGCTGAGCATGGTCGGCCTCGCGGTGCCCGTGGTGCTCGACCGGGTGGCCGCCGCGCAACGCGCCGCCGACATCACCGACCAGGTACGGCTCGCCAGCCGGGTCGGCAGCCTCGTGCAGGACCTTCAGCAGGAGCGCATCCTGTCGATCGGCTTCCTCCTCGGCCAGGTCGAACGCTCCGACGTGACCCGCAAGGCGGCCGACGTCGACGACCGGGTGGCCGATCTGCGGGCCGACGGCGGCGACGCGATGACCGAGCAGGTCGACCACGCGCTCAACGGGGTGTCCAGGCTCGTCGACCTGCGCCGGGGGGTGCTGGCCCGAACCGCGAACCCGGGCCAGGTCATGGACGCCTTCGGGCCGGTCAACAGAGAGTTGATCGGGTCGCTCCGGCTGGTCTTCAGCGTGGACACCGAGACGTTGCCCGGCCGCCAGGTGCTCGCCCTGGACGGGCTGCTGCGCGCGGACGAGGGCATCGGCGCCTGCGCCACCCTGAGCATCCTGGTCAAGGCGATCGGTACTCCGGACACCACCGCCGGCTACGTCGCGTGCATCGCCGCACTCCAGGTCGACAACGCGCGCTTCCGCAGCCTGATCACTCCCGAACAGCTCAAGGTGGCTCAGCTCAACGACGCCGCGGTGGCCGCCCGTACCAGCCCCGACTTCCTGATCACCAGCGCCCGGGACCCGGTCGGCGCGGTCCGCGACGTGCCGATGGAGGCGCTCTTCCCGGCCGTCCGCACGATGATCCGGCTCGGCCAGTTCGTCGAGAAGAAGATCGTCGCCGATGTCCTCGCCGAGGTGAAGGCCGACCAGCGTCGGGCGCTCACCGCCGCGTACCTGGTGGGCGCGGCAGCGGCCCTGATCCTGGCACTGGTGGTGCTGCTCAGCGCGGCGGTGGCGCGTACGGTGGCCCGACCGCTGACCCAGCTCACCCGCTCCGCCGACCGGGTCGCCCGGGTCGCGGAGGCGGAGCTGGTCCGGGTCACCGACGACGAGACGGAGCGCGTCCAGCCGGTCCGGTTGGAACCGGTGGTCATCCGGTCCAGCGACGAGATCGGTGAACTGGCCCGGGCATTCGACCGGGTGCAGAACACGGCGGCCCAACTCGTGGAGCGGCAGGTCGCCGGTCGGCGCAACGTGGCGCAGATGTTCGGGCACGTCGGACGGCGTACCCAGAACCTGGTGAGCCGGCAACTCGCGCTCATCGACCGGCTGGAGCAGCAGGAGGCCGACGCGGGCCGGCTGGAGCACCTGTACCGGCTCGACCACATCTCCAGCCGGCTGCGGCGCAACGCCGGCAGCCTCGTGGTGCTCTCCGGCTCGGCCGGTGCCGACGCACACACCGCGCCCGTGCCGCTGGCCGACGTGGTCCGGCTGGCGCTCGGTGAGATCGAGGACTACACCCGCGTCGAGGTGCAGGTGCCGGCGGGCGTCGCCGCCGCACCGGCCATCGTCGGCGACCTCGTCCTGGCGCTCGCCGAGCTGATGGAGAACGCGACGGTCTTCTCCCCGCCGCACACCCGGGTCCTCGTGGCCGGCGAGACCGCCGGTCGGGGCGCCCGGATCACCGTGGTGGACCACGGCATCGGCATGAGCGAACAGCGGCTCGCCGAGGAGAACGCGCGGCTCACCCGGCGTGAACGTCTCGACCTCGCGCCGACCGAGGTGCTCGGCCTCTTCGTGGTGGGCCGGCTGGCCCGCCGGCACGGCTGGGAGGTGAGCCTCACCGCCACCGTGGGTGGCGGGGTGACGGCGCAGGTCGAGATCCCCCAGGCGTCGCTGGTGCTGCGTCGCGCCGACCGTGCCGGGGCGACGGTCGCCCGGGCCGCGGTACCGGACCGGGGCCGACGGCCGGCTCTCGACTCCGCCCGAGGAGCCCGCGCCCGAGGAGCCGTCGCGGCACCGGCCGTCGCCGAACCGGCCTCCGCCACACCGGCCGTCGCCGAACCGGCCTCCGCCACACCGGCCGTCGCCGAACCGGCCTTCGCCACACCGACCGCCGCCGCGCCGGCCGGCTTCGACACGGACCTGCTCAGCCGGGCCACCCGTAGCCTGGAGTCCGGCGAGTCCTGGGACGCCTTCGGCGCTCGGGAGTCGGCCGACCCCGCCACGACCGCGCCCACGACGCCGCAGCCCACCCCCGTCGGACAGAGCACCGCCACGGCGGGAACGTCCGCCACTCCCCGCGTCCGGCAGCGGGTGCCCGGCGCCAGCCTTCCCGCCACCGCCGCGCCCACCCGACCGGTCGACGCCACCAGCGCCGACCCGGACGCTGCCCGCGCGCTGGTCGAGGCCTTCCAGTCCGGCGTACGCCGGGCCGAGTCGAGCGTGGCACCGGCCGCCGGCCGCCCTGCCGAACACTGGTCGATGCGGACGGTCACCGAGCCGCCCGCCAGCGCGGGGCACACGGCGGCCGATCCCAGCGCTACCGTCGACCTGCCCGCCACCCCCGGAGGCCTCGGCCCTGCCGTGGCGGACACGGGCGGAACCGCCCACAGCCGGCCCCGGCTGAGCCGCCGGGTGCCCGGGGCGAACCTGACGGTCTCGCCGCCACACCGACCGACCAGCCCGCAGCTCGGCGACCCGGCCGAGGTGCGCGCCCTCATCACCGAGTTCGAGGCGGGCGTCGCCCGCGCTCTCCGCGAAGTCAGCCCAGATCGTCGGAACGAAGAAGGATCATCACGGTGACCAGCCCCTTCCTGCACGACAACGTCGACCAGACCCAGCCGGGCACCACCGGGGACCTCAGCCCCGAGGCCCGCACGTTCAACTGGCTGCTGGACTCCTTCACATCCAGCACTGCCGGAGTGCTGGAGGCGATCGCGGTCTCCTCGGACGGGCTGTTGATGGCCATGTCGGCCATCAAGGACCGCTCCAACGCGGAGCGCCTGGCCGCCGTGGTCTCCGGAATGACCAGCCTCGCCGGAGGCGCAGCCAGCTGGTACGCGCTCGGCGGCCTCAACCGGGTGATCGTCGACATGGCCGACGGATATCTGCTGATCAGCGCCATCAGCAGCGGTTCCGTGCTCGGCGTCGTCGCCGACCGCTCGGCGAACCTGGGCACCGTCGCGTACGAGATGACCCTCTTCGCCGGGCGGGCCGGTGGCGCGCTCACCCCGCGACTGATCGCCGAGCTGAAGAACGCCGTCCAGCAGTGACTCCCGACGTCGCTGGCGAGGACCCGGACCCGGACCCGGAGCCCGGGGTACGGATCCGCCCCTACCTGCGCGCGCCGCACCCGGGTGGGGGCGGCGTGCCGGCGGCGCCGGAGCCGGAACCCGACGACGGCGTCCCGACCGGCCTGCGGCCGTTCGTGCTCACCGCCGGACGGGTGGCCGGCGCGGATCCGGCGATCGGGCTGGAGACACAGGTGACCCTGCGCCGGGACGGCACCCGCTGGACCGGCTCGCCCGTCGGCCTGCTGGCACCGGAGCTCCAGGCGATCATCGCGCTCTGCGCCGACCCGATCTCGGTGGCCGAACTCTCCGCCCGGACCCGGCTGCAATTCGGCGTGACCCGGGTGCTGGTGGGCGACCTGCGGGCCGCCGGGCACCTGGACGTGCACGCAACCGACGCGAACGACGCCCTCGACCCCGACCTCATCCTGCGAGTGATTGATGGACTTCGTGCGATCTCCTGAATGGCCGGGCGTCCCGATCGGGGGTCTCGCCGGCAACAGCGCCACCGCCCGCTACGGCACGGCATCGGGCGCGGCTCCGGTGTCCGGGCGCGTCGGCCCGCAGTCGCCGACCGGCCCGCCGCCGCCGTACCGGCCGCCGGCCGACACCGGACCGATCAACCGGCCGCCGGCGGCTCCGCCCGTGCCGGTCAAGATCCTCATCGCGGGTGGTTTCGGGGTGGGCAAGACCACCACCGTCGGAGCGATCTCCGAGATCGCGCCGCTGACCACCGAGGCCGAGATGACCAGCGCCGGCATCGGCGTGGACGATCCGGGCATACGGTCGACCAAGACCACCACCACGGTGGCGATGGACTTCGGCTGTGTGACCATCGACCGCAGCCTGAAGCTCTACCTGTTCGGCACTCCGGGGCAGTCCCGGTTCGGCTTCATGTGGGACGACCTGGCTCGGGGCGCGCTCGGTGCGCTCGTGGTGGTCGACAGCGCACGACTGGACGACTGCTTCCCGGCGATCGACTTCTTCGAGCGGGCGGGGTTGCCGTTCGTGGTGGGGGTCAACGCGTTCGACGGGCGGCTGGCACTGGAACTCGGGGAGATCCGCTGGGCGCTGGCGATCGGTGACCACGTGCCCCTGGTGCAGTTCGACGCCCGGGACCGGCTTTCGGTGCGGGACGCCCTGCTGGTCGTCCTGGACCGCGCGCTGGACCGGGCCACCCGGGAGAGGAAGGCCTGAGCCGACCGGCTCCGGCCGTGGCGGGAAGGGGTGATGCTGGTGAGGGGCGACCTGGACGAGACGCTGGCCCGGTTGGCCCGGCGCGAGGAGGCGCTGCGCCGGCGTGCCAACGACCGTGACGACATCGCGCCACCGCCGGACCCGACCGCCGCGCCGGACGTCACCGTGGCGGGGCGCACCGCCGGGTCGGCCCGGCACGCGGAACGAGTCGACCCCGGCGACACTGCCAGGTGGGGACCGGTCGAAGAGGTAGCCGAGGCGGTACGCCAGGTCGTCGGCGTCCACCCCGGGCTGGCGGTGACCGTCCGCGTGGAGCACGACGGTCGGACGTACCCGCTGCGGGTGTCCTGGGACGGCCCGGACGTGACGGTCGGCCCGGAGCCGGCGGCGACCCCGGTGGAACTCCCGCCGTCCTGGCCGCTCTCCGGTCGCACGGTGCCGGCGTGGGCGCCCGGCCCGGACGGGTTGACCCCGGACCCGGCGGCCCGCCTTGCGGAGCTGATCCGGCGCGACCCGTCCCTGCTCGACGAGCTGGATACGCGTCGCTGATCTGCGGCGCGGGCTGACCGGCGCTGAGGGTCAGGCGGCGCCCACACCGACTGCGGCACCGGCGCCCTGGCCACCCCCCCAACTTGGCCGACGCCGCTCGTCATCGAACAGCACTTCGATGGGAAGCGATCGATAAAGAGTTCGTCAATTCGACTGTATTATTCTGAATTTCCATTGTGGGGGGTGTTCAGGCCCAGTCGGGGGAATTGTGCGATCTGTCATTGATCAGGCACCCAGCGCAACCATGAATCGACACCGGGGTTGGACCCTGGCGCTCGTCTCGACCGCCACGTTCATGCTCATGCTTGATCTCACCGTGGTCTACGTGGCGTTGGCCGACATGCAGGAGACATACTCGTCGTCGTTCTCGGCGCTACAGTGGGTTCTCGACGCCTACGCCGTCGGCCTCGCCGTCTTTCTCCTCACGGCCGGTTCGCTGGCCGATCGCCTCGGGCGCAAGCGGGTCTTCCTCGCCGGACTGACCGTTTTCATCCTCGCCTCGCTGGCCTGCGGACTGGCGACGGACGTCATCGTGTTGTCAACGGCCCGAGCCGTGCAAGGCATCGGAGGCGCGGTCCTCTACGCCGTCGGCCCGGCTCTGATCGGGCACGAGTACCGCGGCAAGGACCGGGCGGTCGCCTTCGGCCTCTTCGGTGCCGTGACCGGACTCGCCATCGCCCTCGGGCCGCTGATCGGCGGTGCACTCACTGCCTGGGACTGGCGGTACATCTTTCTCGTCAACGTGCCGGTTGGCATTGTCGCACTGGCCCTCGCGAAGCTGCGCCTGCACGAGTCGCGCGAGACCGATCCTCGCCCGGTCGACTGGTGGGGGCTGTCGACGTTCTGCGTCGCCCTGGCCCTGCTGACCCTCGCCGTGTTGCGCGGTGAGGACCAAGGCTGGACGAGCCCCATCATTCTCGGCCTGTTCGCGGCGTTCGCTCTCTCCCTGGCGTTCTTCGTCGCCGTGGAACGCAGGGCCGGTGACGACGCGATGCTCGACCTCAGGCTCTTCCGCAACCGGACGTTCGTCGCCATGGGCGTGGCGACCGCCCTCTGCGCGGGTTCGTTCATGTTCGCGATCTTCATTTTCACGGCATACCTGCAGAACATCGTCGTGCTGTCGGCCTGGGAAGTTGGCGTTCGCATGCTCCCCCTGACCGTCAGTTTGTTCGTCGCCGCAGCGGTGTCCGGTGCGCTCGCCGAGCGACTGCCGGTCTGGGCGGTCACCGGCGGGGCGCTGCTCGCGATCACGGCAGGGCTCCTGCTGGTCACGAGCGTGAATGCCGAGAGCGCGTGGACCGCGATCCTGCCCGGCTTCATCATCGGTGGGGCAGGGATGGGCTTGTTCACCGGACGGCGTTCGGCGCTTGCGATCGCCATGGTGGAACCGGCCCGGGCCGGCATGGCATCGGGCATCAACGTCACCTTCCAACAGGTCGGGACGGCCATTGGCATCGCGGCGCTCGGAGCACTGTTCCAGAACCGGGTCAGCGCCGACTTTGCGCAGTCGACTGTCGGACACGTGTTCGGCGAGGAGGCAGCGGCCTCGGTGGCGGCGGACGGTGGGTCTCGCGTCTTCGCTGCGGCCGGGCAGCCCGGGCTCGCCGCTCAGGCACTCGACGCGGCGCGTTCGGCGTTCATGGTGGGGTTCGACGTCGTCATGGTGGTAGCGGCGACAGTCGCCCTCGTCGGGGCCGTGGTCGCGTTCGCCTTCATTCGCCGACGTGACCTACATGAAACATCTGTCAACTGAGGTCTCCGGGCTGCCCTCCGAATTCGACGGCGCAAATTCCGACAAGAAAGAAGTGTAGAAAGAATGCACCGTTCCCCGAGTATCGGTGACCTGCTGCGGCGAAACGCCATCGAGCGCGGCGAGCAGACGGCTGTGCGGGTGGCGGGCCAAGAGGACCTCTCCTGGGCCGAGGTGGAGCGCCGCGCCCGTCTCGCTGCCGCGTCACTCTCCAAGCAGGTCGAGCCAGGTGACCGGGTCGCGCTGGCATTCCCGACCGACGTCAACTTCCTGCCCGCGTTGTTCGGTTGCTGGTACGCGGGTGCCGTCGCCATCCCGGTGCCGCCGGGCCCGGCCGGCAACATGGCCGCCACCCATGGCAGAGCGAAAGTCACGCTCACGCAGACCGCTGTCGCCGAGGCGGTGCAAGGCCCCAAGCTCCTGATCGACCAGGCTCTGTCGGCGGAGGTCGACGAGGTGGTCGAGCGATCGGCTGACGACCTGGCGCTGATCCAGTACACCTCGGGCTCTGTCGGACTTCCCAAGGGGGTGCTGGTCACCCACCGCGCGTACCTGCACAACCTGCGCATGCTCGACGAGTTCTATCACTCCATCGCGCCACAGGTTCGGGACGTCCAGATGGTCTGCTGGCTCCCGCACTTCCACGACATGGGGCTCGCGCTGATGATGTACACGGTCCTGGCGGGCGGCACCATGACCCTGATCCCACCGATCGCCTTCCTGAAGAATCCCGCCGAGTGGCTACAGACCATCGGCGAGGTCGGAGGCAACCTCACCGCCGCCCCGAACTTCGCCTTCGATCTCTGCGTACGGCGAGTGTCCAGAGACGACGTCCATGAGCTGGATCTCCGTTCGATGGCTGTTGTGCTGAACGCCGCCGAGCAGGTGCGGCCCGACACCGTGCAGCGGTTCAACGACCACTTCGCGCCGGCCGGCTTCCGCCCCGAGGCAGTGGCGCCGTGTTACGGCCTCGCCGAGAACACGGTCTTCGTCAGCGGTGTCCGGTACGGCGGTGGCCAAGCGACGACGGTGCGCTTCGATCGCGAGAAGCTTCAGATCGGCTTGGCCGTGGAGGATGCCGAGGCCGGCCTACCCAAGGTGGGGTGTGGGCTGCGACCCGAGGGCCTGTCCGTGCGGATCGTCGACCCGGACACGCGCGAGGAGTGCCCGTCGGGCCGGCTCGGCGAGATCTGGCTGCACGGCCCGAGCACCGGTAGCGCGTACTGGGGTGTCCCGGAAAGCTCAGACGTCTTTGCCGCGCGGATCGCCGGCTTCGACGAGCAGCCGTACCTTCGTACCGGCGATCGTGGCTTCCTCTGGCAGGGTGAGCTCTACGTCTGTGGTCGCCTTGCCGACGTGATCAACCTGGAGGGCCTGACGCTGCACCCCGAGGACATCGAGCACACCGTCGAGCGCAGCCTTTCTGAGCTGCACGGGCGTCGCTGCGCCGCGGTGCCGCTCGGCCCTAAGCAGGACCAGCTCGCCGTGGTGGCCGAGACCACGTTGCGGCTGCCTCTCGACGCGGAGACACAGGCCCGGGTCGAGGGTGCGATCCGCAGCGCGGTCCTCGCCGAGCACGGCGTCTCCCTGGCCGACATTCGTCTGCTGCCCACCGGCGGCATTCCGGTCACGACGAGCGGCAAGGTGAAGCGCGCCAAGACCCGGGCGCTGCTGGAGTAGTCCTTCCCGAGGCGTTTGGCCAGGTCGACGGCGGCCACCCCGAGCCGACGGTGACCGCCCGCGGTGAAACACGACTAAATCCTCGACGCTGGCCGTTGTCACGTGCTGACGGGCGATCGTGAATGGCCGGGCGTACGTCGACGGTGCGAGCCGTGGCCGGAGCGTTGGCGGCGTGTCTCCCTCACCCCCCGGCGGGTCCGGGGCGTCTGCCCGCTCAGGGGCCAAGGAGGGTTACCGGGGAGAAGCGAAAGAGAAAAGACCCAGTCACAAAGCCGGTGGCGTGGAATCCAGGCAGATTTCGGCGTGCACCTTTCCGTTGTCCTCGCGCAGTTTCGCACCGCACTTTTCGAGGACGGTGAGCGCGCCAATATTGTCGGACGTCGTCTCGGCGACCACCGCACGCATGCCAACACGGGCGGCGACATTGAGCAATTCGCGCAGGGCGGCCGCACCGATCCCCTGCCCGCGCGCCGAGAGGCCGAGCCACATGCCGGTCTCCACCGTGCCCGGCTCGTCACAGCGCGTCATCCGGATCATCCCCACCACCTCGCCGCCGACGAGGATCGCGTACATCTGGGAGGCGGTCGCGCCATCCAGGCCGGCGAAGCTCGCCCGGTGGAACTCACGGAAGGCTTCCCGGCGGGCGAGCGACCAGCCGGCGGGCGCTTCGACGGGGGGCATCACCTCACCCGGCTCGGCCTCCGCCGCCGCTACGGAGAGCAACGGCTCCAGATTCCGCTCGTCCACCGGCTCCAGCCGGACCGCACCCGCCACGTGCCGCAGTCTGCCGGCCCCATCGGCCGAAGTCCACCCCATTCGGCATCGGATGGCGGTCCGGCTACGGGTACCGGCCGGTCGGGCGGTTCGGGTGTCTTTCCTCACGCTCCGTCGTCATATGGCCTATGGGTCGACCGAGCCGAACTCGCAGAACACCACCGAGGCGTCGTCGCTGGGCTTGTGCCGGCGGAGCCGGTCGGAATGGTCGCGTTCGGCGTCCCGCACCTTGCCGAGCAGCGCGGCCGGACCCTCGGCGCTCAGCAGATCCAGCAGTCCGGCCCAGTCGGTCAGCCCGAACTGCTCGACGAGACTGGACGCGCCGTCGCTGAGCAGCGCCGCCCGACGTAGGGCCGCCGAACCTCGCCGGGGCGACGTCCCGGTCACCGCGTGGAAGGCCGCGTCCGGGTCGGCCGCCGCGACCCAGTAGCCGTGGGTACGGTTCATCCGCTCCCGCTGGACGCCCACCGCGTGCCGGAAACGCTCGACCGGGTCCGACGCGCCCGCCGGCACGGTGGCCAGGGTCTGTCGCAGCTCGGCCATCGCGGTGTCCAGCCGGTCGTCGGTCACCACGCTCACCTGACCGCCCACGTCCAGCACCATGGGGCTGTCGCAGAGCACGAGGTGCTCCACCTGGTCGCCGCAGTCACGCAGCAGGCACACGGTGCTGGACGGTGTGCCCGGATGGTCCAGGTCGCACTGCCCACCGTGGTCGGCGCGGACGGCGAGGATGGCGGCGGCGAGGTTGCTGGTCAGGCGGGCCGCCGGACGGGCCGCCTCCGCCACCGCGAGCCGGGCGGCCAGGTGCCGGACGTACCACGCCGGTCCGTGGACGCAGCCGGTGTCGAAGCCATCCGGCACGGTCGCGCCGTCCAGGACACCGACCAGCGGACCGAACTGGAAGACCAGGTCCTCGTTGAGAGGCCGGCCCGGGGCCGGCGCGGACGCGGTACGTACCCGCATCATCGACGCCGGCCCCGTCACATCAGCGCTGCCGAAGGTCGTCGGCGGCCGCATGCGCCTGTCCCTGCACCTGACCGGCGGCCGAACGGCCCTGGTCGCGCACCGTGGACATGCCCTGCTGGGCGCTGGACCGCACCGACTGGGCCGCCTGCTGCGCGGGCTCCCGCAGGTTGTCCTGGACCTGGTGGCCGACCTGGCTCGCCTGCTGTCGCAGCTCACCCGAGTGCTCACTCACCATCTCCCGCGCCCGGCCGGCGAGTTGCCGTTCACGCCCGCTCGGCGGAACGAGCGAGGCAGCCAGCAGGCCGACGCCGAAGGCGACCAGCCCGGCGGCCAGCGGATTGCCCTGCGCCTGCGCGCGGGACTGCTGCCCGAGCGACCGGGTCTCGTCGCGTACGGAGCCCGCGGCGTGCGACATCCGCTGGCCGGTCTCCTGCCCCAGATGGTTCGAGCTGCCCATCATCTTCTCCTTCGCTCGGGTGAGCGCGCCGCGAGCCTGCCCGACGCTGTCACCGGCGATCCGACGCGGGTTGACCTTGTCGGCCAGGGCGTCGACGTCACTGCTCAACTCGTTGCGGGTGGTCTCGATCTCCCGCCGGATCCGATCCGGATCACTGGACATGGTCTGCTCCCTACCGACTCGGTCACCGGCCCCGCAGGGCGTCCGGCAACTCCCGGGCGGTCTGCTTCGTCCGAGGCAGTACCGCGCGTGCCCGCTTCAGCTGGGTCCGTGCGTTGAGGAAGAGTCCACCGGCGACAGCGGCCCAGACAATCGCGACGATCAACGCCGCCCAGCCCTGGTCCATCGCGTTGGACAGCCCCCACCACGCGGCGTACGACACGAAGAGAACCGCCAGGAACCCGGCGAGCCCGGCACCGCCGAACATACCGCCGGCCTTGCCCGCCTGGCTGACCTCCTCGCGCAGCTCGGCCTTGGCCAGCTCGACCTCCTTGCGCACCAGGGTGGACATGTCCCTGGTCACGTCGCCGAGGAGGTCACCGACCGATGCCTGGGTCCGCTCCTTCTCGGGGGCGCTCACGGCGCCACCCCGCCGGGCAGATCCCCCTGCGGACGACCGGCGGGCGAGACGTTCCGCGCCCGCGCCGCCCCCACGTACGGCTGCGCCTGCCCGGTCTCCGCCGGTGTGCCCTGGGGAGCGGCCGGCTGGGCACTCGGCATGCCTGCGCTCCCGCCGTTGCCGGAGGACGATCCGGTCAGCCCACGGGTGAGCCGTCCGACCAGAAGTCCGGTCACCGCCGCGCCGGCCAGGAACGTGCCCGGGTGACGCCGGGCGTACGTGCGGACATCGTCGAGCACCTCGCCGGGCTCGCGCTCGTCGAGCCAGCCGGCGGCCTGTTGGGCGGCGTCGGCCACCCGGCGTACCGCCTGACCGGCCAGCCCGGTATCGCCGTCGCGCTCGGCCATCGATCCTAGTTCGCGACCGATGTCGCGGAGACCGTCGGCGGCGCGCCGCTGCTGCGTCTGCGCCTGTTCCCGAAGCTGTCCGCCGGCCTGGCCGGTCAGCTGCCGGGCCTGTCGGCGCGCCTCGGCGGCCACCTGCCCGCCCTGCTCGGCGGCGGTGTGGGCGACCTGCCCGCCGGCCTGCGTTGCCTGGTGGCCGACGCGGGACGCCTCCTGCCGGGCCTGCTGCCCCCTACCGCTCTGATTCGTTGCCGTCATGCTCCGCTCCCCTCCTGGGTGCTCGGTCGCCTGGCGACCCCGGAACACTCGTCGCCTACCCGTCCACGCGGCCGACATGCGAACCGGTAGCTGTGCTGGCCTGGCATGAGCACCCAATGAGGGCCGAAGCCCACCGCATCGGAGGCAGCACGAGCGGTCGCGTCAGCAGCAGTCATTCCCGGAGTTTCCGGACGACCGGACGCGGCAGGAACGGGGGTATCCGGCGGATCGCGGACGGCGGCGTCGGAACCGCGCAGACCGTCCGGGTGGGCGCTGACGTTGCTCGCCATCGGCAACGGGCCACAGGGGTACGAGAAGAAGTAGGGCGAACGTCAACGGCGACGGTTGCGGGCCCGCGACGAGCGGAGCCGGCGCAGTCGGTTGATCAGTACGGGATCGGCGGCGAGTGCGGCCGGATTGTCCAGCAGCCCGTTGAGCAACTGGTAGTAGCGGGTCGCGGAGATCCCGAAGGTGTCCCGCAGAGCCTGCTCCTTGGCGCCGGCGTGCCGCCACCAGCGCTGCTCGAAGGCAAGGATGGCGCATTCCCGCTCGGTCAACCCGACCTCGTCGGGGCGTTCGATGGGCGGCTCCGGCCCGTCCGCGGTCTCAATGGGCGGTGCCGGGCGTGGTGTAGGGACGGGCAGCCTACTAGCGGCGATGTCGTCAGCCCAACGATCGTCAGTGGACGGCTCGGCTGCGGCCGGGACGGGATCGGTGGGCATGCCATTCAGCCTAGCCAAGGCCGATCAGGGTCGCAGTAACTGACGTGGCCGGCAGGCTGACTTCGCGCGTTTTCCGCTGAGCCCCGACCACGGTCCCCGAGCGCGGGCCCACTTAGATCACTACCTAACCGCTATAGATAGTAGGATATGGCCGAGACACCACGACCTCGCGCGCACCTCCGATGTCAATCGCACGAGTGACCAACATCCACTCCGTTGTCGGATCGCGACTGACGTAGAGCACGTACGAAACGTCCGGCCCCTAGGTTGCGGTGACGCTGTCGGGGTCTATCCGCTGAAAGGGGATGCGAGGTGAGCCAACCCGCCGAACCGGTCTGCGTCGAGTCCATCGTTACGTGGGTGCGCTCGGGTATGTGGATTGGCCCCGGCGGTGTCGTGCCCGACGCGGTGCTCAACGCACCGCCAGTGCAGGGCTTGCACCAGGTGCACATCGACACAGCGGTCGTCGACCAGGGGGCCGTCGCCGTCATCCTGCGCGACCAGTCGTTGGACCTACTCGCGAGAATGGTGCATGTACCCCACGGACTCGCACCCGGCGTGGCACCGGCAATGACCCGCGCCGACCAGGTTGGCCTTCCGACCCTGGCACAGGTACCTGAGTCGTGGGTCCGGCACGCCCCGCGGCTCCTGCCGTTCGACGCGCGCGGCGAGGCGAATGCCGTGCTCGTGCTGCCCGCCGAGCACCTGGTGAACGCACGCTACCGACGCACCGAACAGTGGGCGATAGAGCAGCTCGGATCCTTCGACCCCCAAGCAGCGCACAAGGCGAGTCAACAACGCGATGAGCCACCTTCCCTGCGGGACTGGAACCCGATCGGCACGCACGCGTCGCCGGCGGCGTACCTGGCAACGCTGCGGGAACGCACCGCGCAACTGATCGAGTTGGTCCGCCGCTACGACGCCTCACTCACCCCACCGGGGCGGCTGCGCCCCGAGGCCTACGATCCGATCCTCGCCGCACGGCTGAACACCGTCAGCACCATGCGGACGCTCGTCCGGGAAGTTGACCAGGACCGCCTGAGCCCGACGACAGACCTGCCCGACCGGCACACCGTGGTCGCCGCGGTGAAGTCGTACATTGCCTCGCTTCAACGTGCACCGCAGCTGGCCTCCCCCTCGGAGCTCCTTGCTGACCTCGATCCCTCCCGTCTCGCGCAGGTGATTGGGGGAGACTTCAGTCCGTTGGCCGACGTCCGGTTGTTGTTCGCCGCTCTGCAGCGCGCGCCCGGCACGCTGGCATTCGTGCGCTTCGCCGCCAGCCCGACCAGGCTGTCCGGCCTGATCGCCGATGGCCAGGCCGGACACGTCCTTGCACGTTGGGTCGTCCCTGGACTATCCGTGGCCCGCGTACACGTCGCCGGGCTTCCCGAAACGGACGCATCCGCTGGCTCTTCCCTGAACCGGCAACTCACCGCGCCCGGCACACAGGTTCTGCTCATCGACCCGTCCGGAAACGCGACCACCATCGCCGCGCTCCTACAATCCGCTGACCCGATCAGCGGTCTCGGCAATGACCGCACATTGGCGGCGTTGCTCGATCCGTTCGTCGGCCCGAGACGCCCGGGGCGGTGGGGTGCTCGGCTCCGCGCCGCGGTATCGACGTTGCAGACCCCCATCTTTCCTGCCAGCCTGCCCGCGCCCGGGCGGCCTCAGCTGTCGGCCGACCCTCCCACGGCGCAGGGACACACCGACAGGGCCGAGGCCGAGGCGGTCTGGGCGCTGGTCAAGGAGGCGTCCCCGGACGACGCGGCGACGGTCCGAGCTGCCGTAGCCGCTGTGCCACACCTGCTCAACGTGCCGGCGACCCCCTTCGACATGCCGAGCTGGTCGGCGCGGCTCATCGAACACGTACGCTCCGCGCTGCGCGAGTTCGACCTAGCTGCCGACGCTCATCCCTTGATCGAGGCACTCTCCACCGAACCTGAGACGTTCCTCCACAACAGCCGAGCTTTCGTGGTCCGGACCCGCTCGGGGCACTGGTGGAAGTCAGGTCGGCGGGAGATCGTCTGGGTGTCCCTGACGCCACGACCGAAGATGACCGATCAGGTCCGCATCGACTCAGGCAACCGGCTCAGCCAGTTCAGCCGGGACCAAACAAATACTCAGCACGGTCGTGGCCGCCCGCAGCGCGGGTTCTTCCAGGTACCGATACCGCTGATCGCTGCGGGGGTGCCCGTGACCCTTGGCGCAGCGGCCTTGGACGCAAGAGCAACACAAAGCAGCCAGGCCAGCATGACCACGACCGATGCCCAAGCATCCTGGGGCGAGGCCGACTCGTACCTCGTCGATTCAGAACTGACCCTGCGCGTCTGGCGCGACAACGAGCCGCCGGCCGACGCGGCTGAAACATCAGTGGGCTCACACTGGTTTCGGATCACCAAGCGTCTGGCGCTCATGACGCCAGCGCCAGGCCCGGCGCACACGCTCGACGACGCGGCAGTGACTCTGCTGACACCCAGCCTGTCGACGGTGCAGGTCGGTGACGAGACCGGCGGACTAGCCCGCAAGGTGGCCGAACTGATCGGCGACGAATCGATCGCGCCTGCCGCAAGCGAGAACCGGCAGCAGATCTACAGCCACTGGTCGGGAGGTAGAGCACTCAAACGGCTGCTTCGCAACATTCACGGTCCTCGTTTCCTGTCCAGCCGGTGCTGGTTCAGGATGCCGTCCTCAGCGGGCTTGCGGACTCGGTTGCAGCTCGTGTCGGCGGAGCAGATCGGCACCCCCGCCGCTGACGCCTGGCTCCGCAAACAGCCAACAGCGGTCAGTGACGTAGGAACTCGCACCGACAGCCGGACCGGCCTGCGGCTGCAGGCCACCGTCAGCTCGATCTACCCCTTGTCGCTCATTTCCGCCGGCATGACGGCCACGCAGAGCAGCATGATTGGCGCAAACTCGGCAACAGCTACCAGCAGCCGCGCAGGGCAGGAATTGACCGTTCCGACCGTGCTGGTGCGCACCCGGTACCGGGCCACAGTCATGCGGGTCACGTCCCGGGACCGGGTGCGGTTCTGGCACCGTCGCGGAGTGGACCCGGCCCCGGTCGTCTCGGAACTTGAGGCGGTAGAGGAAGTGCCGGCCGGCATCTACCGCGCAGCCATCCATCGTGTGGTCGGGCCGACGGCGCGTCGCGAGCAGACCGCGGCGGAAGCGGTGTCGGCGGAAGGCACTGAACTGATCGAACGCCTCCGTGTAGCCACGATGCCTACCGCGCGTCGACACCTGCCCACGTACATGTGGCGCGATGGTCAGCTCCGGCTCGGGCAGACGACTCTCTTCGGGGCCGAACGAATCGCGATCCGCATAGCAGAGCGCCTCCGACTCCTGTTGGATCGGCCGGAGAACGCAGAGTTTCGGGACTTCTTGCCGGCCTGGGATACGCCGCAGACCAAACGAATGGTGACCAGGCGGATCATGCAGGCAATGCTCAACGAAGAGAGCCTCACCACGCAGGCTGGGGCGACACGGATGGCGGCTGATTTCCTCAGCCTGACCGCCGGACACATCGCTGTTCGGCTGGGTCTCGACAACGGTTCCCGTTCTTTGGCGCTGATCATTCAACTCCGCAACGCCCGTCCCGACGTAGAACCGCAGTACATCGGCATTCGCAATGACGAGCGAACTCCACCGCCGCTCATGGTGACGATTCCCGAGGACTCTGAAGAGGTCGAGCAGCCTGCCGCGTCCGTTGTCGTGCAACCTCCCCAGGGCCGAACGCTGCCCTCGACGCCGCACCGTCTGCAACGCGGCGTGACGCACACTACCGAATCCGTCGGCGCGATCAACACCAGCATCGGCCCGAACGCCAGGATCCGAGTCGGGCGTGTCGGCTTCTTCGCCGCGATGCTCCGCTACCTCCGTCGGCGCCAAACAACCGTGACCAAGACCACTAACGAGACTTTCCTCGATGGTGGTGACAAGGCCCAAGCGGTCTACGTGCAGGATTTCGAGGTCACGCTCGGGGTGTACGCGCTGAAGAGTCCGGTGAGTCGGATAAACCAACTCTGGAAGCGCCTGCTCGGTGCCGAGCCACGCCCGGTTCGTCTCATCGGCGACGTGGATTCACAAACGTTCAGCCTTCCTGTCGGTTTCTCCATCTCCCGGGATCTCACCTTCGAGGATAAGAATGCCGCCCTGGCGGGTGTTGTCGACCTGCCTGAGCCGAAGATTTCAACCGTTAACCTCAAACGGCGGCATTCGCGTGACCGGACGCTCGGCGATGCACCTACGAAGATGGTGACCAACTGGGACCACCTCTCCTATGTCCACGGCACCGACGCCTTGGTGACGGCGGTCGAGCAAGCGGTGACCCAGGCCCGGCAACTGATGATTCAACAGGGTGCCTCTGCTCGCGGCACCGCCGTCGGGATCACCACTCCCGCCAGCCTGTCGCACTACCTGCTGCACCAGCAGCTCACTCCAGATCGGGTGGCCGCGCTCCTGCCCACGATGACCCGACAGGCCGTCCGCCTGCACGGTCTCGGCGAGATCCTCAACGACCCGGCGGTCAGCGGCTCGGTGTACGTCCGCGCCTTCGTCGAGACGCCCAAGATCGGCCCACAGGGCGTGCTCGAACATGCGATCGAGCATGGCATCGCCGTGAACCACAGCGTCAACAGTTCCTGGACGCGCGGTGTGCAGGGCTCACTCTCCGCCGGTCCGGGCGCTCACGCGGGGTCGTCGTCCGGAATGGTTCAGGGTGATTCAGTTCGCCGACGTACCGCAGGGAGGGCGAAACTCCGGTCATTTAGCTTGAGTACAGAAATCGAACGCAACGACACCAACTATCACGATCGCGGACTGCAGGTTCCCGTGCAGGCCCGTGTTCGCTTCGTGGTCCACGCCGTTCTCACCAACGAGCCCGTGATCGGATCGGACAGCTTTTTCAGCGCCAGCCGATCCGTCGAGAATGCGACCGCATTCGGGCTGATGATGTCCGCGACGGCTCGCCGAATGGGTGTGCTGGATGCCCCTCGGCCGCCGACCTCCACCGAACCTTCTCTCTTCATCGCCCAGCCGTTCAACACCGCACCGACGTCCTCGCTCACCCTCGGCGGCGGAGCGCTTCTCAGTCCGCCACGGAACCTCGGCTCGGCACGGCTGTTGAACGTGCAGGCGGTAGGCAGCGAGGTGCTGACCTGGCTCCGGAACATCCACTTTCCACAACAGCTCAACGTCGGTGATGCCGAGCCCCTGATCGGCGACAACAAGACAGGGTTGAACAACGCCGATCTGGTCTTGGACCACACGACCAGCGAACATCTTGAGGGAAACTGGGGCGCGCTGATCGATGGGGGCATTTCACTCCTGCTCACCTACCCGGGACGAATCGGTCGCCGCACGGTTCAAATCGTGTTGCAGGTGGTTGCGCAGGACGACGGGGGGCTGCCGACGGAACCGCACATCACACAGGTGACCGCGGGTCCGAGAAACCTGGAGCTCGACGTGACGAGCACGGCCGCGAGGAGCCTTCAGCAGGTCGGCTACACCGCTACGGAAACGGTGACAGAAGTCTTCGCCGGCGCGGTGGAGCCTCAACGCTCAGGGTCTACCGGCATGACCGGGACACTGGGCAGAGCCCATCAGAGCGCCCGGGTCTCGACGGTCGCAGATCGGGAAATGGTGGCCGTCGACATGCCGGGTGCATGGGCCGAGGTGCGCCAACGGGTCACGTTGCTGGCGAACGCGTACCACCGAGGTCTTCCACTGGGCGCTCCGCTGCGAATCGGACACGACCTGGTCACCGACAAGTTCGCCAACCACCTCCGGACCGATGCCAAGGACCTCGGAACTCCCCGACCCGTGTCGTGGACGCGACTCGTGTCTCACCCTGCCGAGGCCAACCTTCGCCGCTGGCAATTAGGGGAGCACTCTTTCGGCAACGAGGGCACGACGTCGCTGCGACTGCCGCCGCAGTTCCAGGTAGCGGACTTCCGAGGCGCTGCGGCGGTCCAGGCCGCAGCGATGCAAGCTCTGATCGGCGCTGGGTTGGCTGGCGACGAGGCCAAGCTCGGCGGCTTCCTCGCGCACCAGCTGATCACCTCGCTGGGGCAGAGCATGCTGTGGGGCACCCTGCGAACCCGCCTGTCCGGTCCGCTGGAGATACCGATCGAGGATCCGCGATTGGTGGGCGGCAAGATGACCCTCACCCTGCACAGCAGAATCGTTCGCGCTCGGCTCGTTTCCGTGCAACCGCCGCACGTCCGGGATACGCGTGGTGGCCGCAACACCAGCTCCGGCACGAGCAGCAGCGAAAGCCGGATCGACGTCGCAACGTTCTCCGGTGCGGGCAGCGGTCGGCCCGGACAGGTCGACAGTCACGCTGGACAAGCTGACCCGACCAGCGCGCCGACGGACAGCTACTGGGGCGCCCACGACCACAGGTCGAGTTCGAACCGAGTCGGTGCAGGTGCCGATGCCGCCAGCGGGCTGGCCGGTTCACAGGATGCGGGTACCGGCCTGGGTGGTGTCGTCGACCTGTCCCTGCTCCACAGCAGGGAGCCGAGCGCCTTGATCGAGTGGACCGAGCAGCTCGTCGTCATGGCCAGCATGCCCAGGGCCACCGCGGACACCACAGCCGCGCTGATGGTGACGATTCCCGACGCGGCCCCGGTCTGGATGGACCTGGTCGATGCGGCGCACCATCTAGGCTTTGCCGACGACCCTCGGGCGATGGAGCGGCTCGCCGCGGCGAATTCGGCGGCAATGTCGCAGCAGCAGAGCTTCATCGCCTGGCGCTCAGCGAACTTGGCCTACGAACGCGCGCGGCTCGCTGGCGAGCTGAACCAAGCAGCCGCACCCGACGCCACGAGCACGTCGGCTCCGACGCCGACCACCGCAACCTCCCTCGATGACCTCGATGCCGCCTGGGTACGTGAGCAGCAGGAGTGGCACCGTCGGAAACTCGTGACGGACGCCAAGGTTACGGAGCTGCTGGCCGAGATCGAGAAGCCGAAGTCGCCCACCTCCGGCACCGAGAGTCCGTTCAGCGCGGCCGTGGCCGCAGTGCGGAACGACCCGAAGTCGGGCCGCTCGGCCGAACGGCTCAGCGGATGGATCTCCACAAACCAGTCTGCCGCCCATCCGCTTCCGAATCGCGAGTCAGACTGTTTGATGCGCGCTATGGGAGCGTTCGCCGCATTTCACGGTCGGATCAGCAACCAAACCGTCGACGATTCCGTGTTCACGGATCCGCACCTGTCTGACCTCGTCAGCGCTCTCGGCGGCACCAGTCTGACGCCCGCGTATCAGGTCGATCCTGCACGATTGTGGCGGGCTATGGAGCGAAATCCGAGTGCGATGATGCTCGTGGCTGTTCGACCCACCGGTCAGCCGGCTCACGTGTACTGGCTCCTGGCTGATGACCGCAGTGGGCAGGTCCAGCTGCGGTGGCTGGACACGCAGGAGCGTGGTCTGTTCGACAAGGTCGCGACGGTCGACGACGACCGGTACAGACAGTTGTCCGCACCTGGTACCGACGTGCTCGTGCTCGACGCAAGCGGCCGACCCGTCGACCTCGACGGTTTCCTGCAGGACACCGGAGTCGACGCGTCCACCGGTGATCTTCGCCCGTCGTCTGCAGAGCCCCCGAGTCCGCCCCTTCTGGACAACGCGCTGCTGCCACCGGGCGTCGTGCGCGACAAGGAACGATCCAACCTCTACTGGCGGGGCCACCTGCCCGCCGATCAGACGCAGAACGAGATCCGCGAAGCCGCGCGCAACGTCGACCGCCAAGTCATCTACCTGGGCGTGCAGAAGCGGGGTGTGGAGGCCCCCGGCGAGGTCATCCGAGACGTCAGGCGCCTGGTTCAACAGTTCGCCCTCAGCGGGCAGCAGGCCGTCGTGGTCACTGAGGCAGCACTGAACGCCAGCCTCAAGAAGTTGTCGGAGAATTACCGCCTCAGCATCGTGCATCTCGTCCCCAAGTCGCCAGCCAACGGCACAGGCCTGGCGCTGAACCCGATCTGGCGGGCGTACGCCGCTCCCTCGTCCGCTGTCGACCTGGACGAAGGCCGTCTAAAGCCCTGGTTTCTCCGGCGAGCCACCGCGCTGGACGGGCCGGTCCTCGGCTCGACGAGCACAACGGTCGGCAAGCTGCTGCTCGCGCCGAACAGGGACGCGAAGCTGACGGTCGTCAACACCCTCTTCAGTGACATCGCCGAGCTCAGGCGACGCAGTACGACCGAAGCCGACGCTGCGCTCCAGCGGGTGCGCGACGACCTGAGAGTGATCGTTCAGCAAGTCGACGACGATGAATGGTTCGACAAGTTCACACCGTTGCTGGGCGAGTTCGGAGCATCAGGCGAGGCCGAGTTCGTCCTCGACTACCAGGAGTCGACGGACCCGGTCGAACGCAACCGCCTGCTGATCGACGACCGGGGTAGCAACATTCCTGTCGACCAACGCGTGAGCCTCATCAAACAGACTGGCCACCAGACCGCTGGCGCGGCGACAGTCATGGAGGCGATGAGGTTGATGCTCGACAACGATGTATCAAAGGCGTTGGAGTACGTGAAGGCAAGGTCCGGCAGCCTGAGCATCGCGGGGAAGCAAGATTGGGTCGACGCGATCCGCAGCGTGTCGGCCCAGACCTCCAACGGAAACAGAGGTGCAGATTTCCAGCGGCTGGCCGCCGAGGTGCTCAACTGCTGAACGCCAGCAGGCCCCCGGGCGGCCAACCACGACGGCGAGATCCAGTTAACTCACGGCACGCGGTTTGGGATGGCGCTGGGCTCGTGCACCTGCACCCGCAGGCCGGTGCGGTCGATCTGCAGCACGGTACCGCTACCGAGGCCGGTCCACCGCGTCTGGGGCTGAGTCCAACCGCTGGATGCCACCACGACACGATCGGCCGTGACACGGTAGCTGAGCCTGAAGAAGTCTGGTCCCCTACGGCGACTGACCTCCGACTCCGGGTCGTTGTCGCTGTGGGCGTACAGCGTGTCGGGTGTCAGCAGGAGACAGTTCAAACCGCTGAACGTCGTACGTTCGCGCACCGATCGGGACGCGTTCTGCAGTGCGGACACCGGGTCCTGGCCGCCTCGAAGCTCCTGTAGGACGAGGAGGAAGTAGCGTTCGCTGTCCGTATCACCAGCGGCCAGGGCCAGCAGATCCGGATCGATGAGATCGTCCAGCGCGTCCGGCGGGCTGAAGTGGCCGTTGTGCGCGAAAGCGGTGGCTCCCAGCACGAACGGATGCGTGTTCGACTCGGTCAACCGCGAACCCGGATTGGCGAGTCGGAGATGCAGCAGAGCGAGATCGGTCCGGATGGCACCGACTGTGTGGTCATAAGCCGAACTCTGATAGGCAGGCTCCACCGAACGCCTCGCACCGATCCCGTCGACGGTCCGATAGGCCACCCCCCAACCGTCCGCGTGTTCCTCGGAGAGGGCGGTGAAGCTGGGCAGGTCTTCGTCGAGAAGGTTCGCGATGGTATCTGGGGACGACGAGACGACGCCGAGGAGGCGACACATGCTGGCGATTGGACCTTTCGGCGATGTGAGGTTTCCAGGAAGCTTGCCGGCTCTTCTAGTAGGCTTTCAGTGCTGACCTACGTTCAAGCGCTCCCGCGAACCACGAGAGCAGAGAATTGATAGCGATATAGATGACCGCTATGACCAGGTAGGTCTGGATCAGCGCATGGGTGTATTCGCCAAGCACCTTGCCCGCGTACAACAACTCCGTGTAACTGACCACGAAGCCGAGCGTGCTCTCCTTCAGTAGCCGCACGAGTTGAGTCACGAGCGCGGGCCGGAGCCGACGGACAGCTTGCGGAATCAGCACGAGGCGCATCGACTGCCAATATGACATGCCAATGGCGTACGACGCCTCAGTCTGCCCCCGAGGCAACGCGATGATGCCGGCCCGGAATATCTCGGCGATCACCGCGATATTGGACAGCGTAACCGGAACGACGAGTTGCCAGAATATCGGCATCCGCATGCCGTAGCGAGGCAGCGCAATCATGCAGGCGAACAGCAGCAACAGGACCGGCACCGCGCGAAACAGTTCGACGTACGCAGCAGCGAGTAGTCGGGGCACCGGATTGCGCGCCAACCTGGCGAGCGCGACGAGCAGACCAATGGGCACGGTCAGGCCGGTGGCGACCGCGGTCGCGAGGAGCGTCTTTCCCACGCCGTCGAGGAGGTATCGAACAACCGGCCACTGTCCGAAGGTGGACCATTTCCCCGGCTCGAGTTGACCGGCGGCGGCGAACCGCGAAATCACCAACAGCGCAAGTGCCGGCAGCACCAGGGCGACGGCGACGGTGATGACGCGGTTGCGGCGTATTGCCCGCGGACCGGGTGGATCGAACAGACGATGAACTTCGGTTCTCATTGGCCGACTGCCAACCGTCGCTCCAACCAGCCAAAGAAGAGACCCCCACTCAAGGTGATCCCGATGTAGAGCGCACCACTGATCAGAAGCGTCAAGCCGGCGTCCGCGTATTCCAGATTGATCATGTCAGTCTTCCCGGTCAATTCACTCACACCCACGGCTGCCGCCAGCGAGCTACTGAGGGCAATCGAGATGAAGACGTTTCCGAGCGGCTGAATCATCGCGCGCAAGGACCGCGGCAGGATGACGTACCAGATCGTCTGCGATGTCGTCATCCCGAGCGCCCGCGCCGCTTCGGCTTCATTGACTGACACGGTAGCCACGCCTGTACGCACCGTCTCGCACACGAAAGCCGCCCCATAGAGGGCCATGGCTGTCACCACGGTGAAGAATAGCGAGTAGATGATGCCGATCTCTGGTAACCCGAAGACAAAGATCACCAGTAGGACGAGCAGGGGAACATTGCGGACCACCTCCACGTAGACGCCGGCCAGTGCCCGCAACGGTAGAATGGGAGAGATTCGCATGACGGCCAGCACGACGCCCAGGAACAGCGCCCCAACGAAGGACAGGATGGTCAACTGGAGAGTGACCAGAAGACCATCCCACAGCGGGCCAAGGTGGCCAACGACGTCCATCGACGGCACTAACTCCCGGCCACGGATCCCGGCTGCGGTGGCGTCGGCGCTGCGCCCTCGACCGCCGTTCCCACAGTCAACTTCCAGGTTCGCTCCCAGAGCCCGGATGCGACGATCGACCGCAGCCAGTCGTTGACGAAAGTCTTGAACTGGGCGTCGCCGGGCGGTAGGCCAATGCCGTACGGCTCCGTGGTGAAGGGGTTGCCGACCACCTTGAGTTCCGGGTTGCGGGCCACATCGCCAACCAGGATCGCCTGATCGATCACGTATGCCTCGGCGCGTCCCTGCCGAACGGCCTGCACGCACTCGTCGTTGCTGCCGAGGAGCAACACCTTCGCGTCCGGAACCTGCTTGGCCAAGGTCGCCGCAGCGGTTGAGTTGGCCTGGGTCGCCACCGACTTGCCGGCGAGATCCGTCACCTGCTTGATGTCGGTTCGATTTTTCTTGACGAGGATGGAGGTACCCGAGCTGTAGTACGGTCCCGCGAACGAGATCTTCTCGGCTCGGGCCGGAGTGATCGTGTACGTGGCGAAGACGGTGTCAACGGTTCGGTTCTGCAGCAGCAGCTCCCTGGTCTGCGCCGTGACCTGGACCAGCTTCGTCTCCGGCTTACCGGTGATGTACTTCGCCAGCAGTTGCGACAGAGTCGCATCGAAGCCGGTGAGTTTGCCGGTCAACGGATCGCGCAGCGAGAAGAGCGCCGCGGTCTCGGTGCCGCCGACCGTCAGTACCCCCTTCTCCTTGATTGTGGCCATGGTGGTGCCGGCGGAGATGAGGTTGGGTGCCGCGATCGGGGCCTCGGCAAGCACCTTCTCGATGCTGTCGCCTCCTGCGGAGGTGCCACTCTGCCCGCCCGGGAGTGCGGCGCTCTGCCCACCGCAGCCGGCGATGGTCGCAGCCAGCAGCAGAGCCGCCACTGTGCCGGTGAACCTGATCCCTGTTCTGGCCAACGCCCCTGTCGAAGGGGTGTGAAGGAGTGCCATTGCCAACCTTTCGAAGCCGGCGACCACCTCGAACCTGGCCGCCGGTGTGATGTGCTCGACGGGGTGGGGGCACGAGCGGCCCCACGGGCAAGCGTGGCGGCTCCGGGAGCGACCGTCCAATAGAAAGATTTAACCTACCGATCAGGTAGGTTTATATGCTTCCCTCATGTTTGACGCACGCCAGCTGCTCACCCTGACCCAGGTGGCACGTACCGGCTCGTACACGGCCGCCGCCAGTGCCCTGGGCTACACGCAGCCTGCGGTGAGTTACCAGATGCGTCAGCTCGAGCGAGCCGCCGGGACGCCCCTGGTGGTGCATGCCGGCCGCACTGTTCGCCTGACCGAAGCAGGTCGGCGGCTGGCCGGCCATGCCGACGTCGTCCTCGCGGCGCTCTCCGCGGCCGAGGCCGATATCGCCGCGCTCAACGCCGACACCGGGACGGTGATCCGCCTCGCTGCCTTCCAGAGCAGCTGCTCCACGCTTGTGCCCGTCATGCTGGACCTGCTCGCCGGGCAGGGCACACCGACGAAGGTCGTCGTCCGGCAGTTGGAGCCGGCCGAGGCTACACCGCTCGTCGTCAGCAACGAGGTCGACCTCGCGGTCATGTGCGACTGGGCGAATGAGGCCGCCAGCCCCGATGAACAGAAGCTGCGCCGGATTCCTCTGATGAGCGATCGGAGGTGTGTTCTGCTTCCCCACGGTCATCCGCTAGCTGATCAACCAGAGATCGACTTCGCGGACCTGTCGCAGGAATCATGGGTGATGGAGAGTGTGCGCGACCGCTTCACCGCGGCCTGCGAGGCAGCCGGATTCCAGCCACGCATCGTCGTCACCGCCTCTGACATCGTCGCCATCCAGAACCTGGTGGCCGCCGGTGTCGGCATCACTCTGATGAATGAGCTGGCGATCGCCACCCACCTCGACCCCCGGCTGAAAGCCGTGCCGCTGAGAAACTGGCCGCGTCGACGGATCTACATCTCCATGGGTGTCAGGAGGGCACAATCCACGGCGGTCGAGGCGGTGGTGACAGCTCTACGCGATGCGGCTCAGCGAGTGCAAGCTCAGCTGACCGCACGTAGTGCCAGCGCAACCCTGTGAGAGCAGCGGAAGCCCCCGGCGGTTCAGGGGCTTCCGCTGCTGCCGGACGCTCAGGAGATGTCGCGGCGACGCATCGCCCAGAGCGCCGCGCCGAGGATCACCACGAGCCCGATCGAGAACAGCACGGACGACTGCTGCCAGGTGATGTCCATCGTCTCCGGCTTGCACTCGCCGTAGTAGGTCGCGTTGCAGGACTGCCAGTTCTCCAGCTTGACCGTCTTCGTCATCCAGGCCAGCGCGTACGTGGGCAGCAGCCACGCCTCGGCGAACTTGACGTTCGCCATCGCCAGCAGGATGCCGAGGCCGAACTGGCCGACCACCATCAGCGCCACGACACCGCCGAGGGCCATCGCGGTGTGCCGACCCAGCGAGGCCAGCGCGAAGCCGATGGTGGTGATGACAAGCACCAGCGCCACGCCCCGCAACCCGGTCAGCGCGAACGACTGCCAGACGCCCGAGGTCATCTTCTCGGTGCTGCCTCGGAAGCTGGCGACCGCCCAGAATCCGGCGAACCACAACACCGCGGCAGGCAGCGTCACCGCCAGGATGCCGGTGAGCAGCGCGGCCAGCTTGGTGAGCAGTACGGTGAGCCGCTTCGGCCGCCAGAGCAGCAGGTTCATCATGCCGCCGGTGCTCCACTCGGCCCCGACGAAGGACGCGCCGACCACGAACCCGACCAGGGCGAGGATCGCCGCGAACGGGACCAGTGTCTCGTCGAAGGTCTCGCGGAAGTTGAACGTCGACGGCAGGAACCACTCCGCCTCGATCTGGTCCCGCGACGGAGGCGTGATCATCGAACAGTCCTCGGGGTAGCGACCGTCGTTCGACGTGCCGGCCTTCTTGGCCTGCTCGCAGTTGACCCGATCCTGCTCGCTGTAGCGGACCTGCTCCTGGTACTGCTGGTCGGCCTGCCGCTCGGCCTTGGCGATCTGACTGGCGTCGATCTTCTGGTTGGTGAAGAAGACACCGACCACCACCGCGGCCAGCACCAGCAGGCCGAGCAGCGTCATGTAGCGGGTGAAGCGCCGCTTGGTCAGTCGGCGCAGCTCCGTCCGATAGAGGCTCACGCGCCCCACCCTCCCCCGGTGGCGCCGGGCTGACCCGTCCCACCGACCCTCGTGGACTCGTCGACCTGCCGGTGCTGGCCGGGGACCGGCGCGGTGGCGGTCAGTTCGAGGAAGACACTCTCCAGATCGACCGCGATCGGAGCCAGCTCACTGACGTACAGGTGCTGCTCGGCGAGCAGCCGGGTGATGGTGGCCGGCTTGTCGACGCCGGTCAGCATCAGGTGGTCCGGGTGCCCGGTGACCCGGACACCCGCCCGGGTGAGGGCCTCGGTGGCCGTCGGCAGGTCGCTGACCGCCTCCAGGCGGACCCGGACCGCGCCGGACGAGTGCTGGGCGAGCACCTCGTCGACCGGGCCGAAGGCGACCCGCCGGCCGAGCGAGATGATGGTGACCGAGTCGCAGATGAGCTGGATCTCGCCGAGGATGTGGCTGGACAGCACCACGGTCATGCCGGATTCGGCGAGGGTGCGCATCAGCGTGCGCATCTCCCGGATGCCGCCCGGGTCGAGGCCGTTGGCCGGCTCGTCGAGGATGAGCAGCTTCGGGTTCTTCAGCAGGGCGGACGCGACGGCGAGCCGCTGCTTCATGCCCAGTGAGTACGTCTTGACCCGCTCGCCGGACCGGTCGCGCAGCCCGACGAGTTCCAGGACCTCGTCGACCCGTGTTGCGGGCACCTCGCCCGCACCCGCCAGCAGGGACAGTGTGTCCCGTGCCGTGAAGTGCGGAAAGAACTGTGGGCTCTCGACGATCGCGCCGACCTGGCCGGCGACCGTGGGCAGCGCGTCGGGGACCTCGTGCCCGAGCAGCGTCATCCGTCCGCCGTCGGGTCGGATCAGGCCGAGAAGCGTACGCAGAGTGGTGGTCTTACCGGACCCGTTGGGACCCAGGAAGCCATGCACCTGCCCCGCGTCGACCCGCATGTCGAAGCCGTCGAGCGCGTTGCGGGTGCCGCGTCGACGACTCTTGTACGTCTTACGTAGACCTTCGATCTCCAGGACAGCTGGCAAGCTGCACCTCCCCCGATGGTGGGCGTGACAGCCGACACCATACGCGGTATGCAGCGATGCGCAATACGCGGTATGCATTGACACGCCGGTCGATGCATACCATCGACGGAGCGTGACCGTTCAGGCGCAGACGACCTGCACGCCGGCGGCCCGGAACGCCTCCACCACCTCGGGCGCGGCCCCGGAGTCGGTCACCAGCGTCTCGACCCGCTCGACCGGGCAGATCCGGGCGAAGGCGTGACCGCCCAACTTGGACGAGTCCGCGATGATCACGACCCGCTTGGCACGGGCCACCATCAGGTTGTTCATGGCCGCCTCCCCCTCGTGATGGGCGGCGGCACCGAGCTGCGGGTCGATCGCGTCCACGCCGAGCAGGGCGACGTCGAGGGTGACCTCACGCAGCAATGCGCCGCCCAGCGGGCCGACCAGCTCGAACGACTTCGGGCGCACCACGCCGCCGGCCACCACGACCTTCATCCGCGACCGCACGAGCAGCTCGTTGGCGATGTTCAGCGCGTTCGTCACCACGGTGAGCTGGGCACCTTCGGCGCTGGTGTTCAGGTCCGGCCGGACGGCGAGCGCCCGGGCCACCTCCGTGCTGGTGGTGCCGCCGTTCAGGCCGACCACGGTGCCGGGCGTGACCAGCGCTGCGGCGGCGGCCCCGATCCGCTGCTTCTCGGCCGAGTGCTTGGCCGTCTTGTAGCGCAGCGGCAGGTCGTACGACACGCCGTTGGCGACCGCGCCACCCCGGGTTCTGGTGATCATCTGCTGCTGGGCGAGCTGGTCGAAGTCGCGCCGGATGGTGGCCTGGGAGACGTCCAGCCGCTCGGCGGCCGCCTCGACGCTGACCCGACCGTTGTCGGTCAGCATCTCCAGCAGGGCGTTCCATCTGGCGTACCGGTCCACCTCGGCGACCCTCCCAGCAACTGCACGCTCGGTGATTGATTGCGTGCACACTAGTGCGCGAAACTGGGCGGGCGCAAAAGGCCGGTCTGCGCGATCGGCCGGTCGGTTGCCACGACCACCCCGATTCGCGCAGAATAACGCGCGAAATATGGCCCTAACGAGCCGTATTGCGCAGACAGGTCGGCCCTGCGAGGAGTTACCAATGGCGTACGTGGACGCGGAGATCGCGAGCCAACCCGACTGCTGGCGGGAGGCCGCCTCGCTGTCCGACGTCGTACGCGACGACCTCCCGCACCCCGGCGAGCGGGTCGCCGTCGTCGGTTGCGGCACGTCGTGGTTCATGGCAATGGCGTACGCGGCCCGCCGCGAGCAGGTCGGCCAGGGCGAGACCGACGCGTTCCAGGCGTCCGAGTTCCCCACCGGCCGCCACTACGACCGGCTCATCGCGATCACCCGCTCCGGCACCACCACCGAGGTACTGGAGCTGCTCGCCGCGCTACGCGGTCGTACGCCCACCACCGTCATCGTCGGCGATCCGGCGGCACCGGCCGTCGACCTGGCCGCCGCTGCGGTGACCATGCCCTTCGCCGACGAGCGGTCGGTGGTGCAGACCCGCTTCGCGACGACCGCGCTGGCCCTGCTGCGCGCGCACCTCGGCGACCCGGTGACCGCGCTCGCCGCCGACGCCGAGGTGGCGGTGCGCTCCCCGCTGCCGATCGACCCGGCCACCATCGGGCAGGCCACCTTCCTCGGTCGCGGCTGGACGGTCGGCCTCGCCCAGGAGGCCGCGCTCAAGTGCCGGGAGGCGGCCACCTTCTGGGCCGAGGCCTACCCCGCGATGGACTACCGACACGGTCCCATCTCGATCGCCGCCCCGGGCCGGTTGGTCTGGGCGTTCGGCGAGCTGCCCGACGGGCTGCCCGAGGACGTCGCCGCCACCGGCGCCGCCTTCGTGCACAGCCGTACGCACGGTTGGCGCACGGTGCTCGGCAGCTGGTCGGCCGGTCGCACCCCGGTCGACCCGATGGCCGACCTGATCCTGGCCCAGCGCTTCGCGGTCGCCCTGGCGACCAGCCGTGGCCTCGACCCGGACGCGCCCCGACACCTGTCCCGGTCCGTGGTACTCGCATGAGCGACCGGGTGGTCGTGGCGCTGGACATCGGCGGCACCGGCATGAAGTGCGCCCTGGTCCGGCCGGACGGTGTCGCCGTACGCACCGAACGACACCCCACCGACGCCGCGCGCGGCCCGGCCGCCGTGGTCGACACCATCCTCGACGTCGCCGAGGGACTGGCCGCCAAGGCCCGCGCCGACGGCCTCACCCCGGTCGCGATCGGCGTCGCGGTCCCCGGGGTGGTGGACGAGGCACGCGGGGTCGCGGTGTGGTCGGCGAACGTGGGCTTCCGGGACGTACCGCTGCGGGACCTGGCGGTGCGGCGGCTCGGACTGCCCACCGCGCTCGGCCACGACGTACGCGTCGGTGGTCTCGCCGAGGCCCGGCTCGGCGCCGGACGCGGCGCCGACCACGTGCTCTTCGTGGCGATCGGTACCGGCATCGCCGCCGCGCACGTCGTCGGCGGGGTGGCAGCCGTCGGCGCGCACGGCGCGGCCGGCGAGATCGGCCACATCATGGTCCGACCCGACGGCCCACGCTGCGGATGCGGGCGACCCGGTTGCCTGGAGGCGGTCGCCTCGGCGTCCGCGATCGGCCGGCGCTACACCGAACTGGCCGGCGGCAGCCCCGATGCCCCGGCGACGGCGGCCGCCGTCGCGGAACGGGCCGCGGCCGGCGAACCACTCGCCGCCGGAGTCTGGCGAGCTGCCGTCGAGGCACTCGCCGACGGCCTCGCCACCGGGCAGGCGCTGTTCGACGTGACGACGATCGTGCTCGGCGGCGGTCTCGCCCAGGCGGGTGACCTGCTGCTCGTCCCCCTGCGGGCGGCCCTGCACGACCGGATGACCTTCCACCGGGAGCCGCGTCTCGTCGCGGCGGCCCTCGGCGACGAGGCGGGCTGCCTGGGCGCCGCTCTCCTCGCGCTGGACACCCTGACCGTGCTTGACCATCAGGAGGAACGATGACCGAACGGGTGAACGGCCGAGTGGTGACCCCGAACGGTGTCATCCGGCAGGGGTGCGTCGAGTGGGACGGTGAACGGATCACCGCCGTGGCCGAGTATCCGTCGGTCCGCGACGGGCACTGGATCCTGCCGGGCCTCGTCGACATGCACACGCACGGCGGCGGCGGGCACACCTTCACCACCGGGGACGCCGACCAGGCCCGCGCGGCGGCCGCCTTCCACCTGGGACACGGCACCACCACGCTGTTGGCCAGCCTGGTCAGCGCGCCCTTGGAGGTGATGCGCTCGGCCACCGAGGCGTTCGCCCCGCTCGTCGACGAGGGTGTGCTGGCGGGAATCCACTTCGAGGGCCCCTACCTCTCCGCCGACCGCTGCGGCGCGCAGAACCCCGAGTACCTGCGCGACCCGTCGACCGACGAGCTGGCCGAGCTGATCGAGCTGGGCCGCGGCGCGATCCGCATGGTCACCCTCGCCCCGGAGCGCGACGGCGCGCTGGAGGCGATCAAGCTGCTCACCGCGCAGCGCGTGGTGGCAGCCGTGGGCCACACCGACGCCACCTACGAGCAGACCCGGGCCGCGATCGCCGCCGGGGCGAGCGTGGGAACGCACCTGTTCAACGGCATGCGCCCGGTGCACCACCGTGAGCCGGGCCCGGTGGTGGCCCTGCTCGACGCGTCCACAGTGGTCTGCGAACTGGTCGCCGACGGCGTGCACCTGCACGACGGCATGCTGACCTTCACCACGACGACCGCCGGACCCGACCGGGCCGCGCTGATCACCGACGCGATGGCCGCCGCCGGGATGGCCGACGGTGAGTACGAGTTGGGCGGTCAGGCCGTCACGGTGACCGACGGCGTGGCCCGGCTCGCCCGCGACGGCGCAATCGCCGGCAGCACGCTGACCATGGACGCGGCGCTGCGGCACGCGGTGCACGCCGGAATCCCGATGGCCGACGCCGCCCGGATGGCAGCGACCACCCCGGCGCGCGCGATCGGTCTGGGCGACCGGCTCGGTGCCCTCCAGGTCGGCCTCCGCTCCGACCTCGTCGTGCTCGACGACGAGCTGAACGTCGTGCGGGTGCTGCGCGCAGGCTCCTGGGTGGAGTGACGAAGCGGCAGTCGGCTCAGCTCAGGGCGGGGGCGTCGACGCCGAGGACGGCCTGTTCGTCGGGGCGGTGCACCAGCACGTCCGCCAGGTACGTCTGCACGGCGGGCGCCATCCCGACGTCCCGGCCGGCCCGCTCGGAGAGCAGCCACTTGTGCTCGATGATCTGCGCGAACAGCTCCTGCGGCTCCAGCTTGTGTCGCAGGTGCGCGGGCACGGCCCGGACCACCGGCTCGAAGACCTCGGTCAGCCAGCGGTGCGCCGCCTGCTGCTCGTCGGTCAGGTCGCTCTCCGCGCGGTAGGCGTCCAGGTCGTTGAGCAGCTTGCGGGCCTGGTTCTCCTCGGCGTCGAGGCCGGTCAGCCGCAGCAGCCGCCGGGTGTGGTAGCCGGCGTCGACGACCTTCGGCCGGACCAGGTAACGCCCGTCCTCGGCACTCGACATGGCCACCTCGGCAACGTCGAAACCCAGGTCGTTGAGGCGACGGATCCGGCCCTCGATGTCGTGCCGGGCCTCCCGCTCGATCGCCTGCTCATAGGTGATCTCGTGCCACAGCCGCTCGTAGCGCTGCACGACCTCCTCGCAGACCACCTCCGGGTCGATGGACTCGTGCAGCAGGCCGGCGGCCTGCAGGTCCAGCGCCTCCCCGAAGATGTTCACCCGGGCGATCTCCAGGTCCTCGCCACGCTGACCGTTGGAGAGCGACTGGTGCAGCGCCCCCGTCTCGGCGTCGACGAGGTAGGCGGCGAAGGCTCCCGCGTCCCGGCGGAACAGCGTGTTCGACAGCGAGCAGTCGCCCCAGAAGAAGCCGGTCAGGTGCATCCGCACGATCAGGGCGGCGAGCGCGTCGAGCAGCCGGCTCATCGTCTCCGGCCGCAGGGTGTGCGAGAAGAGCGCCCGGTACGGCAGCGAGAACTGGAGGTGCCGGGTGATCAGCACCGACTCGAGGGGTTCCCCGTCGTCGGTCTGCCGGTCGGCGACGACCGCCACCGCCTCGACCGAGGGAAAGTCGATCCGCTCCAGCGACCGGAGCAGGTCGTACTCCCGCTCGGCGATCCGCTCCCGGGTCTCCTTGAAGGCGTACACGTAGTCGCCCAACCGGACGAACCGGACGATGTGCCGGGAGATGCCCTGCGGCAGGGCCACCAGATGCTGGGCAGGCCATTCCTCCAGCGGTGTCGACCAGGGCAGGTCGAGAAGCGCCGGGTCGACGAGGGCAGATGTGATCCGCACGGGGACAAGCATGACGCCTCGGCCCCCGCATCCGCCTCACATCGTGGCTGGGCCCACAGCGCCGCGGACCCCGGCCTCGCGCCGGGCCGGTAGCGTGGTCGCGTGCTCAAACCCACGGGTGTACGACGTGACCTGCGGCTACGGCCTGTCCGCCCGGCCGGCTGGTGGTTCGACGCCCTCCTGCTGGCCGGATTGGTGGGGTTGACGGTGGCCCTCGCCGCCGATCAACTCTTCGGATTGGACCGGGCGGTCGCCGACTGGGCCGACGGGCATCGACCGACAGTCGCCTACTGGGTGGCTTGGGTGCTGAATCACCTCGGCCAGGGCACCCCGCTGACCCTGATCGCCGCCGGGCTGGGTGTGCTGCTGGCGGTCCGGCTGCGGTCGATCCGGCCGATCCTGCCGCCGGTGGTCGGATTCATCCTGACCTACCTGACGATCGGTCCGCTCAAGGTGTGGACGGCCCGGGCAGCGCCGAGCGCGAGCAGCAAGGAGCCGTTCCTGACGCCCGAGCAGACCCTGCCGCTGTTCCACGACGACCTGCCGGTGCGGTTCGCGCAGTCCTACCCGTCGGGGCACGTCGCCAACGCCATCGTCTGGTACGGCGTCATCGCACTGCTGCTCGCTCCGCTGGCCCGCAGCTTCGGCCGACACCTGCCGGCACGGCTCGTCACCGTGATCCGCATCGTGCCGCCGCTGGTGGTCCTCACCACCACGACCTACCTGGGCTGGCACTGGCTGACCGACTCGGTGGCCGGACTGCTGCTGGGCCTGCTCCTGGACCGGCTGCTGCACCGGGTGCCGTGGGACGATCTGCCGCTCCCCGGCCGGTTACGCGAGTGGGACCGGCCGTTCACGTCGTACACCTAGGGTTTCGGCTCGTGGATCGACTGGCGCGGCGGCTGGGCGTACGCGATGCGGTCGTCATCGGGTTGGGCTCGATGCTCGGCGCGGGCGTCTTCGTGGTCTTCGGCCCCGCCGCGGCGGCGGCCGGCGGTGCCGGACTGCTGCCCGCGCTGCTGCTCGCCGGCTTCGTCGCCTTCTGCAACGCGACCAGCTCGGCGCGCCTGGCGGCCCGCTACCCGGAGTCCGGCGGCACCTACGTCTACGGCCGGGAACGCCTCGGACCGCTGGCGGGATTCGTCGCGGGCTGGGGGTTCGTGGTCGGCAAGACGGCGAGCTGCGCGGCGATGGCGTCGACCATCGGGGCGTACCTGTGGCCGGGGCAGGCCCGGCTGGTCGCCGTCGGCGCGGTGCTCGCGGTCACCGCCGTGAACCTGCGCGGCATCGGCAAGACGGCCACCGCCACAAAGGCGCTGGTCGCGCTGGTACTCGCCGTGCTGGCCCTCGTCGCGGTCGTCGGTCTGGTCGGCGGGCCGGTGCACCTGGACCGGCTGGCCGACCCCGGCGGCTCCGCGCGGGGTGTGCTCACCGCCGCCGGGCTGCTGTTCTTCGCCTTCGCCGGGTACGCGCGGATCGCCACGCTCGGCGAGGAGGTCCGCGACCCGGAGCGGACCATCCCGCGCGCGGTGCCGCTGGCGCTCGGGGCGGTGCTCGCGATCTACCTGGCGCTGGCCGTGATCACGCTCGGCGTGCTCGGTGCCGACCGGCTGGCCGCGTCCGCAGCGCCCCTGGTCGACGTGGTGACCGCCGCCGGGTTGCCGGGTCTGGCCTGGATGGTCCGCGCCGGGGCGACCGTCGCCGTCGTCGGGGTGCTGCTCTCCCTGGTCGCCGGGGTCGGCCGCACCACGCTCGCGATGGCCCGCCGGCACGACCTGCCCGGCGCGCTGGCCGCCGTGCATCCCGTGCACCGGGTGCCGCACCGCGCCGAGCTGGCCGTCGCCGCCGTGGTGATCGCGGTGGTGCTGCTCGGCGACGTGCGGCAGGCGATCGGCTTTTCGAGCTGCACGGTGCTGGTCTACTACGCGATCACCAACGCGGCGGCGCTCACGTTGGGGCGGGACCGGGGGCGACGGCTACCGGGGCAGGTGCTCGCCGGGTTCGGGCTGGTCGGCTGCCTGGTGCTCGCGGTCAACCTGCCGCTCGGCAGTGTCGTCGCCGGCTTCGGCGTACTCGCCGCCGGGGCCGTTTTCTTCGCCCTGCGGATGCGTGGCTAAGACGCAGCGGTGGCCTGGGCGGCGTGATTCATGAGTACACATCCTTACGGTGACCAACATCGTGGCTCGTCAACTCGTCGCCGTCGAGGCGATAAAGGATCCGATAGTCACCGACCCGCAAACGGCGCCCTGATCCGTCACGCATCTCTGTCGAGCTTTGCGGAGCGGGGTCTGAGACCAGGCCGAGGATTGCTCCCAAAACGGTAAGGAACACGTTGCGCGGCTGCTTGTGCAGCCAAACCAGCACGTCCCGGTCGACCTGAACCTTCACGCCGCCTCGCCCTTGGCTCGCTCGGCCAGCAGCGCCTCAACCTCCTGAGGATCGACCCCGAGCGACTCCAGTGCCGCCGACAGCGGCACGAACTGGCCCTCGGCGCGTGACCGTGCGATCGCTGCTGAATCGCGGCGATCCCGGAACGCCTCGATCTCTTCCCACTCGTCGATGCCGATGAGTACGGCGACGGGCCGTTCGTACTTTGTGATGATCACCGGCTCCCCCGTGCGCTCGACACCATCCAGCACTCGACCCGCGCCGTCGCGGAACTCTCGCAGCGTGATCCTGTCCATACGAGAAACGTACCACGCGGTACCGCGCTACCCCATCGCTGGACATGCCCAGCTCAAATTCCTTCCGAAAGCCCTTGACGCCGGCTGGTCCGCTCGACTTCCGGCGCTACCCCACCATTGGCGGTCGCGGAAGCACCTTCGGCCGGAGAGAGAAGAGGGTCCGCGCCAGGCGCGGACGTGACGATCCCGGGGGCGATCGGGCTCGGGATCGAGGGAGATGTCGTCGTTGGTGTGTCAGCCCCACCGTGGGCCGGCCCACCCTCCCGGGGAATCGGGACCGGGCCGGCGGGCGGGGCGCACTGCCGGGTCAGCCAGTCCAGGCCACGTCGGCGGGCGACCACGGTGAGCCGGTCACCGGCGAAGATCACCTGCCGCGGGTCGAGGTCCTTCCACCAGATCGTCTTTGCCCCGCCGGTCGGAGTCCGGGCGATCAGCCGGACCTGCCCGTCCCGGTTCACCGTGTCCAGCGGCCGACCGTCCAGCTCGGAACCGGCGGCGACCGGCACCTCGGCGACCGGAAGCGCGTGCCGGTCGACCGGGATGGTGGTGATGACCGCGCGTTCGGTGAGCGCGCCGATGAAGGCGGGCGCGGCCAGATAGGAGACCGAGCGGGACACCCCGAGAGCGAAGGTCTCCTCCACCCGCTCGGCGAAGTCACCGTCGAAGAGCCGCAGCACCACCCGCAGGTCGTCGCGGAGATCACGGGCCGCCAACGCCGCCTCCAGGTTGGCGACGTCGTCGGTGGACGCCACCACCAGCGCCTGACAGTTCGCGACCGACGCGGCGGCCAGGGTCTCGGGCAGCGCGGCGTCACCAATGACCAGGGGCACCTCCAACTGCCGGGCCAGGGTCGCTCCGCGCGGTGCCGGGTCCTTGTCGATAGCCACGACCTCGACGTCGTACTCGCGCAGCTGGGCCATGACCCGCGTGCCGACGTTGCCGAGGCCGATCACCACGACGTGCCCGGCGCGAGCCGGTTGCAGCAGACCGGTGTGCAGGGCGAGCCGGGCGTTGACGATGCCGTCCACGACCACAGCGGTGATCAGCGGGATCAGTGCGAGCCCCGCCAGGTTGAGCACCACCTGCATGATCTGGGCGTCGGCGGCCTTGCCGGTGTCCGGGTCGGCGCCGCTGAGCGTGGTGACGAGCGTCAGGTACAGCGCCTCCAACGGCGAGACGTCCTCGGCGCGGGAGATCAGCGCGCCCAGCACCGCGATCACCGCGAGCACCACCATCACCGCGATGCCGATCTTGCGGGTGGCGAAGCCGCGTAGGGCCCGCAGCAGCACCGCGACCGGACGTCGTCGACGTCGGGCCCGGACCAGCCGCCGCGCGGCGACCTCGGTGCCCGGCGGCTGGCCGGTCGCCTCGGCGAGCACCAGGTCCGCGCCGGCCTGCTCGGTAGGCAACAGCTCCACCCCCTGCTGCCCGTCGGGGCGGGCCAGCGCGCACACCACGTCCTGCGCCCGGACGTCGGCACGGCGCGCCACCCGCAACGTCTTGTCCCGGTGTTGGAAGGAGCTGGGGTCGACCTCGCCGAGTGCGGCGGCCACGAACGCCGGGGCCGCCATCTCGGCGTCGGAGAGCACCTCGACGGGTGCCTTGATCAGCTTGCGGACGCCGTCGGCGAGGGTGCCGTTGAACATCCGCAGCACCTGGCGGACCCGCTGGTCGACGGCCTGGGCACAGAGCGCGGCGTGCAGGTTGCCCACGTCGTCCTGGTGCAGCAGGGCCAACCCGGTCGCGCCGGCCAGCCCGGCCGCCTCGAAGGTCGCCACGTCCAGGCGCTCCGAGCGGATCACGCGGACACCGCGCAGGCCGGCCACGTCCGGACCGGTGCTGCGGTAGCGCTCCGGTACCACGACGGTCACCCGTGCGCCGCCGACGGGAAGGTCGGATTCGAGCATCGCGCGGGCCACGTAGTAGGCGAGGGCGTCCCGGCCGCAGATCACGTAGTGCGGGCGCGGGTCGCCGACGGAGCGGAGCCGCCAGTTCCACTCGACCGCCCGTCGCGCCCGGTCCCGCCACGGCTCCGCCATGCCCGGATCGTAACCAGCACGAACACCCCGGGCGACCCCGCCCGGTTCGTCCCCGGGCAGGCATGGCGACCCGGACGGTGGGTAGAGCACTGCCATGCAGACCTTCCTCCCGTACCCGGACTTTCTGGCCAGCGCCCGCGTGCTGGACCAGAAGCGGCTGGGCAAGCAGCGGGTGGAGGCCATCCAGGTGTTGCGCGGGCTCACCTGGCCGGGGTACGGCTGGCGTAACCACCCGGCGGTGAAGATGTGGGCCGGGTACGAGGAGGCGTTGACCCGCTACGGGCTGGACATGTGCGCGGTCTGGACCGAGCCGGGCCGGGCCGACACCTGCGCCACGACGCTGACCGTCGACCTCGCCGCCGCGTGCGGAGCAGGTGTCGTACGCACCCAGGACGAGCTGGCCCAGGCGGGTGACCTGCCGTCCTGGCTCGGCCGCGACGACCTGCACCTGAGCCACCGATCGTCGCTGATCCGCAAGGACCCGACGCACTACGTTCCGATCTTCGGCGTCGACACACCGGACGACCTGGAGTACGTCTGGCCCGCGTCCGACCGGGCGCGGCGCTGCCTGCCGTAGGAGACTGGCGGCAGACGAGGGAGGTACCCGTGGCGCTGTCGCGTGTGGTGGGTCGGCTTATCGGCGTACGCCAGCACCTGGTGGACCCGGGCGGTGCTGGCGCCGACCGCGTGCCGCAACCGGTCACGGCGGTCGTGGTCGGCGGTGGGATCGCCGGCATGTCGGCGGCGGTGGTGCTCGCCGAACGCGGCGTGGACGTGACGGTGCTGGAGGCGGCACCGACCGTCGGCGGACGGCTGGGCGCCTGGCCCGAGGCCCTGCCCGACGGGGAACAGCAGAACGAGCACGGCTTCCACGCGTTCTTCCGGCAGTACTACAACTGGCGGTCCATCCTCCGCCGCGTCGAGCCTGACCTGGGCTTTCTCAAACCGATCCCGGGCTATCCGATCCTGAGCGCCGAGTGGCCGACCGAGGAGTTCGGCAGGCTGCCTCCCGCGCCCCCGGCGAACCTGCTGGCGCTGCTGCTGCGCAGTCCCAGCCTGCGCCTGGCTGATCTACGGTCGATGGACCGGGACGCGGCGCTGCCGCTGCTCACCTACGACCCGGTGCGCACCTACGCGGAGCTGGACGACACCACCGCCGACGAGTTGCTGGCCTCGCTGCGGCTGCCGGATCGGGCGCGGGCGATGCTGTTCGAGGTCTTCTCGCACTCGTTCTTCAACCACGAGGCGGAGATGTCGGCCGCCGAGATGGTCGCCCAGTTCCACTTCTACCTGCTCGGCAACCCGGAGGGGCTGGCCTTCGACTGCCCCGACGAGGATTACGCGACGGCAATCTGGCAGCCGCTGACCGGGCATTTGGAGAAGCACGGCGGTCGCGTGCTCACCCGCTCCGGAGTGACCGGGGTGCACCGTGACGGCGACGGCTGGCGGGTGACGACCACCGACGGCAGTGACCACCACCGGGCGGCCCACGTGGTGCTGGCCGTCGATCCGCCTGCGCTCGCCGCGCTGGTGGCGGCCTCCCCCGACCTGATCGCGGGGGCACCGGGGCTAGCGGCGCGGATGTCCAGCTTCGGCACGCCCGGCCCGCCGTACGCGGTGGCACGGTACTGGTGCGACGGTGACGTCGCCGCCGACCGGGCGGTGTTCAGCGGGGTGTCCCGGCAGCCCACACTGGACTCGGTGACGTTGTACCACCGGCTGGAGAACGAGTCGCGGCGCTGGGCGCGCCGGACCGGCGGTTCGGTGGTCGAGCTGCACGCGTACGCCTGCGAGCCCGGTGTGCCGGCCGAGGAGTTGGCCGAGCGGATGCGCAGAGAGCTGGCGGCACTCTGGCCGGAGGCGGCTGACCTGCGGGTCCGGGAGCTGCGCGCCCGGGTGGAGGCGCAGGCGCCGGCGTTCACGCCGGGCAGCCACGCCTGGCGTCCCGGGGTCCGCACCGAGGCTCCCGGTGTCTATCTGGCCGGCGACGGGATCGCCACGGACTTCCCGACCGCCCTGATGGAACGGTCCGCGTCCACCGGGATCATCGCGGCGAACCACATCCTGCGCGAGCAGGGCGTCGCGGGCGAGCCGGTGCGCTCGGTCCGCCCGCGTGGCCTGCTGGCGGGGCGAGGCACCCCAAACCGACAAAAAGCTACATAAGCGACGGTACGCTGCCGTACGCTCGGTTGATCATCCGTCGATCGACCGGGCGGGAGGGCAGCGGCGATGTCACCCCTGCACCGCGCTGGCGCGGCGGACGTACGAGCCGAGGCGACCGCGCGGGACGACGCGTACCCGTTGATCCGTGACGAGCGCGCCTGCGTCGTCACCGCACTGCGACTGGGCTGGTGGATGGCGGACGCCTACCACCAGGGACAGCACGCCGAGCCCGCCCCGGCCACCCCGGTCCACCCGCCGGCCAAGCTCTCCAACCTGACCGAGATGTCGCTCCCGCGCCGGATGCGGATGTACCTGGACGGCGTCGACGTCGCGCTGGCCCAGATCTCGGCCCTCACCCGGCACAGCGGCTCGTTGCCCGACACGTCCGCCGCCCGCACCCACCTGCCCGACCTGGACCGGATGCCCGACCCGGACCGGCTGCCCGACCTGGAACAGCCCGGTCTGATCGACACCGAACCGCTGCTGCTGGCCCTCGACGACCTCAACGTGGACGTGCTGCGCTGGGCGATGGCCACCAACCTCCGGGTCGGGCTCGCCTACCGGCTGGGCCGGTCGCTGGCCGACACGGTCCGCCCCGGCGACGCCGCCCAACTGCTGCGCCGCTTCGACGGCCGGCAGATCCAGATCAGCCGGTGGCTGGACGAGTTGGCCAGCGTGCTGCCCCCGTACTCGGCCGCGGTGGTACGCCGCTCGCTGGCCGCCTGGGCGGTCGCCGTCGAACGGGCGGGTCGAGGTGATCCGGCCGAACCGGAGCCCGCCGAACTGAGCCGCGAACTGCGCAACCAGGGCGACCTCTGGCGCGGCGTGCTCACCGGCGGACTGCACCCGCGCGACCTGCTCGACGAGGAAGACTACGCGGTGGTCGCCCGAAACCTGATCATCCGGGATCGGCGGCTGGTGGCCCAGGCCGCCCGGGGCATCTTCTGGCCGGTGCTGGTGCCGCTGCTGGTGGTGCTCTTCGCGCTGGTCGGGGTCAGTGCCGCCGCGGCGGCCGGCTCACCGACCACGCGGGCCGCCGTCGCCCTCCTCGGCCTGGGCGCCGGGCTGGCCGCCATCTGGCGCTCGGTCTCCGGACCTGCGCTGGCGGTCGCCAGCGAGATCAACCGGCCGCTGCTGGACAGCGAACTCACCGCCCGGATGGCACTGCGGCTGGACCGCCCGTTGACCACCGCCCGCAGCGCGGCCGGGGTCGCTCCCCAAACCCGGCGTCAGCGTCGTCCCGAGGAGCCGGGCGGCCGATCGAAATACGTTGCCCCCCGCTCCCGTGCGGACCTACCGTGATCGCGCAAGGTCAACCACCACCGCGGGAGCAGATGATGACGATGTCGCACGTCACCACCGTGCCGTCGTCGCTGCTGCGCGGCCGCGGTCGCCTTGTGGAAGGTCCCCGGCCGGGCCGGCCCGACTGACGCGTACCCGTACGCGCCGAGCCGCCCGTCCGAACGCCGGACCGGGCGGCTCTTTGCTGTCCGTCGCCACCGTCGAAAGGAGTCCCGGTGGACGCCGTCCTCGTCGTCAACGCCGACCTCGGCCCGCTGCACCGGGTCACCGTCCAACACGCTGTACGGATGCTCTGCCGACGGGTGGCCGAGATCCACGAGGCGGAGCCGGATCGGCTGATCGGGGTCTTCCCGCTGCCCCGGGTGGTGCGGCTGGTCCGCTACGTGGTCACCCGGTGGCGGTTCAACTCCGGAGCGGCCTGGTCCCGGGCCGGAGTGCTGCGCCGCGACGAGCGATGCTGCGCGTACTGCGATGGTCCGGCGTCGACCATCGACCACATCCTGCCGCGTTCCCGAGGTGGCCGGAACACGTGGCGCAACACCACCGCCGCCTGCTACGGCTGCAACCAGCGCAAGGGCGACCGGACCCCGGCCGAGGCGGGCATGCCGCTGCGCCGGGAGCCGGTGACCCCGGGCTGGTCGGCGCTCGCCGGGCGGTGACCGACCGGCCGGCGGGAACGGGGGGCCGCGTCCGGGGTACGCCCCGGCGCGGCACCCGCCGGCCCCAGGTCAGGTGGCGCGCTCACTGACCTTCGGCTTCGGCCGCCCGGCGGCGCAGTGGACGCGGATCTCGCTGGTGTGCTCGGGTGAGGCCAACTCCACCCTGACCTGCTTCGCCGGCCCCGCGTCGTACGGCGTCACCTGGTAACCCGGCGCGGGGTCGACCGTGAGCAGTTCGGCCGAACCCCCGACACAGCGGACGGTGACCGCCCCGCCCTGGGCGCGCACCGTGAGCCCCGGGGATTCGGCGGGCGTTGACGCGTCCGTGGGCGCGACCGTCGGCGCGAGGGTCGGCGGCGGCTGACCCGGGGCCGACGGCCGGCCCGGGCCCGCTCCGGGGCCAGGGCGGGGAGCGGCCGACGTGGCAGGGGCGGTCGGGTCGGCGGGCGGGCGCACAGTGGACGGTTCGGGCTGCGCGACGGTCTCCGGCAGGCCCACCGTGGTGGTGCCGCCCGTGCCGATCTCGGTTCGCGGGTTCGTCCCGTCGTGCCATCGCGTGCCGTAGTCGCCGAGCGAGCCAGCCACCGCCACCGCGGCGATCACCGCACCGCCGACCACCAGCGCCACCCGTCGGCGACGCCAGGACCGTCGCTGGAGAGCGCCGGAAGCAGCCCGGTTCGCGCCGTCAGCCGTCCGGGCCGACCGGTCCCCGCCGGACGGCCCGGAAGCAGCGGTTGCACCGGAGGCGGCGGTCTTACCGGAAGCAGCGGTCGCACCGGAAACGGCGGTTGCACCGGCCAGCCCGGAGACGACCGTGAGCAGGATGCGGGCCACTTCGGCCACCGGAGGCCGGTCGTCGGGGTTGCGAGCCAGACACCAGTGGTAGAGCCGGTGGACCTCGGCGGGCACCCGGTCGATCTCGGGTAGCGGGTCCGGATCGACGTGCACGTGGGCACGGAGCATTCCGGTCTGCGTCTCGGCGGCCCACGGCAGTCGGCCGGTGAGCGTCCGGTGCAGGAGCAGGCCGAGCGCGTACACGTCGGAGGCCGGCAGGACCTCGCCGGCCGCCAGTCGCTCCGGAGCGAGGTACGCGGGCGTACCGAGCAGCCGGCCGTCGAAGTCGATCTCGGGGTCACCGGCTGCCGCCGCGATACCGAAGTCGAGCACCTTCGCGCCGGCGGGGGTGAGCATCACGTTGCTCGGCTTCACGTCCCGGTGCACCAGCCCCTGCGCGTGCGCCGCCTCGATGGCGGATGCCACCTCGGCACAGACCCGCAGCGCGGCGCGGGGCGGCAGCGCGCCGGCAGCCAGCCGTCGTTCGAGGGTGTCGCCGTTGAGCAGTTCCAGCACCACGAACGGCACCTGGGCACCGTCCAGAAGCGACTCGCCGAAGTCGCAGACGTTCGTCACGTGCGGGTGCGACAACCGGGCCGCCGCCTTGGCCTCGGCCCGGATTCGCTGCCGGGCGTTGGGGTCCGAGGCGACGAGCACCTTCACCGCAACGTCCCGTTCGAGCACCTCGTCGTACGCCCGGTACACCGCCGACATGCCGCCGCTGCCGAGACGCTCCAGGAGCCGGTAGCGGCCCGCAAGCAACTGATCACGCTGCACGACGGACAGCCTGCCGTACGACTCGCGTTTGGCACCAGCCGGGATCGAGGTTTCGCAATGGGTGGAACCGTGTCCACGGCTAGGCCGTACGCATGCAGCCTCCCGGCCGGCCTCCCCCCATCAGTGCCGGCCAGGGTGGGTGGGCCGGGGCATCCCTCAGCCGTCGTTCGGTGCTCGCCAGGCGAAGCGGGGCATACGACGTTCGGCCATGGCCGCCACGCCCTCCCGGGCCTCGCCGCTGTCCGCGACCTTCCGGTGCCACCAGGCGATCCGCGCCGGTCCGGCCCGGTCGTCGACGATCTCCTTGGCGGCGGTGACGCTCAGCAGGTGCTTCGCCGCGGACGGGCCGACCAGTCGCGCCAGCCGGCGCGTCGTCGGCGCAGGGTAGACCAGGCCGAGCCGGGCCGGGGGTACGCCGAAACGGGCGTCGTCCGAGGCGATCCGCAGATCACAGGCGACCGCGAGCTGCGCGCCGCCCCCGACGCAGGCACCCCGGATCGCCGCGATGGTTGGCTTGGCGAAGCTTGCCAGCCGCTCCTCGGCGGCCACCGCGATGCTGGTGTCGCCGGCGTCCAGCAGCTCGGCCAGATCACCCAGGTCGGCACCGGCGCCGCCGTCATCGCGTCTTCCCACGCCAACCGCCCAAGACTGCCAGACCCGGCGACCACCGTTGCGGTGGCCGCCGGGTCCGGGCGTTGGTCAGGTCAGGAGACGTTGACCGCCGTGTCGTCGACCACGAAGGACGTCTGGAGCGAGGAGTCCTCGGTGCCGGTGAACTTCAGGGTGACGGTCTGGCCGGCGTACCCGGCCAGGGAGAAGGACTTCTGGCTGTAGCCGGAGGCCTTGTTCAGGTTCGAGTACGTCGCCAGCGTGGCCAGCACCGTCCCGCCCGAGTTGAGCACCTGCACGTTGAGCTTGTCGTACGCCGTGCTGGTGGTGGTCTCGGCCGAGTCGATGTGCAGCCAGAAGCTGACCGTGTACGACGAGCAGCCCGTCGGGAGCGCCACCGACTGGGCGAGCGTGTCGGTGTGGGTGCTGCCGTACCCGTTCAGCCATGCCTTGTACGACCCGCCGTGGGCCGCCTGGCCGCTGGAATTGGTGATGACCCCGGAGCTGGCCGTCCAGCCGGTCGCGCCGGACTCGAAGCCCGGGTTGGCCAGCTTCTGGCCCGAGGAGGTGCAGCCGCCGCCGGTGCCGTTCACGGTCAGCGTGTAGGTGGCGCTGCGGGTGACCGCGCCCGCGCCGTTCACGGTGATCGAGTAGGTGCCCGGTGAGGTGCTCGCGGAGGTGCTGATGGTGAGGGTCGACGAGCCGCCCGAGGTCACCGAGGCAGGGCTGAACGCGGCGCTCGCGCCGCTGGGCAGGCCGGACGCGGAGAACGTCACCGTCTGCGCCGAACCACTCGTGGTGGCGGTGGACACGGTGGTGGAGACCGCACTGCCCGGGTTCACCGAGCCGGCGGTCGGCGACAGCGACACGGAGAAGTCGTTGCCGGTGGAGCAGGTCGCGTCGTTGCCGGCCACGTTCACCGCTGTCCAGGCGGCCTGCACGGCCTTGTACTCGGTCGAGCAGCTGCCGTACAGGTCGGTGGCCGCCCGCAGGCTGTAGGCGCGGGCGGTGTTCGCCGGGTTGCTGGTGTTGACGTACGACGTGTTGCTGGTGAAGTAGACGTCCAGGGCCCGGTACCAGATCTTCTCGGCCTTGGCGCGGCCGATGCCGGTCACCGCGGGAGCCGAGCCGCAGACCGGCGAGGTGCCGTACGACGTGGCGCCGGTGCCCTCGGCGAGGTTGAAGTAGAAGTGGTTGCCGACGCCGGAGGAGTAGTGCACGTCCTTGTTCTTCGTGCTGGTGGACCAGCAGGAGTCGGACGAGCCATCCAGCGACGGGTTGTACATGTAGCGCAACGGCGTGTTGTTGCCGTTGATGTTGATCTTCTCACCGACCTGGTAGTCGCCCGGGTCGCTCGGCGCGGCAGCGTAGAACTCCACCATGTTGCCGAAGATGTCGCTGGTGGACTCGTTCAGGCCACCGGACTCGCCGGAGTAGACCAGCCCGGCCAGCGCCTCGGTGACACCGTGGCTCATCTCGTGCCCGGCCACGTCCAACGCGACCAGCGGACGGGAGTTGCCCGAGCCGTCGCCGTAGGTCATCTGGGCGCCGTCCCAGAAGGCGTTGACGTAGTTGTTGCCGTAGTGGACCCGGCTCGGCACACCACTGCCGTTGCCGAAGATGCCGTTACGTGCGTGCACGTTCTTGAAGTAGTCGAACGTCTTGGCGGCGCCGAAGTGCGCGTCGACACCGGCCGACTGCCGGTTCGAGTTGGCACCGGTGCCCCACGCGTTGTCGGCGTCGGTGAACGTGGTGCAGGACGACGTGCCGTTGTTCATGTCGCAGGTACGGCCGTTGCCGCGTACCGGGTCGATCATCTGGTACGTGCTGCCGGAGAGCGTCGTGTCGATGCCGACCGTGCCGGTGTAGATGCCCTGCCCGCTGCCGGTGACCGATTCGATCTCGTCATACGACCCGACGGTCGCGCCGGAGGTGGCGTCGGTGATCACGTGCAGTCGCGACGGTGTCTGCCCGTCCGGCTGCCAGCCGCTGACGACCGTCTCCCACGCGAGTCGGCCCTTGCCAGAAGTGGCGTCGACGAACAGTTCCGGAGTGCCCACGGCCTCGGCCGTGCCGGTGAACCCGGCGCGGGCCGTCTTCTTCGCCGCGTCGGCGCTGACCCGTGGCGCGGTGAGGAGGGTCAGTGGTGCGGCGAGTCCGACCGAACTGCCGGCGTAGGTGCCGTTCGGCGCGGTGTGGATGACGAAGTCACCCCCGTACACCCGCAGCCCCTGGTAGGTGCGGGAGTAGCGGGTGTGCGCCGCGCCGGAGGCGTCCACCCGGGTGCTGAGCACCTGGTAGGACTCGGCGCTCGAACCCTGGACGGCGCCGGGGTTCGTTCGCAGGACGGTTGCCGCCCGGGCCACAGCGGAGGCGTCCGGCACGGGAACGGGCGGTGGGGCGGCCTGCGCCGCGGTGGCGACGCAGGTCAGCAGGCCGCTGGTGAGCAGCGCTGCGCTGACGGCCGCGATGGGTCGTTTCACGTGCCCTCCTGGAAGGAGTAAGGGTGTGACGGGGGTAGTCACGCATGTAGATATAGCTATGCATTGAAGAAAAGAGAAGTCTTGGACCGCTCCCAGACATTGAGACTGGCCAAACGGATGAGGGCCTTGACAAGGGAACCAACGCACGCAGCGGCACGTCCGACGGACATGAGACCCGCCTCGACGACCGGCGTCACCATCGCGCTCCTGGCCGCCCTCCTGGCCGGCTGCACCGGCACCGACCGGGCCGGCAGCGCCGCTGACCAACCATCGGCCACCGGCACCCCGCCGCCAACGACCGCGACACCGACCAGCACCGCGCCGACGGGCACCGCGCCGACCGGACCCGTGCCGACCGGACCGGGTGCCACGGATGCGGCGGCCGGGCGCGTGACGCTGTTCCGCTCGGGCGGCTTCGCCGGGCGCGGCGACAACATCACCATCGAAGCGGACGGCCGGTGGACAGTGGTGGACCGGGCCGGTGGCCGTCGTACCGGAAAACTCGACGCCGCCGACCTCGGCCGGCTCCGCGGCCTGGCCGCCGATTCCCGGCTGACGACCGAGGCCCGCCGCACGGCCACCACGTCAAGCTGCGCGGACGCGTTCAGCTACCGCCTGACCGTCGGCGGTGTCGAGACGGGGTACGTCGACTGCCCCGCCGACCCCGGACCTCCCTCGGCCACCCGGGCGATTGTCGAGCTGCTGCTACGGGTCACCGCCTGACCGGCAGTCACACGAGGTAGTCCGGGGGGAGGCCGGTGCCGCGCAGCTCGTGGGGCAGGTGCGCCACGTCGTTGACGGCGATCAGGTTCGGCGGCCCGGCCACGCCGTACCGGATGACGGTCAACCCCGCGTTGTGGTGGTTCAAGCCCAGCCACCGCCGCTCCGGCGCGTCGAGGGCGTGCCGGACCAGCCAGGCGATCAGGAAGGTGTGCGTCACCACCAGCTCCCGGACCGGCTCCGCCTCGGCCACCACGCCATCGGGGGCGACCGGTCCGGTGAAGCGCACGGCGTCCGCCGTCACGCGCGGCCCGTCGGCCCGCTCGGCCGTCGTGAATCCGGCCAGGAACTCGGCGTACGCCGACGGCAGGCCGGTGTCCGGCTCGGTCGAGCCCGTGTCGGCGTGCCCGGTGAGGTCCTGCTCGCCGTGTCGGGTCAGGTACAGCAGCCGGGCGCGCATGCCGTACACCCCAACACACCGGAGGGCGCGGTGCTGGCCCGCGCCCTCCGATTATCTGATCTTGTGGCTACGCCCGGGGGAACATCTGGCCGATACGGATCTTGTTGCCGAACGGGTCCCGGATGCCGAAGTCGATCCCGTACGGGCGCTCGGTCGGCTCGTCGGTGATCTCGACGCCCTTCGCCACCAGGTCCTCGTGGGTCTTGTGGGCGTCGTCGGTGGTCATGAAGAGGTACCCGCCCAGGGCACCCTTGGTGAGCAGCTCCCGCACCTGCTCGGCCGTCCCCGGGTCCAGCGCCGGCGGGCCGGGCTTCTCCAACAGGATCTCGCGCTCCGGGTCGCCCGGCAGGTTGACCGTCAGCCAGCGCATGAAGCCGAGATCCTGATCGGTGTTGACCTCCATGCCGAGCTTGTTGACGTAGAAGTCAAGCGCCTCGTCCTGGTCGAGCACGTAGATCTGGGAGCGGCTGATCGCGTTCATCGTCATGCCAACGACCGTAGAGGGTGGCCCTGACCTGCTGCTTATCCAAAACTGCTGGGACGCGTCCACGCCTTGGTGAAACAGGACGGCACATTGCCGGCAGCGGCGCGGCGACGTCGGAAATCCGAGGGCGACTCCCCCACGATCTGCCGGAAAGTCCGACTGAACGTGCCCAGACTGCCGAACCCGACCGCGTAGCAGATGTCCGTCACGTCCCGGCCGGTCTCCACCAGCAGCGTCATCGCCCGCTCGACCCGGCGGCGTTGCAGATACCGGTGCGGCGTCTCACCGAAGGTCGCCCGGAACGTCCGGATGAAGTGCGCCTCGGAGACGTGCGCGATCCGGGCCAGCGCCGGGATGTCCAGCGGGTCGGCGTACGCCCGGTCCATCGCGTCGCGGGCGCGCAGCATCGCCCGGTTCGACTCCTCCACGGCCCGACTCACCGCGGGCTGCCCCGCGGCACCCACGGGCGGGCCAGCAACTGCGCATCGCGTACGGCGGGCAAGTAGGAGCGGTTGTCCTGGACGCTGCCGACGATCGCGCCGAGCGGGCTCATGCGACTCCTCGACGGTCAGTGGTACCCGAACTGTAGGAGTGGCAGACCCTCGATGGTCGTCCCTGCCAGCAGCGCCGACGGCGGGCCGATGTCGGTACGCCTGGAGCCGCGCTCCAGGAGAGACCGAAGCGCGATAGCGCAAGGTGACCAAATGTTGACACACGGAATGGCTCCTCCGCGTTACTCTCGTTGCATACCGGAAGGTTCGAGAGCTTTGGGAGGTTTGACCTCGGGAGTGCCGCCTACGATACTGCTGTCCGTAAGGCTTGTATCGCGCTCAGCAACAGCAGCAGCCCCGGGGATGGATGCATGCCAAGGCGGCCGGGAAGATCGCTAGATATCCCAGACAGCGCGCAACCGACCCAGTACGGGAAGGGGCCGTTCGGTTCCCCCACCCGATTCAGGGATCGACCGCGTGCAGAGATCAACGAGCCAGACGTGTCACTGCTGTGGGGACGGGTAGATGTTGACGAAGCTCGAAGGATCGTCGACAAGTGGGCAAGCCCGCTGTCTGCAGTTCGGTACACCACGGCCGGGGCGCTGCGCGCAAAAGGTTTCATCGTTCGTCACACGCCAACAGGCCCCAACCCGATGCATGTAAGTGTCTTCCCGCCACTCGACGGGAGCGATCCCGAGGACTGGGATGACTCCCTAGCCAAGAAGTTCTCTGACTGCTTCACTGAACCGCACGGAGGAGGTGGTACTCGTGAGTAGCTACGGACCTGCGCCCGAGCTTGGGAACCTCGCTTGGGCACCACTACCTACCGTCGAAGCCGTTGAGATCATCGATCGATACAACGGAGTGCCGACCCTCGGGGTTGCTCGAGCACAGGGCGAGACCTGCCTCTTCTGGCGAGTACTTTCCGACGATGAGCACGTCTCGGTATGGCTCTACGTACCGCTGACGAACCCCGACGAAGAGCATCTCAACACGGACGACGACTCGGATTATCTCGACACCATCGTCGTCAAGTCCTCACGATCTCGGTACACGACGATGGGCGTTGCTTACGACAACCGCCTCGTGTTCGAACGCGAGTGGCAGCTTCCCGCCGACTTGAGCGCCGACGACGCCGCTCTTGCCTGTCTGGAGTTCTGCGCGGAGGCGATGCGGGTAGCTCTTGCCCAGAACCCGCCACTGCCCGCAACTCGCAGGCGAATCGTGCAAAAGGCATCCGACGCTGTCAAGCACTTGGCGACCTGCTAGGCGCCAAACGCCCGCTTCGGCCAAGCTAGTTGAGCTCCGCAGGTCTCCTGCGGAGCTCGTTCCTTAGACGATCGCCGCTGTCATCGCTGAAGACCACACTCGAAGTACTCCCATCGGCGATGCTCCTGGGCGGCGGTGACCGACCACACCGGGCGCCGATGGCTGCGGAGACCCGACTGCTGTCGATCACCGCGCTCCCGGTCCTGCGGCCGGGGAAGCGCCCTGTAGATATGGAGCCCCCGGCCGGGATCGAACCGGCGACATCTCGCTTACAAGGCGAGTGCTCTGGCCAGCTGAGCTACAGGGGCGCGTGTGTCGAGGCCAGCATAGCGACTGGCGTCCGGATATCCCGCTCGCGAGGCCTCCCGAGCACGGGAAACGTCAACAACCCGACGCCCGAGGTCCCACCACGACGCCGATTGATGCCTGCCCGTGCCCGACTGCCCGTAATGCGTAGTCGTTGGATCACTTCTGAGGGTTCCTCGTCTTGGCAGCGCGGGGAAAGCCGTTTACGGTGCAGTCACACGGACGACAGTCCGGCCGCCCCCGCGGTCGACCCGCCGTCCGCTGACCGGCACGGGTTCGTGCCGGTCGCTCCTTCACTCGGATCGTCCGGCACGTTCCTGCCGGTGAAAGGAAGCGCACCACCATGGCTACGGTCACCTATTCCAAGGCGTCCCGGATCTACCCGGGCACCGAGCGTCCCGCCGTCAACGAGCTGAACCTCGAGATCGGCGACGGTGAGTTCCTCGTCCTCGTCGGCCCGTCGGGTTGCGGCAAGTCCACCAGTCTGCGGATGCTCGCCGGGCTGGAGGACGTCGACGCCGGCTCGATCTACATCGACCAGCGCGACGTCACCCACCTTCCCCCGAAGGCCCGCGACATCGCGATGGTCTTCCAGAACTACGCCCTCTACCCGCACATGACGGTGTACGAGAACATGGCGTTCGCCCTGAAGCTGCGCAAGACCTCCAAGTCGGAGATCGACCGGCGGGTCAAGGAGGCGGCCGGGCTGCTCCAGCTCGAGGAGTACCTCAGCCGCAAGCCGAAGGCGCTCTCCGGTGGTCAGCGTCAGCGTGTCGCGATGGGCCGGGCGATCGTCCGCGAGCCGCAGGTCTTCCTCATGGACGAGCCGCTGTCGAACCTCGACGCCAAGCTCCGCGTGCAGACCCGTACCCAGATCGCGTCGCTCCAGGCCAAGCTGGGCGTCACCACCGTCTACGTGACGCACGACCAGGTCGAGGCCATGACCATGGGTCACCGGGTCGCCGTGCTGCTCGACGGTGTCCTGCAGCAGGTCGACACGCCGCGGGCGCTCTACGACACCCCGGCCAACGTGTTCGTCGCCGGCTTCATGGGCTCTCCGGCCATGAACATCAAGACCGTCCCGCTGCACGAGCAGGGCGCCGAGTTCGCCGAGCTGCGCATCCCGCTGACCCGCGAGCAGGTCGAGGCGGCCCGCGCCGAAGGTGGCGACGGCAAGGTCACCGTGGGCTTCCGCCCGGAGGACTGCGAGCTGGTCAGCCCGACCGAGGGCGGCATGCCGGTCGTGGTCGAGCTGGTCGAGGACCTCGGTTCGGACGCCAACGTCTACGGCCACGCCGCGCTGGGTGGCAACTCGGAGCGCTTCGTCGTCCGTACCGACCGGCGCAGCATGCCGAACATGGGTGACACCGTGTTCGTCAAGCCGGTCGCCGGTCGCAGCCACGTCTTCCACGCCGCCACCGGCAGCCGGATCTGACGTAACGCCGTACACGCGAGGGGCGGTCCGCTTCGGCGGGCCGCCCCTTTCGTCGTACCCGGGATGGGTCCTCACCCTCGGGAGCCAGCGCGGGTGTGGCTCCCGAGGGTGACGCGGCGGGGTGTGCCGCGCCCATAGCGTTCGCGGCACACCGAGCCCGAGGAGTCGTCGTGTCCGCCACCGCCACCGCTCAACCGACGTCCCGTTCCCGGCCGTACCGGCTCGCCCGCCGGGCCGGTCGTAGCCTGGCCTACTGCGCGACGCTGACGCCGGTCGCGCTGTTCACGCTGGTGACAGCCCCGACGGGTGGGCGCGATGCCGCTGCGGCGCGGTGGCGCGCCCTGCGCACCGGCCTGCTCGCCGCGCCCCCGGCAGGCGCGCCCGGCCGGCGGGCTGGCCGCGCTGATCGGCATCGCCGCCGTACACCAACGACTGACCCGACGCCTCGACGGGGAGCGGAGTCCGGCCTGGCTGCTGCCGACCACGCTGCTGATCGCAGCGGCCGGTGCGGTCCTCTTCGTCGCCTGGACCCACCAGATCTGACGACGAAGCCCCCTCCCGGTTCGGGGAGGGGGCTTCGTCGACGTCGTTACAGCTCGACCGAGCGGCGGCGGGCGACCTCGGCCAGGGTGACCGCGGCGGCCACACTGGCGTTGAGCGACTCCACCTCGGAGATCATCGGGATGCTGACGGTCAGGTCGCAGGTCTCCCCGACCAGCCGGGACAGCCCGCGCCCCTCGGAGCCGACGACCACCACCAGCGGGCCGACGGCGGCCTCCAGGTCGTACAGGTCGGTGTCGCCGTCGGCGTCCAGGCCGACCACCATGAAGCCCGCGTCCCGGCACGCCTTCAGCGACCGGGTCAGGTTGGTGACCTGAGCCACCGGCACGCGCGCGGCCGCGCCGGCGCTGGTCCGCCAGGCGGTCGCGGTGATCCCGGCGGCCCGCCGCTCGGGTACGAAGACACCCTGCGCGCCGAACGCGGCGGCCGAACGGATCACCGCGCCCAGGTTGCGCGGGTCGGTGACCCCGTCGAGCGCGACCAGCAGCGGCGCCTGCTGCTCCAGCGACGCGGCGACCAAGTCCTCGAACAGCTCGTACGCGAACGGCGGCACCTGCAACCCGACGCCCTGGTGCAACACCCCACCGGTCATCCGGTCCAGCTCGGCGCGACTGATCTCCAGGTTGGCGATACCCCGGTCGGCGGCCGTACGGATGATCTCGTTGACCCGGTCGTCCATGTCGATGCCCTGGGCCGTGTAGAGCGCCGTCGCCGGCACCTGGGCGCGCAGCGCCTCCAGCACCGGGTTACGCCCGACCAGCAGCTCCGGGGTGTCCTTGGACGGGTTGGACTTGCGCCCGGGCGCAACCCGCGGACCGCTGCGGCCGACGGGCTTACCGCCCCGGCCCGCGGCGCCACGACCGGCCGGTACGCCCCGACCGCCGCCCTTGCCCCAGGTGGTGTCCTTGCTGCCCGGCTGGCCGATCTTGGGGGCGCGCCCCTCCTCGGCCGCCGCCCGGCGCTCCTTGTCCTGCTTCCAGGCGGTGCGCTGGGGCAGCTTCTCGGTGCCCGAGTAACCCTTGTGCCAGGGGCGCTCGTCGGCGGGCAGAGTGCGCCCCCGCCCGGCGAGGGAGTCCTTGTTCTTGCCACCGGAGCCCTTGGGGGCACCCGCCTTCGGCGTCAGTCGCCGGCCACGGCGCTGCGAGTTGCCGGCCATCAGTCCTGCTCTCCAATAGTCCAACGGGGGCCCTGGGGGGTGTCCTCGACCACCACGCCGGCCACCTTGAGCTGGTCACGCACGGCGTCGGCGGCGGTCCAGTCCTTGCGGCCCCGGGCCTGCGCGCGCTGCTCCAGGGCCAGCGCGATCAGGGAGTCCACCACGGCACGCAGATCGTCCGAGCGATCGCCGCCGGTCCACGCCTCGTCGAGGGGGTCGATGCCGAGGATATCCAGCATCGCCCGTACCACGGCCAGGGTGGTGCGGACGGTCACATCGTCGCCGGTGCCCAGCGCGGTGTTCCCGTCCCGGAGGTGCTGTTGCAGCACGGCCAACGCGGCGGACGTGTTGAGGTCGTCGTCCATGGCCGCGACGAAGCCGGCCGGCAGCTCGCCGAGCTGCCCGGCGCCCACCCGCTCGGCGGCCCGCTGCACGAACCCCTCGATCCGCCGGTACGCGGTGGCCGCGTCGCGCAGCGAGTCCTCCGAGTAGTCGATCACCGAGCGGTAGTGCGCGGCGGCGTAGTAGTAACGCAGCTCCACCGGCCGCACAGCCAGCGAGTCCACGTACGCGAGGTCCAGGGCGTTACCCGCCGACTTGCCCATCTTGGCCCCGCCGATGCTGAGCAGGCCGTGGTGCACCCAGTAGCGGGCGAACGGCAGCCCGGCAGCCTTGGACTGGGCGATCTCGTTCTCGTGGTGCGGGAACGTCAGATCCAGACCGCCGCCGTGGATGTCGAACTCGGGGCCCAGGTAACGCCAGCACATCGCCGAGCACTCGATGTGCCAACCCGGACGGCCCAGCCCCCACGGCGACGGCCAGTACGCGTCCGCCGGCTCCTCCGGCTTGGCGCCCTTCCACAGCGCGAAGTCGCGCGGGTCACGCTTGCCCCGGTCCGGCGCGTCGCCGGCCGACTGCATCGCGTCCGGGCTCTGACCCGACAGCGACCCGTACGCCGGCCAGGAGGCCACGTCGAAGTAGACGTCGCCGGAGCCGTCGGTGGCCGGGTACGCGTGCCCGTCCGCGATCAACTTCGTGATCAGCTCGTGCATCTCGGGGATGTGCCCGGTCGCGCGCGGCTCGTAGGTGGGCGGGAGCACGTTCAACGCCCGGTACGACGCGGCGAGCTTCAACTCGTTGGCGTACGCGATCGACCAGAACGGTCGACCCTGCTCCCCCGCCTTGACGAGAATCTTGTCGTCGATGTCGGTCAGGTTGCGGATGAACATGACCTCGTAGCCAGCGGCCAGCAACCATCGGCGCAGCACGTCGTAGTTGACGCCCGAGCGAAGATGGCCGATGTGCGGCGGTGCCTGGAGGGTGAGACCACACAGGTAGACCCCCACCTTGCCGGCTTCCCGCGGGACGAAGTCCCGCACCGATCGGGTGGCGGTGTCATACAGGCGTAGCGTCACCGTACAAGGGTAGCCGTCCACGCCTGTCCGGGTCCGCCGGTGCCGGGTCGTACGCTGCGTGCTGTGGATGCGACGGCAGGGCCCAACCGGACCGGGGAGACGTCCCAGACGCTCGACCGGGGTCTACGGCTTCTGCACCTGGTCGCCGACACGCCGACGGGACTGACCGTCAGCGAGGCGGCGAACCGACTCGGCGTCGGACGGGCGGCCGTCTACCGGCTGGTCGGCCCACTGATCGGGCACGGCATGCTGCGCCGCGCCGACGACGGGCGGCTCCGCCTCGGGGCCGGGGTGCTGCACCTGGCCCGACGCGCCCAGCCGCTCTTCGCCGAGGGGGCGATGCCCGCGCTACGCCGGCTCGCCGAGCAGGCCGGCGCCACCGCGCACCTGACGGTGGTCGAGGGCGACGAGGGTGTCGCCCTGGCCGTGGTCGAGCCGAGCTGGACGTCGTTCCACGTCGCGTACCGGACCGGGGCGCGACACCCCCTGGAGCGGGGTGCGGCAGGTCGGGCCATCCTCGCCGGCAGGGGCGGCGCGTCCGAGCCGGTGAGCAGCAGCGGTGAGCTGGAGTCCGGGGCGTACGGGGTGGCCGCGCCGGTGCTGGGCGTACCGGGTCTGGAGGCCAGCGTCGGTGTGGTCGCGCTCGCCCCGCTGGACGTCGGTCTGGTCGGCCCCCAGGTGCTCGCCGCCGCGACAGCCGTGGCGGCGACCCTCCACTGACCCTTGATCCACTCCAGGTCACCGATGTGGCGCCATCACGAGCCTTCGATAGCGCCACTACGCCGACCTAGTGATGATCTCGCCGTATAGCACGTGCATCGGCCTCTCGGCGGTTGTCCACAGGCAGGTGCGGCGCGCGCCTCCGGCACTGTCCACAGGGGGTGTTCGCCGCAGCGCCGGAAATCGCAAGCTGGCCGCATGCCCCCACACCACCACCGGCCTCCCGCCCTCGCCTGGCAGGTCTTCCGTGGCTCCGCGGTGACCCAACAAGGTCTGATCACCAGGCACCAACTACGCGGCTCGTCGTGGGTTCGACTCCGCCATGACGTGTACGCGGACGCCCGCCTGGAACGCAACCACGAGCTGGCCTGCCGTGCCGCTGCCCTACGGCTGCCACCGCAGGCGCTGATCGCCGGCCCGTCGTCCGCCTACCTGCACGGCGTCGAGCATGCCGCCGGCTTTGACGACGACGTGCACGTGCTGGTGCCGAAGGCAGCCCGCGTCGATTCTCGGCGCGGCCTGCACGTACACGTGCTAGGCCCCGATACCGCCGCGACGCCGTTGCGCACGCCGGCCACCGGCCCGCAGCCGTCCATGCAAGTGCGCACCCTGCCCGGCGCACGATCCGGCGGCGCTACCCTCCGCAAGACCGATCCCGCATCAGCGGCGTGGGAGACGGCGGTCTGGTTGGATCCGCTGCGCGCGGTCGGAATCGTCGACTCGCTGCTCGCGGCCGGCCTGACCCGCACCGCGCTGGCCACTGTCGCCACCGCCAATGCCGACCGGCCCGGCGGACGACGTGCGTACTGGATCTTCGATCTCGCCGATCCGGGGGCGCAATCGCCGCCCGAGTCGCAACTGCGGGTGCGTCTGGTGATGGGCGGCCTCCCTCGACCGGTCACCCAGCACCCGATCCGGCTGCCTCGCGGACTGGTGGTCCATCCCGACCTGGCCTGGCCCGAGTTCCGCGTGGCGGTGGAGTACGACGGCCGGTGGCACGCCGATCCCGAGCAACTGCACCTCGACCGTCGGCGGCTCAATCTCCTCGTCGGGGCAGGCTGGCTGGTGCTGCACGTGACCAGCAGGAGGCTCCACAGGGAGTTCCCGGCCGTGCTCAACGAGGTGCGGTCGGCCCTGCTCTCCCGCGGCTGGCGCCGCTGACCACACCAACCGTGACCGACTCCAGCTCCCCGATATGGGGGTATCTCCGCCACCTGACACCGCCACATCGGCGACCTGGAGTCGATCATGCCGCCACCCGCCGCCCCGCCGACCGCCCGCCGCCCCGCCGGCCCGCCGTCCGACGCGCCGGGCGTGTGCCGCACGCGGCAGGGCCCGGCCGACGCGTGTCGACCGGGCCCTGCGGCTGGTGCGTTACGGGCGGGCGTTGAGCTTGAGCGGGGTCTTGACCGCCGCGTACGCGTCGACGATCCCGTACCCGTAGAAGCCGTTGAAGTTGAGGCCACCGGCGCAGTACGCGTCGTAGGTCTCGTCACGGCCCTCGTTGCGGTACTGCTGCAGGCGCGGCTCCGGGCAGGCGTGCTCGGCCGCCGTGCGGTAGAGGTGCTGCTCGACCTGGTCCGGGGACATGCCGAAGCCACCCCGGCCCTGCGGCTTGCCGTACCGGCTGACGATCAGCGCGGCCACACCGGCGGCGTGCGGGGACGCCATCGAGGTGCCCTGGAGGTAGGTGTAGTAGCCGCACTCACCGTTGCGCTTGCACTGCTTGAAGACGGACTCCTCGAAGCCGGCGACGATGTTGCCGTCGGCGTCGACCGAGCCCTCCTCCTGGAGCACGTGCTTCGGGTAGGACGACAGGATCATGTTGGCGTCGGTGCGGAAGGTGTCCGTGTCGAAGCCGTCGCGGAACCAGCCGCCCGGCGCGGCGACCGAAATCTGCTCGGTGCCGTAGTTGGAGTAGTCGGCCTTCTTGCCGGACGGGCCGACCGACGACACACCGATCACGTGCGGGCCCTCGGTGGGGAGGTCCCAGCAGCTGTTGTTGTCGATCGGGCGGGGGTACGGGTCGGCGCCGTAGTCGGGGCTGGACGTGTCGGTGCGCGGCGCGCCCAGGTCCTCGTTGTTGTTGCCGAGCGCGCCGACCAGGGTGACGCCCTTGTTGTGGGCGAAGACCAGCGCGCGCTTCATGGCCTTGATGGTGGCCCGCTGCTCGGCCTGCGCCTCGGGGGAGTCGGCCGGGTTGGCGGTGCAGTTGTAGAGCCACGGGTCGACGTAGAACGACATGTTGACCACGTCGATCCCGGAGTGCCCGGCGTAGACCAGCGCGTTGACGACCGGGTCGAGGAAGAAGTAGCCGGAGTCCTGGCCACCCTTCAGCTCGACCAGCGAGACGTTCGGGGCGACACCGGAGAGGCCGAAGCCGTTGGCGGCCGCGCCGATGGTGCCGGCCACGTGGGTGCCGTGCCCGCCGTCGTCGGTGCCCACCGCGTCGAGGCAGCTCGGCACCTCGCAGGGGCCGTCCACGTCGATCCGGTCGGGCGCGAAGTTGCGCGACAACGCCCAGTTGAAGTTGGGCGCGATGTCCGGGTTGCTCGCGTCGACGCCGGTGTCCAGCACGCCGACGGTCACCCGGCGGTCACCGGGCTCGACCTTGCGGGCCTTGTCGGCCCGGATCATCTCCAGGCCCCAGAGCTTGTCATCGAGCGGGTCCATCGTGGTGCCGTGCCGAGCTGCGGTGCCCGCTGCGGCCGACGCCGTCAACAAGTGCTCCTGCTCGACCCGGTCCAGCTTGGGCTTGCGGCCGATGGCCTTCTGCTCGGCGGCACCGATCAGGGTCGGCGCGGCGGCCGCCCGGGCGGCGAAGTCGGCCCGGTCGCTGGTGACCTGGAACATGCCGACCTCGTCGGACGAGGACACCACGGTGCCGCCGGCGGCCCGGATGGCGGCGACGGCCGTGTCGGCGGCCACCCCGTCCTCGGCGACGACGGTGAAGGTGCGGGAGGTGCTCGGCGCGGCGCTGGCCGGTACACCCAGGCTCGCTGCCGTAAGTGCCAGTACCGCCGCGGTCGCGACGGCACCGACGGTGAAGCGCTTGCTCACCACATCGAATCCTCTCGTTGAGGGACGTGGCGCCATCACACAGCACCCGGCGGGTTTACGCCAGGTGAACGTCCGTTATGCCGGTGAATCTCTCCTTCATCCACCCAGCTCGATGCCCACGTCCGGCCGGTCGGACGATGCCGACGGCAGCTCGGCCAGGACCTTCGGAAGATCGCTCAGAGTGGAGACCTCGGCGTCGGGCGTGAACCCGGCCGGGCGGGGCAGCGCGTGCCGGTTGAGCCACACCGACCGCAGGCCAGCCTGCCGGGGTGCCACCACGTCGTGCTCCCACGAGTCACCGACGTACACGATCTGTTCGGCGGGTACCCCGGCGGCCTCGACCACCGCCGCGTAGAACCCCGGGGCGGGCTTCTTGGGCAGGCCGTTCTCGTGCGCGTACAACTCGAAGGCGAATTCGCCGGCGAGCCCGCAGCGTTCGGCGCGGCTGTTGCCGTTGGTGGCGAAACCCAGCGCGTACCGGCCGCGCAGCGTCGCCAGCGCCGGCGGGACGTCCGGGAAGGGCCGGGTGAGGGCGAACCGGCGGGCGAAGAAGAGGGCGGCGATCTCGTCGAGGTGCTGGCCGAGGCCGGCGCGGGCCAGCGATCTGGCCAGCGCGGCGCGGCGGATCTCCAGCACCGGCGCGGCGCTCAACTCGCCGAACACCGCCCCCCAGTCGGACTCCAACTCGGCGAGCGTCACGCCGGCTGCGGCCGGCGTGCGCCGCCGCATCTCGTCGAGGACGGCCACCAGTCCGCCGGTCACCGCCGGCCGCAGGTCGAGCAGGGTCTCGTCGGCGTCGAACACCACGGCGGTCAGCACGGCACCCACTCTCCCACCGTGCGGTGATCTCACCGGGCGGAGGCTGCCAACGCGGGCTCCTCGGCGGTGGGCACGGGTACGCCGCGCACTTCGTCGAGGCGCACCAGGGCGACCCCGGCGACGATCAGCAGACCGCCGAGGAGTTGCCAGGCGGTGGGCAGTTCGTCGAGGAACAGCCACGCGATGAGCACCGCGAACAGCACCTCGGTCAGTCCCACGAACGACGACAGCCGGGGACCGAGGATGCGGGTGCCGGCGATGCCGGTGAGGTACGCGATCACGGCGGCGACGAGGGTGAGCCCGACGATGGGCAGCAGCCAGGTGGTGCGGTGCCCGGCGAAGCTGACCTCACCGAACGTGGCGCGCAGCGGCAGCAGCCCGGTCAGCCCGACGAGGAGCAGCACGGCGGCGCCGACGGCCATTCCGCCGCTGGCCATGGCGACCGAGGGCAGTCGGGGGTCCACCCGTCCGGCGAGCACGAAGTAGCCGGCCAGGCCGAACGCGGCACCCAGCCCCCACAGCAGGCCGACCGGGTCGAAGCTGGCGTTGCCGGTGAGGTCCAGGACGAACGCCAACCCGCACAGCGCGGCGGCGGAACCGAACACGGTGAGCCGGCGGGGGCGCTGGCCGTGCCGCAGCCACATCCAGCCGACGACGAGGATGATGCCCAGGTATTCCAGCAGGAGCGCGATGCCGACCGGCAGGTAGCGCACGGCGTTGAAGAAACACACCTGCGCCAGGGCCACCCCCAGCAGCCCGAACATCACGACCGCCGCGCTGTTGCCGCGCAGCACGTGCCACCTGCCGCGCAGCGACAGCAGGGCGGGGATCGCCAGCACCAGGGCGGCCACACCGACGCGGGCGACGACCGCGGCCTCGGCCGACCAGCCGGCCTCGATGAGCGACCGCGCGAAGGTGCCCGAGGTGGCGAACGTGACGGCGGAGAGCAGCGCCAGCGCGGCGCCGGCGGCGGGTCGGGACTGCATCTCGCGCTCCTCACTTCGACCCGGGTGTCATGAGCAAACTATCCTTATGCTTGTGACGCTAGACGGCCATCATGACAGGAGTCAAGTTGCTATTTGCTCATGACACCGAATGTTCGCTGATTGCCGCCACCGCGCTCGTCAACACCGCGGGCCGGGACGGCGAGCTCCTGCCCGACGTCGCCGCGCTGGACGCGTTCTTCACCCAGCACGCCTACAGCGGACGGCACGAGCACACCGACGCCGAACTGCGTGCCGTACGACAGCTGCGGCCCCGCCTACGCCGGATCTGGCACGCCGAACCGCCCGAGGTCGTCGACATCATCAACAGCCTGCTGCGGGAACACCGGGCGCTGCCGCAGCTCATCGAGCACGACGACGAGCCCTACCATCTGCACGCCGTGCCCCGCGACGCGCCGCTGGCCACCCGGATGGCGGTCGAGGCGGCGATGGCGCTCGCCGATCTGGTGCGGATGGGCGAGCTGAGCCGACTGCGGACCTGCGAGTACCCGGACTGCGACAACGTCGTCGTCGACCTGTCCCGCAACCGGTCGCGCCGATTCTGCGAGGCCGGCTGCGGCAACCGCGCGGCCGTGACCGCCTACCGGGCCCGCAGAGCCGCCGGCCGGTCCTGAGCAACGTCGGCCCGCAACTCGTACTCCACCTCGCCGTGCTCGGTCCCCGGAATCGGGTCGTCGAAGTCCAGGTGGAAGGTGCGCACGTGACGCAGCCCCGCCTTCTCCATCACCCGGCGGGACCGTTCGTTGACCGCCATCGTCTGCGCCCACACCCGCCGCACACCGACGACGTCGAGGGCGTAGCGGACCAGCGCGCGCGACCCCTCGGTCGCGAGACCGCGCCCCCACGCCGAACGGCGCAGCCGGTAGCCCAACTCGGCCTCCGCGCCATCCTCCGAGGGATCGAGGGCGAACCAGCCCAGGAACTCGCCAGACGCCCGGTCGAGCGCCGCCCAACGCCCCAGGCCGGGATGCCGCCCGTACTGCGCGAGCAGCCTCGGCAACTGCTCGTCCCGCGCGGTGGCGCGTGCCGTGGCGACACCGCCGGTGAGGAACCGCATCACCTCGGGATCGCTCTCCAACTCGACCAGCGCGTCCACGTCAGCCATGGTCAACCGGCGCATCCGCAACCGCTCGGTTGCCGGAGGTCGTCCACCCATGGACCGGATCATCCCGCCGCCCGTCGCCCACCGTCGAGCCGATTACCCGAAGTTGCGGAGGAAGCCCGCGACCACCGTCGCGGGCCGGGCGGTCACGTCAGCGCGGGGGCGCGACCACGAAGAGCCGCCAGGAGTACGCGTCGACCACCAGCACGGGTCCGTCCGGGTCCTTACTGTCTCGCACCCCGACCACGCCCCCCAGATTCGTAGCCACCTCGACGCAGTTGGCGTCCTGGTTACTGCGGCTGCTCTTGCGCCAGCAAGCGCCGGTCAGCTCCACGACTCGGCCACCTCGTTTATCAAGTCGATCGACGCCTGCGGGGGCAGGGCTTCGCCCAGGGTAACTTCCCAGACCCGCTGCAACCGAGCGAGATCTCCCGGCTGGTCCAGCTCCTGGCCGCGAACCTGACAGTCCAGGTAGGCCACTTCCGCGCCGTCGGGCAGAGTGGCGAGCGCGAACTGCCCACCGAGCCCCGGGTACTCCTCGGCGGCTCGCGGCACCACGTGCAGCCGCACCCGAGGGTGCTCGGTGGCGATGCGGGCGAGGTACAACGCCTGGTCCTGCATCACCTTCCGCCCGCCGGCCCGTCGTCGCAACACTGCCTCGTCCAGCACCGCCACGATGTGCGGCGAGCGCTCGCCGTGCAGCACGGCCTGACGGTCCATCCGGTCGGCGAGCCGCCGGTCGACCTCGTCGGCTTCGAGCAGACTGCCCGCCTCGAAGACCGCTCGGGCATAGGCCTCCGTCTGGAAGAGCCCCGGCACGTAGCGCGGTTCGTACCACCGAACCGTGCGCGCCTGCTCAAGGATGGCCTGCCAACCGCGCAGCCAGGGTTGCGCCCGGTCCAGGCTGACCAGTTCGGTGGACATGCGGGTGAAGAGGCCGCCGGTGTCCAGGGCGCGGTCGACGAGTTCCAGGTACTTCGCGGTGGGCGGCTGCTGGCCCAGCTCGACCGCGCTGACCATGGATGGCGAGTAGTTGACCGCCTTGGCCAGCTCGTCCTGACTCCAACCCCGTCGAGCGCGCGCCCGGCGCAGTTCCGCGACCAGGAACGCCGCCGCCGTCATCTGCCCATCGGCCATGCCGACCACTCTCCAACCCGCCGTCGATCAACTACAGACGGCCACCAGAGCCGGCACCCCCTGGGAACAGGGCAGCCACGACAGGTCGACCGATCCCTTCCGACCGTAGTCGTCCGATCACCAGACTGTGAAGTGCGACGCCGCTCCCCGTCCCCCGGGCCCGGCGGCGTCGCACGGGACCGCCCGAACCCCCGTGCCGGGCGGTCCCACCCCGCAAGATCGTGCTCGATCGTGGAAACAGTGGCCTCCGGACGTGCCGAGACCACTACATCCAGGATCGAGCACGATCTTGATCGGGCGCGGGGGTGATGTCACCAACGGGTCAGCTTGAGAGGACTCCCACCATGCCCCGGACCGTCCCGGACGACCGTGCGACCGCGCCCCGTCGACCGCACCTGCCGTTGCGGCCGTTGTGGCTCTGCCGGGTCTGCGCCGCGCCGTGGCCGTGCCCGGTCGCCCGACTGGCCCTCCGCCAGGAGTACGCCCACGACCGGATCGCCCTGAGCATCTACCTGTGCACGGTCCTGCACGACGCGGCCGCCGACCTGTACCGGCTCAACCCGCACGACGGCCCGGACCCGAAGGCCCTCTACACGCGGTTCCTCGCCTGGGCGACGCCGCGCGGCGACCCGCCCTGAGGCGGTCGGCGAGGAGTCACCCGGCAACCGGTCAGGGGTGGGTCATCCGGAGCAGGTCCAGCGTCTCGTCCAACTGGGTCTCGGTGAGCTTGCCGGAGTCGACGTGCCCTCGGGAGATGACGACCTCGCGGATGGAGGCCTGCTTCGCCAGCGCCTCCTTGGCGATGGAGGCCGCCTCGTCGTACCCGAGGTAGCGGTTCAGCGGAGTGACGATCGACGGCGAACCCTCGGCGTACGCGAGGCAGACCTCGGCGTCCGCGACCAGGCCGGCCACCAGGCGGTCGGCGAACAGCCGGCTCGCCGCGGCCAGCAGCCGGATCGACTCCAACAGGTTGCGGCCCATCACCGGGAGCATGACGTTCAGCTCGAAGTCGCCCTGGGAGCCGGCGAAACCGACGGTCGCGTCGTTGCCGATGACCTGGGCGCAGACCTGCCGCATCGCCTCGGCGACCACCGGGTTGACCTTGCCCGGCATGATCGACGAGCCGGGCTGGAGGTCGGGGATGCGCAGCTCCCGCAGGCCGGCCCGGGGACCGGAACCCATCCAGCGGATGTCGTTCGCGACCTTGTAGAGGCCCACCGCGATGGTCCGCAGCTGCCCGGAGGTCTCCACGAGAGCGTCGCGGGCGCCCTGCGCCTCGAAGTGGTTACGCGCCTCGGACAGCGGCAGACCGGTCGACTCGCGCAACTTGCCGATCACGGCGGCGGCGAAGCCGAGCGGCGTGTTGATCCCGGTGCCCACTGCGGTACCGCCCAGCGGCAGCTCGGCCAGCCGGGGCAGCGAGCCCTCCAACCGCTCGATGCCGTAGCGGACCTGGGCGGCGTACCCGCCGAACTCCTGCCCGAGGGTGACCGGCGTGGCGTCCATCAGGTGCGTACGTCCCGCCTTCACCACCGTCTCGAACTCGGACGCCTTGCCCTCCAGCGCCTCGGCGAGGTGGGCCAGCGACGGCAGCAGGTCCTCCGCGATGAACTGGGTGGCCGCCAGGTGGATCGAGGACGGGAACACGTCGTTGCTGGACTGGGAGGCGTTGACGTGGTCGTTCGGGTGCACCGGGGAGCCCAGCTCGCGGCTCGCCAGGGTCGCGAGCACCTCGTTGGCGTTCATGTTGGACGACGTTCCGGAACCGGTCTGGAACACGTCGACCGGGAACTGGTCGTCGTACCCGCCCTCGGCGACGTGCGCGGCGGCGGCGGCGATCGCGGCGGCCACGTTGGCGTCGATCACGCCCAACTCACCGTTGACCTCGGCCGCCGCGCCCTTGATCTGCGCGAGCGCCTTGATCTGGGCCGGCTCGATGCCTCGGCCGGAGATCGGGAAGTTCTGCACCGCGCGCTGGGTCTGCGCCCGCCACAGCGCCTCGGCGGGCACCTCCACGTCGCCCATCGAGTCGCGTTCGATCCGGTAACCGGTCGCCTCTGGAGTCGTCACGCGTACCATCCTGCCGCGCCCGTGGCCGACTCGCAGATGATCCGTCAGCCCAGCCCGGCCAGCAGGAGCGGTCAGCGGTGGCCGATGGTGAGCACCGGCTTGGTGACCTCGGCGAAGAAGTCGTTGCCCTTGTCGTCGACCACGATGAAGGCGGGGAAGTCCTCCACCTCGATCTTCCAGACCGCTTCCATGCCCAGCTCCGGATATTCGAGCACCTGCACGTGCTTGATGCAGTCCTGGGCGAGACGGGCCGCGGGACCGCCGATCGAGCCGAGGTAGAAGCCGCCGTGCTGCTGGCAGGAGCGGGTCACCTGACCCGACCGGTTGCCCTTGGCCAGCATCACCTGGGAGCCGCCGGCGGCCTGGAACTTCTCCACGTACGCGTCCATCCGGCCGGCCGTGGTCGGGCCGAACGAGCCGGACGCGTACCCCTCGGGGGTCTTCGCCGGGCCGGCGTAGTACACGGCGTGGTCGCGCAGGTACTGCGGCATCGGCTCACCGGCGTCCAGCCGCTCGGCGATCTTGGCGTGGGCGATGTCCCGGGCCACCACGAGCGGGCCCGACAGCGACAGCCGCGTCTTCACCGGGTACTTGGACAGCTCGGCGCGGATCTCGTCCATCGGCCGGTTCAGGTCGACCCGCACGACCATCTCGGCCTCGAGCGCGTCGTCGGTGACGTCGGGCAGGAACCGCGCCGGGTCGGTCTCCAGGCGCTCCAGCCACACGCCCGACGGGGTGATCTTGGCAACGGCCTGCCGGTCGGCCGAGCAGGAGACGGCGATCGCCACCGGGCACGAGGCGCCGTGCCGAGGCAGCCGGACCACCCGCACGTCGTGGCAGAAGTACCTGCCGCCGAACTGCGCCCCGATGCCGAAGTTGCGGGTCAGCTCCAGCACCTCGGCCTCCAGCTCCAGGTCCCGGAAGCCGTGGGCGCTCATCGACCCGGAGGTGGGCAGCGCGTCGAGGTACTTGGCGCTGGCGTACTTCGCGGTCTTCAACGCGTACTCGGCGGAGGTGCCGCCGATGACGATGGCCAGGTGGTACGGCGGGCAGGCGGCGGTGCCGATCAGCCGCAGCTTCTCCTCCAGGAACTGCATCATCCGCGTCGGGTTGAGCAGCGCCTTGGTCTCCTGGTAGAGGTACGACTTGTTGGCCGAGCCGCCGCCCTTGGCCATGAAGAGGAACTTGTACGCGTCCGGGTGCCCGTCCGGGTCCTCGGCGTACAGCTCCACCTGGGCCGGCAGGTTGCTGCCGGTGTTCCGCTCGTCCCACATGGTCAGCGGGGCGAGCTGGGAGTAGCGCAGGTTGAGCCTCGTGTACGCCTGGTAGACGCCGCGTGAGATGGCCTCGGCGTCCGCACCGTCGGTCAGCACGTGTCGGCCGCGCTTGCCCATCACGATCGCGGTGCCGGTGTCCTGGCACATGGGCAGCACCCCACCGGCGGCGATGTTGGCGTTGCGCAGCAGGTCCAGCGCGACGAACCGGTCGTTCGGCGAGGCGGCCGGGTCGTCGATGATCGCCCGGAGCTGCGCCAGGTGCGCGGGGCGCAGGAAGTGGGCGATGTCGTGCATCGCCTCGGCGGTCAGCGCGGTGAGCGCGGCCGGCTCCACGGTGAGGAAACGACGGCCCCCCGGGCCGTGTACGACGTCCACGCCCTCGTCGGTGACCAGGCGATACTCCGTCTGGTCGGGACCGGTCGGCAGCAGGGGGGCGTACGAGAATGCGGCGGCACTGCTCATGAGCGGCAAGCCTAGGGCAGACCGGTCGATCATTCCCACCCGCCGGGCGGGGTCTGGGACGCCGCTCTCATCCGCCGGGGCCGGCCGCGCTCGACGCGCCGGAGTACCGCCCGCTCAGCCGTCCTTGCCGCCGTCCGGTTCGGTGCACAGCTCACCCTTGGGCCCGCAGTCACCGTTGCCGTCGTCGCCCTGCCCGGGACGGGTGCCGCCCGGGCCGGGGTTGCCGCCGTTGCCGGGAGGCGGGACGGGAGCGCCGGGCGTGGTGCCGAAGCGGACGTACCCGATCTCCCGACCCTCGCCGATGATCATGCCCTGTGAGCCGACGGCGAGGGCGTTCGCGGAGGTCCGCAGCACGGCCAGCTCCCGCCCGGTGCGCGGGTCGAGGGCGACCAGCCTCGACGGCTTCTCGTCGGCGAGCACCGCCGCGTACGGAGTGAGCGCCGCACCCGCCTTGGCGCTGGCCGGCCGGGTCCAGCGGACCCGGTCGGCGCCGAGTTCGCGGGACACCACCGAGCGCTTGTCCGCGGAGCGGAACACCGCGTAGCGGTCGTCGACGGCGACGAGCTTGGTGCTCGCCTCACCGACCCAGAGCAGTCGCCCGTCGTACCCGTCGATGACCGCCTCGCGGCCGTCCGGGCCGACGCCGATCAGCACGTTCCGTGCGCCCTGCGGGTCCTCGCGCTGGACGCAGCCGGCGGTGTCGGCGGTGCGCAGGTTGACCCCGGCCCGCTGCCACGCCTCCTGTCCGGTCGCCGGGTCACGGGCCGAGATGGCGAAGTAGCAGGTGCCGTCCTGCGAGCGGGCGGCGATCCGGAGCATCCGGCCGCCCACCACCGAGATCCGCTCGTCCCGGCCGGGCTCGACGTTCTGCAACACCCGACCGGTGGCGGTGTCGACGACGTGCACGCGGCCGTCGACCGGGAAGCCGAGCAGCGGAGGCGCGGCCTCGGGCCCGGCCACCCCGTCGTCGACGCGGGTGGCGGTCAGCCGGCGCGTGCCGCGCAGGCCGGGGTTGTCGGCGAGGAGGCCGCTGTGCACGCCGGGCAAAAAGGCCGTCCACAGCGGTGCGGTGCCGCGCGGGTCCCACGCGCTCAGGGTGCAGTCGGTGGCGTCCGAGCAGCGGGCGTCCAGCAGCAGGTTCCGGTACGTCCACACGGCCACGGCGTCGTTGTCGCGCCGCCGGGTCGCCCCGGTGGTCGGATCGAGCAGCTCGTACCCCTTGACCAGGAGTTTGCCCACGGCGACGACCGGATCGCGGTCGCCGCCGGCGACCGCCGCCCAGTCCGCCTTGCGCTCCCAGAGCTGGGCGCCGGTGGCCAGGCTGCGGGCCTCCACCCGGGTGCGCTGCTCGACCACGACGGTGTCGCCGGCGATGGTCACGCTGCGCGGGGTGCCACCGACCCGCTGCTGCCAGACGACGTCCGGCTCGGAGATGGGTTCGCTGCGGTCCACCCAGTCCCAGATGCCCGGGAACGGATTCCATACGCCGGTGGCGGCGAGGGCGACGACCACGGCGAGGCCGGCCAGCAGCCCGACGCGCACGCTCCCCTTCGCCACCCGCACACCGTAGCCACGATCACGGATCTTCCGTACGCCCGCGCCGCCGTGTCGCCGCGCTTTCTGTGCCGGAAGGTGTTACAGCGCTGCGGACCAGTGGCAGCGTGCGGTACGAGATCTGCTCCGCGAGCGCGATGATCGTCGAGGCGCGGGTGATACCGGTGAACGAGACGATCTGGTCGATGACCCGTTGCAGGTCGGTGTTGGAGCGGGCCACGATTCGGCAGAGCAGGTCGCTGGAACCGGTGATGGTGTGCGCCTCCAGCACCTCGGGGATCGCCGCGAGGTGCGCCGTGACCGGGTCGTGGCCCTGCCGTTGGCTGATCTCCAAGGTGACGAAGCTGGTCACCCCGAACCCGATCGCGGCCGGCGAGATCTCCGGACCGAAGCCCAGGATGACGCCCCGGTCGACAAGCTTGTCCAGCCGCGCCTGCACGGTGCCCCGGGCCACGCCGAGCCGCCGGGAGCACTCCAGCACCCCGATCCGCGGCTCCTCGGCGAGCAGTTCGACCAACCGGACATCGAGCACGTCGAGCTGTACAGCCTGCTCACCATTCATGGGTCCAGACCATACCGAATGCGCAACCTGACCAGCCTTTATGCCAACAGTTGCCCACCCGGTGCCCGTACCGCGATCCTTCGGTGAAGAACCGGCCCACGAGGCCGGCCGGTACGCGAGGGAGGCCACCATGACCCAGGCGATCGACCGACCCCAGTCGACCGAGGACGTCGACATCGACCGGCTCGTCGGCGCTGTCGACCACGACATCAGCCACGACCCGTTTCCCGTCCGTGGGCTCGACCACGTGCACTTCCTCGTCGGCAACGCCAAGCAGGCGGCGCACTACTACTCCACCGCGTTCGGCATGACCTGTGTGGCGTACCGGGGGCCGGAGCAGGGCTACCGCGACCATGCCCAGTACGTGTTGACCAGCGGATCGGCCCGGTTCGTGCTGACCGGCGCGGTGCGCCCGGACGCCGACGGCGCCGAGCACGTGGCCAAGCACAGCGACGGCATCAGCGACATCGCGCTCGAGGTTCCGAACGTCGACGCCGCGTACGCCCACGCCGTGGCGCAGGGCGCCGCCAGCGTCGTCGAGCCGCACGACGTGACCGACGAGCACGGCACCGTCCGGATCGCCGCCATCGCCGCGTACGGCGACACCCGGCACACGCTCGTCGACCGCTCCCGCTACCGCGGCCCGTTCCTGCCGGGCTTCGTGGCCCGCGGCCCGATCGTCGACCGGCAGCCGATGATCGACGCCGGCATCCAGCCGAAGCGGTTCTTCCAGGCCGTCGACCACGTGGTCGGCAACGTGGAGCTGGGCCGCATGGACGAGTGGGTGGAGTTCTACAAGCGGGTGATGGGCTTCTCCAACATGGCGGAGTTCATCGGCGACGACATCGCCACCGACTACTCGGCGCTGATGAGCAAGGTCGTCGCGAACGGCACCCGCAAGGTGAAGTTCCCGCTCAACGAGCCGGCCATCGCCCGCAAGAAGTCGCAGATCGACGAGTACCTGGAGTTCTACCAGGGCCCGGGCGCCCAGCACATCGCCGTCGCCACCAACGACATCGTGGCCAGCGTCGACGCGATGCGCGCCGCCGGCGTGGAGTTCCTGGACACCCCGGACTCGTACTACGAGGACCCGGAGCTGCGCGCCCGCATCGGCAACGTGCGGGTGCCGATCGAGCAGCTCAAGGAGCGCAAGATCCTGGTCGACCGGGACGAGGACGGCTATCTGCTCCAGATCTTCACCAAGCCCGTGCAGGACCGCCCGACCGTCTTCTTCGAGCTGATCGAGCGGCACGGCTCGCTGGGCTTCGGCAAGGGCAACTTCAAGGCGCTCTTCCAAGCCATCGAGCGGGAGCAGGAAGCGCGCGGCAACCTGTAACACTGTCGAGCGTGACGCAGCCTCCGCCGTACCACACGCCGCCGGTGGGTGGGCCTCCGCCCGCCGCCGGCGGCGTCGCGCCGCCGCAGTACGCCCCACCCGGGCACCCCGCGCAGCACTGGCCGGCCGTCCCGCCTGCGCTCAGCCCGGCCGGACAGCCCCTGGCCAGCTTCGGTGACCGGCTGCTCGCCTGGCTCATCGACACGGCCCTGGCGAGCGTCGTGTCGCTCGTGCTGTTCATGCCGGTCTTCCTCGTCCTGTGGTGGCGCATGTTCAGCGAGATGACCCGGACCAACCCGGACGGCACTCTCGTGGAGCCCGACCCGGCCACCTTCTTCACCAGCTTCTTCCTGCCGATGCTGCTGTTCGAGGTCGGGCTGTTCGTCGTGCTGCTCGGGCTGTACTGGCTCTACCACGTGGAGTACCTCAAGCGCGGCGGCCAGACACTCGGCAAGAAGATCATGAAGCTGCGCGTGGTGCCGCTCGACCCGAACGGCACGCTCGACCGAGGGATGGCCGGCCGCCGCTGGCTCGTGCAGTACCTGGCCTGCTCGCTGGTCCCCGGCCTCAGCTACGCCGACGGATTCTGGCAACTCTGGGACAAGCCCTGGCAGCAGTGCCTCCACGACAAGTTCGCCAAAACGGTCGTCGTTAAGGTTGCGGCGTGAGCGAGCGAACCAGCAGGTACGGCAGCGGAGCGTCGGCGTGAGTGTGGATCCCGGCTGGTACGTCGACCCCGCCGACCCCGAGACCCGTCGCTACTGGGACGGCGAGGGTTGGCTCGGCGCGCCCATTCCCGTCGACGCGACCCCGCCCGACGGGCCGCCGCCGCCCGAGCCCCCGCCCGTACCGGTCGCCCCGGCCACGCCCGCCACCTCCCCGTCGGTGACCACCACGCCGGGCTGGCCGCCGCACCCCGGGTCGCCACCGCACGCGGGGCCGCCACCGCATCCCGCGCCACCCCCACCGCACCCGGGGTACGGCTCGCAGCCCACGCCGGGCGCGGGTGGCTGGGGCCCACAGGCCGGTCCGCCCGGCTGGCCACCGCAGGGGACTCCGCCCGGTTGGACGCCAACGGGTGGCCCTCCCGCCTGGGGTCCGCAGGGCCCCCCGCCCGGCTGGGCCCCCGGCTGGCCCGGCCGGCCGCCCGAGCCGCGTCCGCACGGGTTCAGATTGGCCGGTTACGGCCGGCGGCTCGTCGCCCGACTGATCGACTTCAGCCTCGTCTTCGCACTGAACGCGCTTGTCAACGGCTGGTTCGTCTGGCGGTGGCTGGACGAGCTGGCACCGTACTGGCGGGAGGCGTTCCGGCGCGCCTCGGAGGGCAACACCTCCAGCGAGGGGATGCCGCCGATCAGCGAGCAGGCCGGGCTCCTCCAGATCGTGATCCTGGTGATCGCCACCGCGCTGTGGCTGGCGTACGAGGTGCCCGCGATGGCGGGCAACGGACAGACCATCGGTAAGCGGGTCATGCGGATCCGCGCGGTCCCCATCGCCGCCGACCAGCCGCTGGGCTTCGGCCGGGCGCTGCGCCGGTGGTCGACGCTGGGCATGCCCACACTCCTCTGGTACTGCTTCGGGCTCGGCCTGCTGCTGCAACTGGTCGACTCCCTGTCCCCCCTCTTCGACCACCCGCTGCGCCGGGCGCTGCACGACAGGCGCGCGCAGACGGTCGTCGTCGAGGTCCCGGCGACCACCGGTCCCCCCGCCACCGACGATCACCCTCAGCCCTCGGGAGACACCCCATGACCGACTCCGGACGTCACGAGCCGGCGCTGCGACTGACCCGCGCCGACCTGGACGCGCTGCCCAGCTACGTCCCCGGGCGCAGCCCTGCCGACCTGGCCCGCGAGCTGGGTCTGCCAGAGGCGATCAAGCTCGCCAGCAACGAGGTGCCGTACGGGCCGCTGCCGGGTGTGGTCGAGGCCGTCACCGAAGCGGTCACCGCGTCGCACCGGTACCCCGACATGGGCGTCGTCGCGCTGCGCGACGCGTTGGCACAGCGCTACGGCGTGGACCCCGACCGGATCGCCACCGGCTGCGGGTCGGTGGCGCTCGCCGAGCACCTCGTCCGGGCCACCTGCCTGCCCGGCGACGAGGTGCTCTACTCGTGGCGGTCGTTCGAGGCGTACCCGATCATCGCGGCGACCAGCGGCGCGACAAGCGTGCGGGTCGCCAACGACGCCGGGCACGGTCACGACCTGGCCGCGATGGCGGCGGCGGTGACCGACCGGACCCGGATGATCCTGGTCTGCAACCCGAACAACCCCACCGGCACGGCCGTACGCCGGGCCGAGCTGGACCGGTTCCTCGACTCCGTGCCGGACGACGTGCTGGTGGTCATCGACGAGGCGTACCGGGAGTTCGTGACCGACCCCGAGGTGCCGGACGGCCTGGACTACCTCGCTCGGCCGAACGTCGCGGTGCTGCGCACCCTGTCCAAGGCGTGGGGCCTGGCCGGGCTGCGCATCGGTTGGCTGGTCGCGCAGCCCGCCGTGGCGGCGGCGGTCCGCAAGGTGGTCACGCCGTTCTCCACGAGCACGGCCGCCCAGGCCGGCGCGCTCGCGGCACTGGCCCAGGCGGACGAGATGGAGCGCCGGTGCGCGCTCGTCGTCGCCGAGCGGGACCGGGTCACCGAGGCGCTGCGCAAGTTCGTGCCCGACGTGCCGACCAGCCAGGCGAACTTCGTCTGGCTGCCGCTGGGTGACCGGGCCGTGGCGTTCGGCAAGGCGTGCGAGGCCCGTGGGGTGATCGTCCGGCCGTTCGCCGGGGACGGCGTCCGGGTCACCATCGGCACCCCTGCCGAGAACGACGCGTTCCTGGCCGCTGCGGAGTCGGCGCTGACCTGACCCAGATCGGGAGATAAGCCCTGTTTGTCCGCTTTAGCGGAGTTGCTGCCCTATCTTCCGAAGTAGCCGGTCGCCTCGACAAATCGCACCGGCTCACTTCGAGAAAACGGGGTAACGAACAGTGCGAATTGCCAAGATCTGCCTCACCGGGGCAGCCGCCGCAGCGATGGTGGGCTTCCTCGCCGCACCGGCCATCGCCGCGCCGACCGACACCACCACCACGACGTTCGAGGTGCTCGCCGGGACCCTCGACATCGACGCACCCGCAAGCGCGGATCTCGGTGATGGTGCCCCCGGTGGCACCATCACCGGCCAGCTCGGCCCGGTCACGGTCACCGACTCCCGAGGCGCCTCGGATACCTCCTGGGTGGCCTCGGTGACCGCGAGCGTCTTCCAGACCGGCGGCGGCAGCCCTCCCGAGACGGTCCTCCCCGAGGAGATCGACTACTGGTCCGGCCCGGCGACGGCGACCACCGGCGACGGCACCTTCACGCCGGGGCAGGCCACCTCCGCCAACGCCGCACCACTGAGCAGCGTCACTCCGCTCACCGCGTTCACCCACTCGGGCGGCACGGGTGGCAACACAGCGACCTGGAACCCCACCCTGATCGTCCACGTGCCGTTGGACAGCATCGCGGGCGTCTACACCGGGACGGTGACGCATTCGGTGGCCTAGCCGCCGGAGCCGGTCGACCGTCGCGGTCGCACTGGCGCTGCTCAGCCTCGCCGGTCCGGGTCTGCCGCCCCGGGCTGGCGCGGCCGAGCCGGACGCCGACGACCGCCTCGGGATCCGGCTACTGGAGGCGCCGAGCAATCGCCGCGACGACCCCCGGGCGCTGCGGTACATTGTCGACCACCTGCCGCCGGGCACCACCATCACGCGGCAACTGCTGATCACCAATCGCACCGACGAGGCCCGCCGCGTCGACGCGTACGCGGCGTCGGCGACCGTCGACGGTTCGACGTTCAGGTTCGGCGAGGGCCACGCGGCCAATGAGTTGACCTCGTGGATCAGCCTCGACAGCCCCGTCGTGGAGATCGAACCGTGGGGCGAGGCCCGGGTCCGGGCGACCATCACCGTGCCGCCGGCCGCCTCGCGGGGTGAGCGGTACGGCGTGATCTGGGCGTCCGCCACCTCCGCGCCCCGCTCCGGCAAGGAGGTGACCCAGATCCATCGGGTCGGCGTCCGGGTCTACCTCGACGTCGGCCCCGGGGGCGAACCGGTCTCCGATTTCGCCATCGGCGAGCTTCGCCCGGCCCGCGGCCCGACGGACGAACCCTCGGTGACCGCCCAGGTCACCAACACCGGCGGCCGCGCCATCGACCTCGCCGGCTCGGTCACCCTCACCGATGGGCCGGCCGGCAGCCGAGCCGGACCGTTCCAGGTCGGGCAGGGCGTCACGCTGCCGCCGGGTGGCTCCGGGCAGGTCGTCGCCCGACTACCGGTCGAGTTGCCGAACGGGCCCTGGAAGGTCGAGGTGAACCTGGAGAGCGGGCTGGTGAAGCGCAGCCTCAGCGCGCGGATCGAGTTCCCTGATGCGGGTCAGGTCGGCGAGCGGGGCAGCGTCGTCTCCCGGATGACGTCCGGCTGGATCGTGACGGCGGCTGGTGTGGGCCTCCTGCTCCTCGCCGGCCTCGCGGTGCTGGCCCGCCGCTCCCGGCAGTCCCGCCGACCCCCCTCCGGGCGGCCACGGGAGCGGGTTCCGGCCGGACGTTGACGCCACACCGGCGTCGACGCGACGCACGGCCGCCGACGGCAGGCGCACGTCAGGCCTTCCTCCGGCGGGCGGCGAACCCACCGACCACCAGCAGGGTCACACCCAGACCGGCGAGCAGCAACGTCGAACCGCCCGAACCGGTGACCGGCAGTCGGCCACCGTGGCTGGGCGTGGGCTGGGGTGGCGCCGACGTGGGTTGCGTGGGTGTGGGCGTGGGTGGCGGGGGTTGTGTCGGCATGGGCGTCGGAGACGCCGGCAGGATCTCGAAGGTGACGCCGGTGTCCGCCGACGGCGCGACCCGGACGCCCCCGAACCCGCGCGCCCAGGCGGCATCCGCGTTCAGCGCCGGCGGACCCGCCAGTGCGAGGCTCGCCGCGGCGACCAGCGCGCCACCCACGAGGTAGTTGCCTGTCCTGCCCATGCACTGACCCCTTCCCGGAGAACTGAACCGTGAAAAACATACCTTTTACCGACAAAGGGTATGGACAGTTCAGCTCTGCAGCCGCCGGGAACACCACGATCAGGTGGCGGCCAGGACCACCGCTTCCGCCGTCAGGTAGTAACGCCTGTCGTCGCCGGCGGGGTCGACCGGCCTGCGCAGGCGTTCCACCGCGACGTAGCCGCCCTCGGCCCCCACCGCCCCGGGCAGCCAGCCCGTCCCGTCCCGTCCGACCTCCAGCGGAAAGCGGGACAGCTGCGTACCGGTCGCCGGTTCCAGCGTCACCAGGTCGTTCGCTTCGGTCAGCAGGTGCACCCGGCCGGGCTGCGCCGCCAGGACCCGTGCCACACCGAGATCGGCACGCCGCCACAGCTCCGCGCCCGTACGCACCGAGCGGCCCACCGCCACCCCGTCGAGCACCACCACGGCCTGCTCGCCCACCACGGTGGCACCGGCCGGGTCGAGCGCGGGGGCAGCGACCGGCTCGCCCACACCCACCAGCCAACCCCGGCCGGCCTCGTCACCCGGCCCCGCCGTGCGCAGGGCCTGGCAGTCCGACCAGCCGGTACGACAACCGAGCGGAGTCACCACCAACTCGTCCGACCCGCCCGGCGGTCGCCACCGTTCGCGCACCGCGCCGGTCGCCGCGTCCCGGAACTCGACGGCCGCGGGCCCGGCACATCTGTCCAGACCGATCAGCTGTCCCCCGTCGGTGGTGCCGACATCGCTGCGGCACCGGCCGGGCAGGTCGACCCGCCACAACTGCTGACCGCCGTTCACCTCGACCCCGCGTGCCTCGGCGTCTCCGCTGACCACCACCACCGTGCGGCCGTCCGTCAGGTCGGTGAGGTGCAGCCCGCGCGGATCCCAGACGACTGCCGCACCGGTACGCCGTGCCACCGCCCGGCTCTCGGTGGGCTTCGGGCCATCGGCTCGCCACCGCACCCGACCGGTGGACGCGTCGAGCGCGACCAACCGACCGTCCGACCAGCGGCTGACCACGGTGCTGCCGCTCGCCACCACCCCGGTCAGCTCCGCCGGCCACCGCCGGTACGACCAGTAGGGCGTGGTCCGGTAGCGCCCGTCCACCGGTCGGTCGGCATAGACCTGGCGGTGGGCGGCGTACACCCGCAGCGTCCCGTCCACGATCAACGGGGCGACCGGCAGTCGACCGATCACACCGGCGGCCGGTCGGGGCGCGGCCGGATAGTCACCGTGCGCCGGCGTACTCACCTCGGCCGGTGCGAGCACTCGGTGGACGACGACCGCGACGGCCGCCACGGCGAGCAGCACCGCCACCGCCAGCACGAGCCGTCGCCGGCCCCTCGGGAACCCCATGCCGCACCTCCGCCCGGCACCCTACCCAGCGCAGCGGGCCCGAGCCCGGCCAGGTCGTACGGGTCGAACCTCTGACGGGAGCGGGAGGTCAGGCCGCTTCGAGCGAGCCGAGGGCCCGGGCCGCGACGGCCAGGTCGGCGAGGTCACGCTGGAGCGCCACCTCGACCGCTCTGGCGGCGAGGCCACCGAGCAGCAGTGCCACCACCCGTCCGTACGAGTCGGTGGGCACCGCCTCCTGGGTGACGGTGATGGCTGTGCACGGGCGACGGCGACGGCGAACCGGCCGCAGGCTCCACGTGATCCGGTAGTCCGCACCGGCGCCGGAGGAGCAGAGCACCAGCCGCTGCGGCGCGAACGCCTCCACCACCAGGAACTCCTCGACAACCGTGCCGCCACCGGGCTGGACGCGCTCCTCCCGCCAGGCGGTGCCCGGCCCGAACGGACCCGGGGTCAGCACGTGGACGCTGTCGGCCCCGGCCAGCCGGGTGGCCCGGGCGGACCTGTCGGTCAGCAGGCACCAGACATCGACAGCGTGCGCCTCGATGAAACCGGTAACCGCGACCGTCGACATGTCACCCTCCCGTGCCGTCGACGGTACGCGCGGTGCGGGCAGGACGAGGCCCCCGGACGGAAATTCCACCACCCGGAGGCCACGTGTCCCTTTTCGGCGGCCATGTCGCACCGTTTCACCGGTGCGACACCGCTCAGCGCTCGAAGCGACCGGACCTGATCGCGCCGACGAATGCTGTCCATCCCGGCGGGCTGACAGCAAGTGTGGGACCGCTCTGGTCCTTGGAATCGCGGACCGCGACCAGGCCGATCACGTCGACCAGGTTGTCCGCCACCTCCACGCAGAGCCCTTGGTCATTGGATCGGCTGCTCGTGCGCCAGAGCGCTCCGGTGAGATCGTGCATCGTTGTTACCTCCGTGTGCGTCGGGACGCCCCACCACCCGGGCCGGAGAAGGTCCGACCTGTGGGAGTGGCGGGGCGACGTGATCCGCGTGATCAACGGGGTAACCGCTTTTGGTTATCGCACAGACGGTGCGATAACGAGTCTCGTCGATGAGACGGCGCGACCCGACGAGACGGCCGACGTGACGGGACGGCCCGACGGGCAGCCGCTCAGGTGTCAGAGCGCGGGCAGCTCAGCGGGCTGGCCTGACCGTTCCGGTCACCTCGCCGAGGGCGATGGTGGTGCCGTCCGGACCGGGTGCGGTGGCGGTGATGGTGACGGTGTCGCCGTCGGCGAGGAAGGTACGGCTCTCGGTGCCGACCTTGGCGGGCTCGGCCCCGCCCCACGTCAGTTCCAGGAACGAGCCGACCTGGGAGCGGTCCGGGCCGGAGACGGTGCCCGAGGCGTACAGGTCGCCCGTGCGCAGGGACGCGCCGTTGACGGTGAGGTGTGCCAACTGCTGGGCCGGCGTCCAGTACATGCCGGCGAACGGCGGCTCGCTGACCCGTTCGCCGTTCCACTCGACCGCCAGCCGGAGGTCGAGCCCCAGGTGCGGCACGTCGCGCAGGTAGTCGACGACCGGCGGGTCCTGGTCCGGCGCAGGCACGAAGGCGTCGGCCAATGCTTCCAGCGGCGTCACCCAGGCCGAGACCGAGGTGGCGAAGGACTTGCCGAGGAACGGGCCGAGCGGCTGGTACTCCCAGGCCTGGATGTCCCGGGCCGACCAGTCGTTGACCAGCACCACCCCGAAGACGTGGTCGGCGAAGTCGTCCACCGACACCCGGTCGCCGAGCGCGCTGGGCACACCGACCACGAAGCCGACCTCGGCCTCGATGTCGAGGCGTACCGACGGGCCGGTCACCGGGCCCTCGGCGGACGCCCGCTGCCCGGTGGGCCGGACCACCGGCGTGCCGGAGACGACGACGGTGCCGGCCCGCCCGTGGTAGCCGATCGGGAGGTGCTTCCAGTTGGGCAGCAGCGGCGGCTGACCCGGGCGGAAGATCTGCCCGACGTTCGACGCGTGGTGCTCCGAGGAATAGAAGTCGACGTAGTCGGCCACCTCGAACGGGAGCAGCATCTCCACGTCGGCCAGGGGCACCAGCAGCGGCTCGACCGCCGGCCGGTGCGCCGGATCGGTCAGGAGTTCCACGATCCGCTGCCGGACCGCCGTCCACTGCGGACGTCCGAGCGCCATGAAGTCGTTGAGGGTGGGCCGGCGCAGCGTGCCGGCGGCGAGCACCAGCTCCGCGGCCTCCGCCCCGGCCAGGTCCAACACCCACGAGGAGACGCGTACGCCGATCCGCGGCTCGCCCCCGCCCGAGGAGAACACCCCGTACGGCAGGTTCGTCACACCGTACGGCGAACCGTCGACGTCGCTCACCCAGGTCATGCGTCGCAGCCCCCGTTCACCAGCCCCAGCCGGATCAGATCGGTAAGTGGTTCCAGGATGCTGCACGAGCCGAAGCCGACCCAGAGTGGGCGCGGCGCGTCCAGCCTTCCGTTGACGCGTTCCAGCAGCGGACGCGGATCGAGAGCGGTCAGCAGCTCGGCGACCACCCGCACGCTCTCACCGTCGGCGGCGGCGAGCGTCGCGGCCAGCACGTTCGTGTAGCCGTGGTGGGTGAACCCGGTCTCCGGGTCCAGGTGCCGCAGACCCTGGTGCAGCCCGGCGGTGAGCTTGAACGGCAGGGCGCGGTCGCGGCAGGCGCAGATCACCGCCGCCAGCTCGGCCGGGGTGGGGAACAGCTCGGCGGCGAGGCCGCCGGTGCGGAACTTGGCGGCGATCGGCACGCCGTCGGCCCGGGCGGCGGTGAGCGCGTCCAGCGCACCCATCAGCCCGAAGGTCAACGGCAGCTCGGCGTACACGGCCTCGATGCCCGGCATGGCCTCGGTCAGCCGCAGCAGTTCGGTGGCGCCGGGCAGTGGGTCTTCGCCCCGCTTGGCCACGGCCACCTCGACCTGCCGGGCCGTCACGCCGTCCGGCGCCAGGAAGGAGAGCGCGAACGGCAGGCCAGCGATCCCGGTGTCACCGATCAACCCGATCGTCAGAGCCTCGCCGGGATCGACGAGACCGCTCAGCTCGCCGGTCACGACGGTCGAGGCGGGAACGAGCAGCGGGCCGACCAGGTCGGCATACCAGGCGGTGCGGTGCTTGCGGTGCGCCTGCACGGCGTCGTGCAGCGCGGCGCTGCCCGGAGGGAAGACGGCGGCGTCGTCCACCAGGGCGTGAAGGAGCGCGGGCACCTGCGTTGACACGGAACAAGAATCTACGGGACGCTACGAGGAACGGACAACAGCGTCCGATTATCGGACGCCTTCGACCGGTGAACGGGATAGATCGGGAGGCGACATGCCGTACTACCGCAGCGTCGGCGAGGTGCCGCGCAAGCGCCACACCCAGTTCCGCCAGCCCGACGGCAGCCTCTACGCCGAGGAGCTGATGGGTCAGGAGGGCTTCTCCTCCGACTCGTCCCTGCTCTACCACCGGCACGCGCCCACCGCGATCCTCGCCGCCGACGAGTTCACCCCACCCGCGTTCACCCGCGCGCCGAACCTGCCGCTCAAGCCCCGCCACCTGCGCACCCACAAGCTCGACGCCGGTGACGCCGACCCGATCCTCGGCCGGCAGTACCTGCTCGCCAACGACGACGTCCGCATCGGGTACGTGCTCGCCGACCGCCCGTCGCCGCTGTTCCGCGACGCCACCGGCGACCACTGCCTGTACGTCGAGGCGGGCACCATGCGGGTCGAGTCACCGTTCGGAGCCCTGGACGCGGTCGCCGGCGACTACGTCGTCATTCCCACCTCGACCATCCACCGGCTGGTCCCCACCGGCGACGCGCCCGTCCGACTGCTGACCGTCGAGGCGTCCGGGCACATCGGCCCACCCAAGCGCTACCTCTCCGTACGCGGGCAGTTCCTGGAGCACTCGCCGTACTGCGAACGCGACGTGCGCGGCCCGGACACCCCCCTGCTCGTCGACGGCGAGGAGGTCGAGGTCCTGGTCCGGCACCGCCGTGGCTGGACCCGCCACGTGTACGCCAACCACCCCTTCGACGTGGTGGGCTGGGACGGACACCTCTACCCGTGGGCGTTCTCCATCCACGACTTCGAGCCGATCACCGGCCGCATCCACCAGCCCCCGCCGGTGCACCAGACCTTCCAGGGCCCGAACTTCGTCATCTGCTCCTTCGTGCCCCGCAAGGTCGACTACCACCCGCAGTCGATCCCGGTGCCGTACAACCACCACAACGTCGACTCCGACGAGATGCTCTTCTACACCGGCGGCAACTACGAGGCCCGGCGCGGCTCCGGGATCGAGCAGGGCTCGATCTCGCTGCACCCGTCCGGGTTCACCCACGGCCCTCAGCCGGGTGCCGCCGAGCGCTCCATCGGCGCGGACTACTTCGACGAGCTGGCCGTCATGGTCGACACCTTCCGCCCCCTCGACCTCTGCGACGCGGCATGCGCCTGCGAGGACGAGGCGTACGCCTGGACGTGGGCGCGTCGCGGCTAGCGGAAGTCTGTTCTTGTGAAGACCGCGAACTCGGCTATTGCCGTGGCGACGATCGCCAGCACCAGCGGCCACGGCGAGCCGACCACCGCGTACACGATCAGCAGCAGTGGCGCGGCGGCCACCGCGTAGATGGCCAGGGCCATCGTCCGGTCGGCGTGCAGCATGGCGGGCAGGACGGTCCGGGTGAGCCCCGGTAGCCGTGACGCGAGCTGCCACACCACGACGGCGCCGGTCAGCGCGGCGAGCACCGCCAGGACCCGGGAGAACCCGTCGCTCGTCGACGCCGCGAACGCGACCACCACCGCGGCGACCAGTGACCAGCCCGCGCCGTAGAGCACCAGGCGATGCAGGCCGTAGGCGAGCGTCCGAGGGGAGTCGATCCGGCTCGGGCCGAGAGTGACCGTCTCCGCCACCTGTTCCAGTGCCCCCGACCAGCGGCGCTGCTCGAGGCGCAGGACGCCGACGTCGTGCCCGACCTCGGTGAGGCGGGGGTCGAGCCGCAACGCCTCCCGGTAGGCCCGCTCGGCCAGGTCGAACAGCTCCAGCCGAGCAGCGACCAGGCTGAGCACCAGGTGCGCCTGCGGCTCCTGGGGGGCCAGCTCGACCCCACGCCAGGCCGCGTTCAGCGCCGGCTGGCCGTTGCGCGCGTCGGCCAGGATCGCCGCCGCGCTGCGTTGGGCGTACGCATCGGTCGGCCCGAGCGCCAGGAGCCGGTCGGCGATGGCCGCCGCTTCGGCGTACCGCCCCAGGTCGACCAGCGCCATGGCCCGCGCGGCGAGCGTCGGCAGAGCGTCCGGTGCGGCGGCCACGGCCGAATCCGCAGCGACGAGCGCGTCGACCGGCCGGTCGGCGGCGAGATGCACCCGAGCCAGCATGGTGAGGGCTTTCGGGTCGGCGGGCTTCAACGCGAGGCCCTCGGTCAACTCGCCGACGGCCTCGTCGTGGCGGCCCAGCTCGGCGAGGAGCTGAGCGCGTTCGAGGTAGCCGTCGGCAGCGAACTGGTCGGGAGTGGGGTCGGTGGACATCGCGGCGAGCCTAGGCGGCCGGCGCGTCGTACACCAGGGCGACGGCGACGCCCGCCAGACCTTCCTCGCGGCCGGCGAAACCGAGCCCGTCGGTGGTCGCGGCGGAGACGGTCACGGGTGCGCCGACGGCCTCGGAGAGCACCCGCTGGGCCTCTTCCCGACGGCGACCGATCTTGGGCCGGTTGCCGATGACCTGCACGGAGACGTTGCCGACCTCCAGGCCGGCAGCCCGCACCCGGCGGGCCGTCTCGGTCAGCAGCGCCACCCCGGACGCACCGGCCCACTCCGGCTGACCCACCCCGAAGGCGGAACCGAGATCACCGAGACCAGCGGCGGAGAGCAGCGCGTTGCAGGCGGCGTGGGCGGCGACGTCGGCGTCCGAGTGCCCGGCCAGACCATCCTGGTCGGGCCAGAACAGACCGGCCAGCCAGCAGGGCCGGCCTGGCTCGAACGCGTGCACATCGGTGCCGATGGCCACCCGAGGAACGATCATGATCCGAGGTTACGCGTCACCACGGACGGATCACGCCCCACTCCACGCTCAAGTGGTCTTGGCAACCGAATTACCCCGGGGGTAGCTTCGGGCCGAACGCCCCAGGTCGCCTCTGCCTATTGCATGCTCCTGGGGCTCTAATATTTTCGGAACACGTCGTTCAGCCACCGCTCGCGGGCGTGCTTCTCCCTATCATTTGACGATGGCGCAGCACCCCTTCCTGCAGGTCCGCAACCGTTTGCGCAGCGAGAACAGCAGCAAGGAGAAGCGCGATCAGGTCATCGCCGGCCTGAGCTTCGGGTTCTGGGTCAACCTGCTGGGTCCCAAGCATGAGCAGCTGTGGCGGGAAGCCATCCACAAGGGCGTTCCCACACTCCTCCGGCAAGCGGAACGACGTCGTGGCGGCTCTGGAAAGATTGCGCGTCTTTCGCAACCGCCTGGCTCATCACGACTCGCTACTCGCAGCCGACGTACCATTCCGCCTCACGCAGATGATCGATGTACTGGGTTGGGCCGACCCCGACGCGGCCAACTGGCTTGCGAACAACGAGCGGGTCACCCACGTACACACGGCCCGACCTTTACCACGACAGGACACGGTCGTGGTATCGGCTCGGGATGCCTGGGGTCTCTACGAGTCCGTACGCGCCTATGTGTGCCAGGCTGGCCGCGCCTTCCAGCCGGTGGAATACCTGGCCTTCTACTCCCGCAACAGATTCACGCCGAAGTGCCGAAGATCGTGTTCCGCGTCGACAATGTCGATTGGTCCGCCGGAGAGATCAACCGGCTACGCGTCACAGGGCAGGCGCGCGACGCACGAGTCGCCGACATCATCGAGGCCAGCCGAAAGCTCGGCTGGACCGACGGTCGTTATCAGGTCTTCGGTTTGACCGAGCCTGGGATGCGAGGCCACCTCAGCCTGCGACAGCCGGTTCCCCACCTGGCGAGGGGCAGAGGCAGCGCCTTCACTCAGGGCCAGCGTTATGTCGTCCGCGACAGACTCCGACGGGCCACCACGACGACCGATATCTGAGCCACCGAGTGACGCTTCAGGCGTCGGCGGCGAGCAGATGCTCCGCCAGTGTCAGGTCGAACGGGCGGGTGATCTTCAGCGCGTACTCCGAGCCGGGCACACACGTCACCGCCACGCCCTGCTTCTCGACCAGGCCGGCGTCGTCGGTGAGTGGATCACCCGCGGCGGCGTGCGCGGCGGTCAGCACCGACCGGCGGAAGCCCTGCGGGGTCTGCACCGCGCGCAGGGCCGATCGGTCGACGGTGCCCAGCACCACCTCGCCGGCACCGACCTCCTTGATCGTGTCGACCACCGGCAGGACCGGGATCACCGCGGCGTGCCCACCCCGAACCGCGGCGGCGACCGATTCGACCAGCTCGGGTGGGGTCAGCGCGCGGGCCGCGTCGTGCACCAGGACGATCGTCGGGCCGGCCGGCACGGCGGCGAGCGCGGCGGCGACCGAGGCCTGCCGTTCGGCGCCACCGGCCACCACGGTCACCGGTGCCACCGGGGCCAGCAGCTCGCGGACACCCGCCACCTCGGCCGCGGGTGCGGCCACCACGATCGTGTGGACCGATGCGGCGGCGGCGAGCCGGCGCACCGCGTGCACCAGCAGCGGCTCGCCGGCGAGCAGACGCAACGCCTTGGGTCGGCCGGGGCCGAGCCGTACGCCGGCACCCGCCGCAGGCACGAGGACCGCGACGTCACCGCGCGGGTTGAGCTGCGCGGTCACGTCGCGGTCCTCGGTGGTTTCTTCGCTACGAAGTGGGTACGACGATGCTGTGTGCGGACTAGGCCTCGGTGAGGACCTTGTCGAGCAGCGTCTCCGCCTCGTCCTTGGTGCTCTTCTCAGCCAGCGCGACCTCGCCGACGAGAATGTCGCGGGCCTTGGCCAGCATCCGCTTCTCGCCTGCGGAGAGGCCCCGCTCCCGCTCCCGGCGCCACAGGTCGCGCACGACCTCGGCGACCTTCAGTGGGTTGCCGGAGGCCAGCTTTTCCAGGTTGGCCTTGTAACGCCGCGACCAGTTGGTCGGCTCCTCGGTGTGCGGAGCCCGGAGAACGTCGAAGACCTTACCGAGGCCCTCTTCGCCGACCACCTCACGAACGCCCACGATCTCGGCGTTCTCAGCCGGCACCCGGACCGTCAGGTCACCCTGCGCGACCCTCAGGACGAGATATTGCTTAGGCTCGCCCTTGATGACCCGAGTCTCGATTGCCTCGATGAGTGCGGCCCCGTGGTGGGGGTAAACAACGGTCTCGCCGACACTGAAAACCATAGGTTCGAAACCCCTTTCGCTGTGTCTAGGGTAACACGCTCAGGCAACGATGTCTCACCGATGTCCTGACCGTTGGCGCAGCTCAGGGGCCCTGTGAGAGGTCTTTCTTCAGCTTGACAGGCGGTCAAACCGGTGGTTCAAACACGCTCTGTGACGATCGGATGACTTCCCGATACGGATGAGCAGAACGTCGAGATCAAGGGCTATGCGCTCCTCCCATGGTATCCCGGCGTGCGGGACCGCGCCCAGATGTAGCGGGAGGTGCCCCCGGTGCGGGACCCTGGAGTCCGAGCCACACTCCGCTCTCGAGACGCTTCCTGGGGGGTCCGATGGGCAAGCCGGACGCAGAGGGCCACGGGCCGCCCGACGGCCTGCCCGACCTACCGCCCGAGTGGGGCCGCATCGTCGTTCCCGACGACGCCTCAACCCTCGCCAGCGAAGCCGCCCAGGTACGTCGTGAGCTCCGCCGGGCCACCGGCCGGCACGCCGGACGTCGGGCGCTCGCCCTGCCGCTGCTCGTCCTGCTGGTGGCGGTGCTCACCACCCTGACCGGCCTGCTCGCCGTCACCTGGCCCCGCGCCGGCCGGAGCACCGACCGGCCCACCCCGGCACCCTCCACGCCGCCCACGCCCCTCGCCGGCCGGGCGCTGCCCGCGCTGGACCTGGTCGACGCCGGGCAGACGCCCGTGCCGCTCCGCGGCCTGCTCCCTGCCATGATCATCCTGGTGGACGACTGTGGCTGCCCGGACGTCGTCACCGAGGCCGTGGCGGCGGCGCCCGCCGGCGTCACGGTGGTCACCGTGACCGAGGGCCGGGCTGTCGCCACCGCACCGCCGCTCGACGGCGTCCGCGCGCTAGCCGACCCCGCCGGCGGTCTGCGCTCGTTCCTGGGCCCCGGTGCCGCCAACGCGCTGCTGGTCGGCCGCACCGGCGTGGTGACGCGCGTGCTGCCCGGTGTCGGGCCCGTCGACGCGTACCAGGATGATCTGACCGCCCTGGCCCGCTGAACGGCCAACGACCCCGCGGCCTACGACGGGGGCAGCGCGACGAGCTGCGCCTGGACGTCGATGGGCCGGTCGCCGACGGCCGACAGCGACACGCGGAACGGCCCACCGCCGGGCAGCACCTGGGCCGAGGCGAGCGTGCCGTCGCAGTCGATGCGCGGCGGACCGACAATTTCGGCCCCGGTGCTCGTCACCGCCAGCGTGCCGGGCCGGGTGCACCGGTACTGCAACAGATAGCGCGCGCCGTCGTCGGACGCCTGTCGGGTCCGCTCCTCACCGGGCGCCAACTCCCGCTGCTCTCTCCAGATCGTGTCGCGGAACGAGGGTAGGTCGCTCCCGGGTACGAGGACCCCCTCGGCGCCGTTGTCGGCGCTCGCATCCGTCCCCAACTCGATCACCCGGCCACGGTCACCGCCCACCCGGACGGCCTCGCCCGTCTGCGGGTCCACCCACACCGTCACCCGCTCCTCGGGCACACCACTGGCCACGATGCGCTCCAGTTCGGTGCTGACGCTGGGTGCGACCACCGGTCGGCCCACCGGCCCGGCCACCGGGGCGGGCGCGGCGGCACGCCACCACCAGCCACCCAGCGCCAGCGCGGCAAGGGCCACCCCGACGAGCACCGCCGAGCGCAACCGGTCGTCCACCGCCGCATCCATGCGAGGAGCGTACCGGCCGGGTCGTGAGCGCTCACTCCTGTCGATCGAGCAGGACGGCGTACAGGGTGAGGCCCGGGCCGAACGCCAGCATGACGACCCGTCGGGGCGGCGGAGTCGAACGACTCAACCGGTCCAGGATCAACAGCACCGTCGGAGAAGAGCAGTTGCCGTGCTCGTCGAGGGTCGCCCGGGACGCGGCCAACGCCTGCGGCGGCAGGGCCAGCTCCCGCTCGACCACGTTGAGGATCCGCGGCCCGCCCGGGTGCACGGCCCAGCCGTCCACGTCGGAGCTGGTGCCACCGTGCCGGGCCAGCAGGTCGTCGACCAGACCGCGAACGTGTCGGGAGAGGACCTGCGGGACCTTCGACGACAGCCCCATCCGGAATCCCGCGTCGGTGACGTCCCAGGTCATGTGGTCGGCTGTCGAGGTGTCGGTGACCGACACGACCTCGCGCAACGCGTACCCCCGGCCGCCGGGCACCACCACGGCGGCGACGGCGGCGTCCGAGAAGAGCGCGTGCGAGATGATCTGCTGAGTGTCCACCCGGGCCGTGGACGGCTGGATGTGCAGACTTGTCAACTCCGCACAGAGCAGCAACGCGGGCCGGCCCCGGGCGGTGACGAAGTCACTCGCCGCGCCCAGCCCGGGAAGCGCCGCGTAGCAGCCCATGTGGCCGACGAACATGCGCTGGGTGTCCGCTGCCATGCCCAGGTCGCGGGCGAGCAGGATGTCCAGCCCCGGAGTGGCGTACCCGGTGCAGGAGCAGACGATGAACATCCCGATGTCGCCGGCGTCCAGGCCGGCGGCGGTCAACGCGCGCCCCACCGCCTCCTTGCCCAGCGGCAGCGCCTCCACCTGGTAGCGACGCATCCGGCGCTCGGTCGGCCAGTCCGAGACGTCCTCGATCAACGGATTGACCGCGGCCTGACGTCGGGTCACCCCCGAATTCGCGAAGATCCGCTCGGCCAACGCCCGGGTGTTGCCGGAGAAGTGCTTGGCGAAGAAACCCTCCCACAACTCGTCCTGGGAAGCAGACGGCGGCTGCGCTGTCCCGAGCCCCGCGATCACTGGTACGGACACGATCCCCACCTCTCGTCAGACGCTGTCCTCCCCCTGGCCTTCCCACCGGCCACCGCGGCCGGTTCCTTTCCCGTGCGTGTCCCGCGACACCGGCTCACCAACGAGGTGCCGATCCGTCGCGGTCCGGGTCGCCGCCCAGCGCGGCGATGCCCAGCCAGTCGGCGCAGACGTCCGAGGTGGCCGGGTGCAGAGAGCCGCACCGGGCATCCCGGTAGAGCCGCTCCAACGGATGACCACGCCGGGTCGCCGACGTACCCGCCGCCTCCAGCATCGACGCCGCCACCTCGGCGGCCGTGGTCCCGGCCAGCAGCTTCGCCCGCCACACCCAGCGGTTGGTCTCCGCGTCACCCGGCGCGTCATCCACCCGACGGGCGGCCTCGGCCACCGCCAGCTCCGCCGCCGCCGTCGCCGCGTCCGCCCGGCCCAGCCGCGAGCGCACCGCCGGGAGACCGGCCAGGTTGCGGGCGTTGAGGTGCTCGGCGGCCGCGTCGATGGCCGCGCGGGCCACACCCACGTAGACCGCCGCGTAGCTGGCCACCAACCAGTGCGGCATCAGCTGGGCGACCACGAGCGCCAACCCCTCGACCCCGCCGAGCAGCCGGTCGCCCGGCACGGTGACGTCCAGGTGCAGGTCATGCGACGAGGTGGCGCGCATGCCGAGGGCGTCCCAGGTCGGCTCGACGGTCAGACCGTCGCCGGCCGGCACCAGGAACTGCGACACCACGGACTGGTCGGTGGAGCTGCGCGCGGCCACCAGGTAGCCGTCGGCGTGGCCGGCACCGGAGCAGAAGGTCTTGCTGCCCTTGAGGTGCCAGCCGCCGTCGGTCTGCTCGTAGACCGTGCTCAGCTGCGAGAGCCGGGCACCGGTGCCACGCTCGCTCATCGCCACGCCGTACCAGGCGCCCTGGGCCGCCGCGGTGAGCAGCCGGTCCCGGGCGACCAACGCCTCGTCGGGCACACCGAGGGCCTCGGCCAGTTCCTCGGTGACCGCGCCCAGCGCGCCGGTGACCGAGGCGTGCATGTTGAACACCAGCGCCGTCGCGCCGTTGCCCCGGGCCAGCTCGGTCGCCACCGCGGTGTACTCCGCGAAGCTCGCCCCCTGGCCGCCCAGCGCGCGGGGGACCATCAACCCGAAGAGGCCGGCCTCCCGCAGGTCACGGAAGTCCTCGATCGGAAAGGAGCCATCCCGGTCGTGCTCCGCCGCCCGCGCGGTGAACCGCGGCGTCAAACGGCGGGCCGCCTCAAGCGCGTGCACCGTCATATCGCTCCCTCCTCGGCGTCCCATACCCCGCCACGAGCCGACTATCCTCTGCGGACCCCCTGGCCCTGGTACAGCACGGCGGTGGACCGGGTCGGCACGATGCGTGGCGCACGACCCGTCGACGGCGCACCCGGCGTCCGCGCCGCGCGGGCGCGCCGCACCAGCCAGGCGAGCATCCCCCCGACCTGCGGTCGAATCCCGCGCAGACGCAGTTCGACACCGTGTCGGGCGCACTCGGTCACCAGTGCCCGCGCGTCCACGAACAACCGTGGATCGTGGATACCGCGGGGCACCGTGGGCAGCCGTTCGGCGATCCGCACCGCGACCAGCCGGGCCAGCGCCGTGTCGTTCAGCGTGTCCAGCACCAGCAGCCCACCCGGGCGCAGCAGGCGGCACGCCTCGGCCACCGCGCGCGGCCAGTCCGGCACATGCTCGAGCAGCTCACCGGCGGAGACCACGTCGGCGCACCCGTCGGGCAGCGGCACCGCCGTGACGTCGCCCTGGACCACGCGTACGCCGTGCTCGGCTGCCTGGACGAGCGCCGAACGGGTCAGGTCGACCCCGACGTGCCGGTAACCCTTGCCGGCGAGGTGCGGCGCGAGCAGTCCGGCCCCGCAGCCCAGATCGACCAGGACCGCGTCCGGACGCGTCGCCGGCGGCACGAGCGCCGCGCGGGCCTCGGCCAGCCAGTGCAGCATCGCGAACGCGCCATCTGGTCGCCACCACTCGCCGGCCAGATCGTCGTACTGGCGCGGGTCGTTGCGCGGCAGCACCCGCTCAGCGGTGGACGCCACGTCTCGCATGGCTCCGAGCGTGGCACGACTGCTCGGTAACGACCAGACTTCCCTTATGCCGTCGAGGGTGTTAGGGCTGGTCAGAGCGAGCCATCCGGAACCGGCCGCCGCGGTGACCACAGTGTCCGGTCTGCTGGCCTGGGGAGTGGGGCACCGGCCGGTGGGAATCGTCTCGGTGGTGCTGGCCGTACTCGCCAGCCAGCTCGCCGTGGGCTGGACCAACGACGCGTTGGACGCCGAGCGGGACGCCACTGTGGGGCGTACCGACAAGCCGGTCGCCGCTGGCGCGGTGGGCCGGCGCGTCACGGCCTGGGCCGCCGCGGTCGCCGCGCTGGCGTGCCCGCTGCTGGCGCTGACCACGAACCCCACGGCGGCGCTCTGGCTCACGGTCGCCCTGGTCTCCGCGCTGCTCTACGACTGGCCGCTCAAGGCCACCGCTCTGTCGGTCCTGCCGTATGCCGTGTCCTTCGGCGCGCTGCCGGGCTTCGTGGTGCTGGCGCTCCCCGGCGAGCCGACCCCACCGGTCTGGCTCCTGACGGCGGCGGCCTGCCTCGGTGCCGGCGCGCACTTCGCCAACGTGCTGCCCGACCTCGCCGACGATGCCCGGACCGGCGTGCGCGGACTGCCGCACCGCCTCGGCGCGGCGGGCAGCCGGGCGGCCGCGGCGGGGCTGCTCCTGGCCGCGACCGCCGTCCTGGTCCTGGGGCCGCCCGGACAGCCGTCGGCCCTCGGGCTCGCGGCGGTCGCCACGGCCGCGGTCGTGCCACCGCTGAGCTGGTACGCCGAACGCTCGGCGGCCCGGGCGGGCCGGCGGCCGGTGGCTGCCTTCCGGGCGGTGATGCTGGTGGCTCTCATCGACGTCGTGCTGCTGGTGGCGAGCGGTCGAGTCGTGTGAGGGCACCCGGGAGGGGTGGCAATACCGGGTCCCCGTGCGGGCCTCGATCAGCTCCAACTACCCTGGAGCGCGGTCTGCGCGGGTATGGCCACCTCGCCCGGCGTGCGCCCGGGTGGGGATCGTAACGAGGAGGACCGACGTGACGCGCTCGATCAACCGATCTCGGCGGGCGGCCCTGGTGCTGTCCGGGATCGCGGCGGCCACCAGCCTGCTGGCGTCCGGCTGCGGCGCCGGTCAGGTCGCCGAGACCGCCGAGAAGGAGCCGTCGGTCCAGGGCGTCAACCTCACGACCCCCAACGGCGCATACTCGGTGCGCGGTCTGCTGGTGACCTACCCCGGCACCGAGGGTTACCGGGCCGGGCAGGACGCCCCGCTCAACGCGGTGATCTACAACGACTCGAAGAGCACCGTGACGGTCACCGTCACCACCCAGAGCGCCCGCGAGGTACTGATCTCGGGTGGTTCGGCGAGCGCGACGCCGTCCGCCTCGGAGTCGGCCTCCGAGTCGGCCTCTGCCAGCCCGTCGGCCCGCGAGTCCGGTTCGGCCAGCCCGTCGGCCACCCCCTCCGAGACCGGTTCGTCGTCGGCGACCCCGTCCGCACCGGAGTCGGCGCGGGCGTCGGGTTCGGCCAGCCCGGCCGCGCCGGGTCAGCCGGCCCGTATCGAGCTGGCCCCGCTGAGCTACCTCCAGCTCAACTCGGAGGCCACCTCGCAGCTGCGGCTGGTCGGCCTGACCGAGGCGCTGCGCTCCGGCCAGAGCATCGTCGTGACCTTCGACTTCGGTAACGGCAACACCGTCTCCGGTCCGGCGCCGATCGCGGTGCCGCTCACCCCAGCGGCCCGCGTCTCGCCGATCATCGAGCGCGAGGGCGGCTACGAGGGCAACGAGGGCGGCACCACCCACGAGTGACCTGATCCTGAGTACCGGACACCCCGGCGTGGGAACCACCACGCCGGGGTGTTTTCGTCGTACGAGAGGGCTAGCGTCCTGATGTGACCACCTCCCGATCGACCTCTGGCCGTGGCGGCGCGGCCGGTGCCCCCCGTGCCCGGTCCGCGGCCCGCGAGCCGCGCCCGGCGTACGAGTGCGACGCCTGCGGGCACCAACCGCCCAAGTGGGTGGGTCGCTGCCCGGAGTGCGGCGAGTGGGGCTCGGTGGTGGAGTCGACGGTGACCGGGCCGACCGTCTCCGGTCGGGTGGTCAGCTCACGGCTGCCGAGCGAGCCGGCGCGTCCGATCGCCACCATCAGCGCGGCTCCGGCCCGCGCCCGGCCGACCGGGGTGAGCGAGCTGGACCGGGTGCTCGGCGGTGGCCTGGTGCCCGGCGCGGTGGTGCTGCTCGCCGGCGAGCCCGGCGTGGGCAAGTCGACCCTCCTGCTGGACGTGGCGCAGCAGTGGGCGGTGAATGCCGGCAGCCCTTCCCTGGTGGTCAGCGGCGAGGAGTCGGTCAGTCAAGTCCGGCTACGCGCCGAGCGGATGGGCACCCTGCACGACCAGCTCTACCTGGCGGCCGAGAGCGACCTGGCGTCGGTGCTCGGGCACCTCGACGCCGTCAAGCCGGGCCTGCTGGTGCTCGACTCGGTGCAGACCATCTCGACCACCGGCACCGAGGGCGTGCCGGGCGGCGTGACCCAGGTGCGCGCGGTCACCGCCGCACTGGTGTCGGTCGCCAAGGAGCGGGGCATCGCGACGGTGCTCGTCGGCCACGTCACCAAGGACGGTCAGGTGGCCGGGCCACGCGTGCTGGAGCACCTGGTCGACGTGGTGCTGCACTTCGAGGGCGACAAGCACTCCTCGCTACGCCTCGTGCGCGGCGTCAAGAACCGGTTCGGGGCGGCCGACGAGGTCGGCTGCTTCGAGATGCACGAGGGCGGCATCAGCAGCCTTGCCGATCCGTCCGGGCTGTTCCTCACCCGCTACTCGGAACCGGTGCCCGGCACCTGTGTGACCGTGGCGATGGAGGGACGACGGGCCCTGGTCACCGAGGTGCAGGCCCTGATCGGCGCGACGGTCGCCGGCTCTCCCCGCCGTACGGTCTCGGGCCTCGACTCGGCCCGCCTGGCCATGGTGCTCGCGGTCCTGCAACGGCGCACCGAGCGGTTGACCCTGCACGACCGGGAGGTGTTCGCAGCCACCGTGGGCGGCATCCGGGTGGTGGAGCCGGCCGCCGATCTGGCCGTCGCGCTGGCGGTGGCCTCCGGTGGGCTCAACCTGGCGATCGCGCCACACCTCGTGGCGATCGGCGAGGTGGGGCTGACCGGCGAGGTCCGCCGGGTCGGTGCGGTGCCGCGCCGACTGGCCGAGGCTGCCCGCCTGGGCTTCAAGGTGGCACTTGTTCCGCCCGGCTGCGGCCCGACCAGCACCGGCGCCGGTCCCGAGCAGATGCGGGTGACCGAGGTCACTGATGTCCGTTCGGCCCTGCAACACGCGGCCCGCGCGTCCGCCGAGTGACTCAGCGTGCCGACGCCAACGGCGATACCGGACAGCATCGGCGCAAGTGGGAACGGTTCGAAGGGCGGCATCGTGACACATCACAGTAACCACGACAGCACCCACCGCACGGCAGTCCGTAGACTGTGCCCGTGCCGATCGACCGCGATACCACCAAGCCTGCCGGAGCGCCGCCCCAGGCCCGCACCGGCGCCGTGGGCTCGCCGGCCCGCCCGATCAGCGTGAGCGTGACCGCCGCTGCCGGGGGCGCCGGCGATCCGCTGCGGGCGAATCTCGCCCTGATGGCACCCGGCACCGCGCTACGCGACGGATTGGAGCGCATCCTGCGGGGTCGCACCGGCGCGCTCATCGTGCTCGGTTACGACAAGGTCGTCGAGGGTCTCTGCACCGGCGGCTTCCCGCTGGACGTCGAGTTCTCCGCGACCCGGGTCCGGGAGCTGTGCAAGATGGACGGCGCCGTGGTGCTGTCCAGCGACGGCACCCGCATCGTCCGGGCCGCCGTCCACCTGATGCCCGACCCGTCCATTCCGACTGAGGAGTCGGGCACCCGGCACCGCACCGCCGAGCGGGTCGCCCGGCAGACCGGCTACCCGGTGATCTCGGTCAGCCAGTCGATGCGGATCATCAGCCTCTACGTCAATGGCCAGCGGCACGTCCTCGACGACTCGGCGGCGATCCTCTCCCGGGCCAACCAGGCGCTGGCCACCCTCGAGCGTTACAAGCTCCGGCTGGACGAGGTCTCCGGCACGCTCTCCGCGCTCGAGATCGAAGACCTGGTCACCGTGCGGGACGCGGTGGCCGTGGTGCAGCGGCTGGAGATGGTCCGCCGGATCGCCGACGAGATCGCCGGTTACGTCGTCGAGCTGGGCACCGACGGTCGACTGCTCGCCCTCCAACTCGACGAGCTGATGGCCGGCGTCGACGCCGACCGCACGCTCGTCATCCGGGACTACCTGCCCGTCGGCCGCAAGTCCCGCACGCTGGACGAGGCGCTGGTCGAGCTTGACCTGCTCGGTGCCACCGAGTTGATCGACCTGGTGTCGGTGGCCAAGGCGATCGGCTACCCGGCCGCGTCCGACGCGCTGGACGCCGCCGTCAGCCCGCGTGGCTTCCGGCTGCTGGCCAAGGTGCCGCGCTTGCCGGTGGCCGTTGTCGATCGCCTCGTGCTGCACTTCGGCAGCCTCCAGCGGCTGCTGGGTGCGACCGTCGAGGACCTTCAGGCCGTCGAGGGCGTGGGCGACGCCCGTGCCCGGGGCGTCCGCGAGGGCCTGTCCCGGCTCGCGGAGGCTTCCATCCTGGAGCGGTACGTCTGATCCGGCTCAGCCGGTGACGGTGATCTTCACGGGTGCGCTGTACTTGGTGCCGACCCGCGCGAACACCTGGTACGTGCCGGCCGGCGGGAACGGGCCGGCGGCCAGCCCCGCGTCATCGCAGCGCGTGGCGTCCCGCCCGTTCCAGCCCACCTGGTAGGAGCGCTCGAAATTGGGCGTGAACGACTGCACGTCCGAGCCCTTGGCCTTGCCGCAGGTGTCGGAGGACCACACCTTCTCGGCGCCGGCCTTGATGAAGATCTCCTGGACGTCGGCGCCGACGTCGCGGCTGCACGTACGGTCCGAGGTGTTCTTGATCTTCAGTTGGAGGTCCACCAACGCGCCACGCTGGACCGAAGTAGGTCGCGCCACCGACGTCACGCTGACCTCCGCGTCGGTGCAGGTGCCGTCGTCGACCGATCCGGCGGCCGAGCCCGGCGGCGGGTCGTTGCTGGTGACCTCGGGGCTCGGAGTCGTGCCATTCACGGCATTCGGATCGGCGGACCGGTCCGTGGCATTCGGCTCCGCGGAGCCGGATGCCGGCGGCGCCCCGGTCTGCGGGGTCAGCAACGAACCACTCGGCCCCGGGCTCGACGTCGGAGTCGATGTCGCCCCCGCCCCCGTGTGCCCGCCGGAGCGACCCGAGCCGGTGCAGGAGTAGAGCAGGACAATCAGGAAGAGAAGCCCCGCTCCGAGTACGACGGCGCGACGCCGCCAGTACACGGCGGGTGGCAGGGGGCCGACCGTCAGACGCATGATGCCCCCCACCGTAGTCGCGCCGCACCCACGCATGGGTCACGACGCGCCGGAGCGCCACCCGGGCGGCGCGACAACGCTCCACTGAGGACGGACAGACCAGCGTCCGACCACCTGGTCAGAGGTAGACCTTGCGCTGGTAGACGGCGTGCGCACCGGCAACCCGATCCAGGAAGAGCAACCCCTCGCAGTGGTCGATCTCGTGCTGCAACGCCCGCGCCTCGAAGCCGTCCGTCACCAACCGGACGGGCGCGCCCGTACCCGGCAGGTCACCCTCCACCACCAGCCGACTGGCCCGCTTCACGTCCCCGGTCAGGTCCGGCACGGACATGCACCCCTCCCGACCCGGCTTCCATCGGGTCGCCTCCACCACCCGGGCGTTGCAGAGTACGAAGGTGCCGTGCACGGTGACCGCCTTCGGGTGGCCTGTCACGTCGACGGCGAAGACCCGGGCGCCGACGCCGACCTGCGGTGCCGCCAGACCCACGCAGCCCGGCGAGACCCGCATCGTGGCGACCAGGTCGGCGGCCAACCGGACGGTCTCCTCGGCGGTCGGGTCGACATCGCCTCCGGCCCGGCTCAACACCGGGTGCGGCGCCGACACGACGGCCCGCACCTCGCCCGCCACAGCCAGCGTCTCCGGCGTCCAACCCCCCAGACCGGCGTACGACCCGCGCTGCTCGTCGCTCACAGCAGATCCGGGTCTGCCGGCCGGAGGGTGACCTCGACCCCCACCTCGGCGGCCGTCCGGTGCAGCCGTTCGGTCAACGCCTCGACGACCCCCGCCGGCAACTCGACCTCGGCCACCACCACGTAGAGCGAACCCGCCAACCGGGTGCTCAGGTCGGTGACGTTCCCGCCGGCGTCCACGAGCACACGGGTCATCGCCGCCACGATGCCCATCCGATCCGACCCGTGCACCGCCAGCACGTACGGCTCGCCGGCCGGTGCCACCGCACCGTCGGGCGTGACCGCGCGTACGGTCGCCAGTAGCTGCCCCTCGGCCGCCAGCGGCACCAACGCCGCCTCCACCTCGGCCGCAGCCGGCCCCGTGCAGATGAGGGTCATCGCGAAGTGCCCCCGCAGTCGGGTCATCGTGCTGTCGGTGAGGTTCGCGCCCAGCCGGGCCAGCACCTCGGCGACGTCGGCCACGATGCCCGGCCGGTCCGGACCGATGACGGTGATCGCGAGCTCGTTCATCCGCGCATTCTGCCCGATCCGCCCACCGCCACCGCGACACCCCGCCCGAGCCGCCCAACCAGCGGGACCGGACCGCGTGACATCATCGACGACGCCATGACTCAACCCGATTTCGCCGCCCTGGTCAGCCGATGGTTCCAGCAGCATGCCCGTGACCTGCCGTGGCGGGAACGCGGCGTGAGCCCGTGGGCCATCCTGGTCAGCGAGGTCATGCTCCAGCAGACGCCGGTGGTCCGGGTGGTGCCGGCCTGGCAGGCCTGGCTGGCCCGCTGGCCCGACCCCGCCGCGCTGGCGGCGGACACCCCGGCCGAGGCGATCCGCATGTGGGGACGCCTCGGCTATCCCCGCCGCGCCGTCCGTCTGCGGGAGTGCGCGGTAGCCATCGTGGACCGACACGGCGGTCAGGTGCCCGACCGGCTGGAACAGCTGCTGGCGCTGCCCGGCGTGGGCACGTACACGGCCCGCGCGGTGGCCGCGTTCGCGTTCGGGCAACGGCATCCGGTGGTCGACACGAACGTACGCCGGGTGGTCTGTCGGGCCGTGGCCGGTGAGCCGGACGCCGGACCGGTCACCCGCCCCGCCGACCTGGTCGCCACCGAAGAGCTGCTGCCGCCGGAACCCGCCGCTGCCGCGCTCGCCAGCGCCGCGTTCATGGAACTGGGGGCGGTGGTCTGCACTGCCCGCTCACCGCGCTGCACGGCCTGCCCGGTCGAGTCGGTCTGCGCGTGGCGGGCCTCCGGGCAGGAGCCGCCGACCGGCCCGACCCGCCGACCCCAGCGGTACGCGGGCACCGACCGGCAGGTACGCGGACTGCTGCTCGGTGTGCTCCGGGAGACCACCGGGCCGGTCCCCCACCAGCGCCTCGACCAGGTCTGGACCGACGCCGTGCAGCGCGCACGGGCGCTGGCCGGCCTCGTGCAGGACGGGCTCGTCGAACCGGTCGGCACGGACTCGTTCCGGCTGGCCGGCGACGGCCCGCCCACCGCCACCGCAGACCTGACCGCCTGACCGGCCGCGCCTTCGAACCCGCCGAGCCTTCGGGCCCTTAGGGCTCAAGCCCCACGCCCCGCGCTCGGACGTCAGATCACGCTCGATCCTGGATGTAGTGGTGTCGGCCGCGCCGGATGCCACTACATCCAGGATGCAGCGCGATCTTGCCAGCGCTCCTGGTCGGCCCGCCGCGCAACTGGGGCCGGTGGCGCTCGACGGCGCAGACGGGCAGGTGGCGCACGACGGCGCGGGCCGCGCCGGGTCGGCGAGTGCCCGCTGGACAGGCGCACAACAGGGGCGGGGCCCCGGTGGCTTACGCCGCCGGAGCCCCGCCCCTTGTGCTGCTGGTTATGCCACCTCGTCCGTCGCCGCTGCCGCGGTGCCGGCGGCCGTGCCACCGAGGTCGGCCGGAACGGCGTCCGGAACCTCGACCGGCTTCTCGGCACCCCGGAAGACGAGCTTGGACTTGTCGATGTCGTTCGGGTCGCCCTCGCAGTCCACCACCACGATCTGACCGGGGGTCAGCTCGTTGAACAGGATCCGCTCGGAGAGGTTGTCCTCGATGTCGCGCTGGATCGTGCGACGAAGCGGACGGGCACCGAGCACCGGGTCGAAGCCCTTCGCCGCCAGGTACTTCTTGGCGTTGTCGGTCAGCTCCAGACCCATGTCCTTGTTGCGCAGCTGGCCTTCGATCCGCTGGATCATGATGTCCACGATCGAGAGGATCTCGGTCTGACGCAGCTGGTGGAAGACGATGGTGTCGTCGATCCGGTTGAGGAACTCAGGCCGGAAGTGCTGCTTGAGCTCGTCGTTGACCTTCTGCTTCATCCGGTCGTAGGTGGACTCGGAGTCCTCCGACTGCTGGAAGCCCAGCGACACCGCCTTGGCGACGTCACGGGTGCCCAGGTTGGTGGTCAGGATGATGACCGTGTTCTTGAAGTCCACGATCCGACCCTGACCGTCGGTGAGCCGACCGTCCTCCAGGATCTGCAGGAGCGTGTTGAACACGTCCGGGTGGGCCTTCTCGATCTCGTCGAAGAGGACCACCGAGAACGGACGACGACGCACCTTCTCGGTGAGCTGCCCGCCCTCGTCGTAACCGACGTAGCCGGGAGGGGCACCCACGAGACGGGACACCGTGTACCGGTCGTGGAACTCGGACATGTCCAGCTGGATGAGGGCGTCCTCGCTGCCGAAGAGGAACTCGGCGAGCGCCTTGGACAGCTCGGTCTTACCCACACCGGACGGGCCGGCGAAGATGAACGAGCCCGAGGGGCGCTTCGGGTCCTTCAGGCCGGCCCGGGTACGCCGGATCGCCTTCGAGACCGCCTTGACCGCGTCCTCCTGGCCGATGACGCGCTTGTGCAGCTCGTCCTCCATGCGCAGCAGGCGCGAGGTCTCCTCCTCGGTCAGCTTGTAGACCGGGATGCCGGTCCAGTTGCCGAGCACCTCGGCGATCTGCTCGTCGTCGACCTCGCTGACGACGTCCAGGTCACCGGCCTTCCACTCCTTCTCCCGCTGCGCCTTCTGACCGAGGAGCTGCTTCTCCTTGTCGCGCAGCTGGGCGGCGCGCTCGAAGTCCTGCGCGTCGATCGCGGACTCCTTGTCGCGACGCACCTGGGCGATGCGCTCGTCGAAGTCACGCAGGTCTGGCGGCGCGGTCATCCGACGGATCCGCATCCGGGCACCGGCCTCGTCGATCAGGTCGATCGCCTTGTCCGGCAGGAAGCGGTCGGAGATGTACCTGTCGGCCAGGGTCGCGGCGGCCACGAGAGCGGCGTCCGTGATCGAGACCCGGTGGTGCGCCTCGTAACGGTCACGCAGGCCCTTGAGGATCTCGATGGTGTGCGCCAGCGACGGCTCACCCACCTGGATCGGCTGGAAGCGGCGCTCGAGAGCGGCGTCCTTCTCCAGGTGCTTGCGGTACTCGTCGAGCGTGGTGGCACCGATGGTCTGCAGCTCGCCACGGGCCAGCATCGGCTTGAGGATGCTCGCGGCGTCGATCGCGCCCTCGGCGGCACCCGCACCCACCAGGGTGTGGATCTCGTCGATGAACAGGATGATGTCGCCGCGGGTGCGGATCTCCTTGAGCACCTTCTTGAGGCGCTCCTCGAAGTCACCCCGGTAGCGGGAACCCGCGACCAGCGCACCCAGGTCGAGCGTGTAGAGCTGCTTGTCCTTCAGAGTCTCGGGCACCTCGCCCTTGATGATCTTCTGGGAAAGCCCCTCCACCACGGCGGTCTTACCGACGCCGGGCTCACCGATCAGGACCGGGTTGTTCTTGGTACGGCGGGAGAGCACCTGCATGACCCGCTCGATTTCCTTCTCGCGCCCGATGACCGGGTCGAGCTTGCCCTCGCGGGCGGCCTGGGTCAGGTTGCGGCCGAACTGGTCCAGCACGAGGCTGGTCGACGGCGCGGCCTCACCCGGAGCGGCGCCTGCGGCGGCGGGCTCCTTGCCCTGGTAACCGGAGAGGAGCTGGATCACCTGCTGGCGGACCCGGTTGAGGTCGGCGCCGAGCTTGACCAGCACCTGGGCGGCGACGCCCTCACCCTCGCGGATCAGCCCGAGCAGGATGTGCTCCGTGCCGATGTAGTTGTGGCCGAGCTGCAGCGCCTCGCGCAGCGACAGCTCCAGCACCTTCTTGGCCCGCGGCGTGAACGGGATGTGCCCGCTCGGCGCCTGCTGACCCTGGCCGATGATTTCCTCGACCTGCTGGCGCACGCCCTCCAGGGAGATGCCGAGGCTCTCCAGAGCCTTGGCGGCGACGCCCTCACCCTCGTGGATGAGGCCCAGCAGGATGTGCTCCGTACCGATGTAGTTGTGGTTGAGCATCCGGGCCTCTTCTTGGGCCAGGACGACAACCCGTCGCGCTCGGTCGGTGAACCGCTCGAACATGCCCTCGTGCTCCTCACGTGCCGTGCGCCTTGATGGTCTAGATCTCGGCGGGGCCGGTGCACGAACGTCCAAGACGGGCGTCCGTGCCTCCTTACTCTATCGTCGCTGACCGACTCAGCTGAGGTCGTGTCTCTCTGGTCGGGGTCGGTTCCACGTCGTTTTGCACAACCGTCCGCGCTCAGGAGGTGTTCCGGTACCCCTGTCGCTACGCGCAGAGCGAAATCCGACGGTCCACGCGGAGGCCTCCAGCCGGTCGTCCACAGGCTGTGGATAGGTACTCCACCGCCTGTGGACAACGCCGGTCGGGCCGCCCGCCATTCCCGCCGCGGGCGCGCCCGTGGCTCCGATCCGACCCGACGGGTCGGGAATACGGCGACGCCGGCCCGGAGAGTGCTCCGGCCCGGCGTCGGTGTCGCCTGGCGGTGGCGGCTGCCACCGGTCAGCTGAACGGATCAGCGCTTGGCGTGGAACTCGTCCACGATCTCCTGCGGAATACGACCCCGGTCCGAGATGTCCTTGCCGGCCTTCTTGGCCCAGTCCCGGATCGCCTTGTTCTGCTCCCGGTCGGCGGTGGCGCCGCCGCGACCGCGAGCAGCCCGTCCACCGATCACCACGCCACCGCGACCGACCTTGGTGCCGGCTCCGACATACGGCGCGAATACGTCGCGCAATTTCGCGGCGTTGGCGCCGGACAGGTCGATCTCGTACTGAACGCCGTCGAGCGCGAACTTGACGGTCTCGTCCGCGTCCCCGCCGTCCAGGTCATCGACCAGCTTGTGAATGATCTGCTTGGCCACGTCCCACAATCCTTTCGAGCAGGGCGCTCCTGCTAATGAGAGCACAATAGCCCGCGTGCTGCTCGCCCCGTCAATAGGATGCCGTTACGACTCGCTGGGAGCCGGCGGTCGACTACTCCGGGCGGACCAACGGGAAGAGGATCGTTTCCCGAATTCCGAGGCCGGTGAGGGCCATCAAGAGGCGGTCGATTCCCATTCCCATACCCCCGGCCGGAGGCATTCCGTACTCCATGGCCCGGAGAAAGTCCTCGTCGAGACGCATCGCCTCGTCATCACCACGGGCGGCGAGCTGCGCCTGGGCGACCAGCCGTTCCCGCTGCACCACCGGGTCGACCAGCTCAGAGTACCCGGTGCCCAGCTCGAAACCGAGGACGTAGAGGTCCCACTTCTCGGCAAGCCCCGGCTCGCTGCGGTGCGCCCGGGTGAGCGGGCTGGTCTCCTCCGGGTAGTCCCGTACGAAGGTGGGCGCCTGCAGGCCGGGGACGACCAGTTCCTCGAACAGCTCCTCGGCCAGCTTGCCCGGGCCCCACTTCGGGTCCACGGCCAATCCCACCTTGTCCGCGTACTCGACCAGCCGGGAACGTTCGGTACGGACCGTGACCTCCTCGCCGAGCGCCTCGGAAAGGACCCCGAACAGGGGCACCGACCGCCACTCGCCGCCCAGGTCGAACTCCCGCCCGTCGGCGTGGGTCACCACCGTCGAGCCGCTCACCGCGATCGCCGCCTGTTGCACGAGATTGCGGGTCAACTCGCCGATCGTGTCGTAGTCCCCGTACGCCTGGTAGGTCTCCAGCATCGCGAACTCGGGCGAGTGCGAAGAGTCGACACCCTCATTACGGAAGTTACGGTTGATCTCAAAGACGCGGTCGACGCCACCGACGACGGCACGCTTCAGAAACAGTTCCGGAGCGATTCGCAGATACAGATCGGTGCTCAACGCATTGCTGTGGGTCACGAACGGTCGGGCCGTCGCGCCACCGTGCAACAGTTGCAGCATCGGAGTTTCCACCTCGATGAAACCCTGACCGTGCAGCGAATCGCGCAGGCTGCGTACCGCCGCCGCGCGGGTACGGACCATCTGCCGGGCCTGCGGACGCACGACCAGGTCAACGTAGCGCTGCCGGACCCGCGCCTCCTCGGAGAGCGGCTTGTGCGCCACCGGCAACGGCCGCAGCGCCTTGGCGGTCATCTCCCACCGCTGCGCCAGCACCGACAGCTCGCCCCGGCGGCTCGTGATCACCTCGCCGGTCACGCCGACGTGGTCACCCAGGTCGACCAGGCGCTTCCAGGCCTCCAACCGCTCCGCGCCGACCTTGTCGAGGGAGAGCATGGCCTGCAACTCGGTGCCGTCGCCGTCGCGCAGGGTCGCGAAGCAGAGCTTCCCCGTGTTGCGTACGAAGATCACCCGGCCGGTGACCGAGACCTCGTCGCCGGTGGCGGTGTCGGTGGGCAACTCGGCGTAGCGGGTACGGATCTCGGCCAACGTGGTGGTCCGGGGGAACCCGACCGGGTAGGGCTCGACGCCGTCGGCGAGCATCCGGTCCCGCTTCTCCCGGCGGACCTTCATCTGCTCGGGAAGGTCGTCGGCGGGGTCCACTGGCACGGCGTTCTGCTCGCTCACGGCACGCTTCCTCGTCACGGGAGATACAGGGGGTCAGGCCCGAGCGTACTCAAGCGTTCCGGGAGCCGTTAGCGGATACTGCCCGTCATGGTCGATCACACCCAGGCGCTCTCGTTCGGTGTCGCAGCGAGCGATTACGACCGGTTCCGCCCCCGGTATCCCGAAGAGGCGATTCGCTGGGCCCTCGACGGCCTGAACGACGCCGGACGGGCCGAGCCAGGCGACGGCGGGCAGGTCGTCGACCTGGGCGCGGGCACCGGCATCCTGACGCGCGCCGTGCAGGCCCTGGGCTTCCACGTCGTACCCGTCGAGCCTGATCAGGGGATGCGGACGCAACTCGCGGTCTCCACGCCGGGCACGACGGCGCTGGCGGGCAGCGCGGAGGCAGTGCCACTGCCCGACGGCGTGGCGGACGCGGTGCTGGTCGGGACGGCGTACCACTGGTTCGACCGAGAGCCCGCGCACGCCGAGATCGCCCGGGTGCTGCGCCCCGGCGGCATCTTCGCCCCGCTCTGGAACATCCGGGACGACAACGTCGAATGGGTGGCAGAGCTGGGCCGGATCGCCCACCTCGACGACAAGTCGGCAGAGCTGGTCAAGAAGAACACCGACTTCGGCCGCGGGTTCACGGCCGTCGAAGCACGCGAGTTCGGCCACCGCACGGTCCTCACCCCGGACGAGGTGCTGGGCATGATCCGCACCCGTTCGTACTGGCTCACCGCCTCGGCCGACGACCAGCGGCGGGTCGAACGCGAGCTGGCCGACCTGCTGGACACCCACCCCGCCCTGGCCGGCCGGGAAACCGTCGAGCTGCCGTACCGGACGTTGGTCCTGCGCGCCCGACGCCTCTGACCCGGTCAGATGTTGCGCTCGTAGACCATCCGCAGGCCGATCAGGGTGATCATCGGTTCGTGGTGGGTGATGCTGCGGCATTCGTTCATCACCAGGGAGGCGAGGCCGCCGGTGGCGATCACCGCCCGCACCTCGCCCAACTCCTCGGTCATCCGCTCGACGATCCGGTCCACCTGCCCGGCGAAGCCGAAGTACAGGCCGGCCTGGAGGCACTCCACGGTGTTCTTGCCGATCACCGAGCGGGGCTTGGTGGCCTCGACCTTGCGCAGCTGGGCGGCCCGGGCCGCGAGCGCGTCGAAGGAGATCTCGATGCCCGGCGCGAACGCGCCACCGAGGAACTCGCCGCGACCGCTGATCACGTCGAAGTTGGTGGTGGTGCCGAAGTCCACGACGATCGACGGCCCACCGTAGAGCGTGTACGCGGCCAGGGTGTTCACCACCCGGTCGGCGCCCACCTCCTTCGGGTTGTCGATCGCCAACTGCACCCCGGTGCGCACGCCCGGCTCGACGATGACACTCGGCAGGTCGGCGTAGTAGCGGTCGAGCATGGTCCGCAGCGAGCGCAGCGCGGCGGGCACCGTGGAGCAGGCCGCCACACCGGTGATCTCGACGTTGTCCCCGGCGAGCAGACCCCGGAACATCAGGCCCAGCTCGTCCGCCGTCGAACGGGCGTCGGTCTTGATCCGCCAGGAGTGCACCAGCTTGTCGCCCTCGAAGGTCGCCAGCACGGTGTTGGTGTTTCCGATGTCGATGCAGAGCAGCACGCTCGCAGCCTAGACAACTAATCGGTGCGCAGGTCCAGCGCGATGTCCAGGATCGGCGACGAGTGCGTCAACGCGCCCACCGAGAGGAAGTCGACGCCGGTGGCCGCGTAGCGGGCCGCCACCTCCAGGGTCAGGCCGCCGGTCGCCTCCAGCTCCGCCCGGTCGCCCACCGCCGCGACCGCCTCGGCCAGCACCTGGGGGGTCATGTTGTCGCAGAGCAGGAAGTCCGCCCCGGCCTCCACCGCCTCCACGGCCTCGGCGACGGTGGTCACCTCGACCTGCACCGGCACCTCCGGAAACGACTCCCGGACCCGCCGGTACGCCGCCGTGATGCCCCCGGCCGCCAGCTTGTGGTTGTCCTTGATCATGGCCACGTCGTAGAGGCCCATCCGCTTGTTGGTACCGCCGCCGGCCCGGACCGCGTACTTCTCCAGCGCCCGCAGGCCCGGCGTCGTCTTGCGGGTGTCCAGCACCATCGCCTTCGTGCCGGCCAGGGCGTCCGCCCAGGCCCGGGTGTGGGTGGCCACCCCGGACATCCGGCAGAGCAGGTTGAGCGCCGTCCGCTCGGCCGTCAGCAGCAACCGGGTCGGGCCGGCCACCGTCGCCAGCACGTCGCCGCGGGCCACCCGCTCGCCGTCCTGGACCGACACCGACACCTCGACGGTACGACCGAAGTCCGTCACCTCGCCCACCAGCTCGAACACCGCGGCAGCCACCGCCAGCCCAGCCACCACGCCGTCCGCCCGGGCGATCAGATCGGCGGTGTCGGTCTGCTCGGCCGGGATGGTCGCCACGCTGGTGACGTCCAGGAACTCCGGCCCCAGATCCTCGACCAGCGCGTTCTCCACCACCCGTCGTACCTGTTCCGGGTCCAGTCCGGCCGCTCGCAGCGCCGCCCGCGTCGACTCCGTCATCATCTTCTCCGTTCGCGACTGCGGCGCTCGCAGAACCGGCTCACTCCTCGCGCTCACTGGTCGCTCCCCTCCCACTGCTGCGTCATCCGACCCTGCGTCCCGACCGAACCGACGAGGTGGCCCCGCCACCGCTCGTCCGCCGTCGGGAAGTCCTCCCGCCAGTGGCAGCCCCGCGTCTCGCCCCGCGCGTAGGCCGCCCCGACGAGCGTCGCCGCCACCGTGAGCAGGTTCGTCGCCTCCCAGTCGGCGGTCCGGGGTCGACCCCGGGCGGCACCCACCCCGGTCAGCGTCCCGGCCGCCTCGGCCAACGTCGCCGCCGAGCGCAGCACCCCTGCCCCACGGGTCATCGCCCGCTGCAACGTCGACGTCGCCTCGGCCGGTACGACCCAGCCCGCGCCACCCCGCCAGGCGCCGACGTCGGCCGGTTGGGCCTGCTCGGGCAGGCCGGCCGCGATGTCGTCGGCGATGCGCCGGGAGAACACCAGTCCTTCCAGCAGCGAGTTGCTGGCCAGCCGGTTCGCGCCGTGCACGCCCGTGCAGGCCACCTCGCCGCAGGCGTACAGACCGGGGATCGACGTGCGGCCGCGCAGGTCGGTGCGGACCCCGCCGGAGGCGTAGTGGGCGGCCGGCGCCACCGGGATCAGGTCGGTCGCCGGGTCCACGCCGATCGCCAGGCAGGACGCCACGATGGTCGGGAAACGCGCGGCCAGGAAGTCGCCGCCCAGGTGCCGGGCGTCGAGGAAGACGTGGTCCGCGCCGCTGGCCAGCAGCACCCGGTGGATGCCCTTGGCCACCACGTCCCGGGGGGCCAGCTCGGCCAGCTCGTGCTGGCTTACCATGAACCGCTTGCCGTCGGCGTCCACCAGGTACGCCCCCTCGCCCCGCAATGCCTCGGAGACCAGCGGCTGCTGCGCGTGCCCGGCACCGGGCACCCCGGCACGGGACGGGGTGATCAGCGCGGTCGGGTGGAACTGCACGAACTCCACGTCGGTCACCGCCGCGCCGGCCCGCAGCGCCAACGCCACGCCGTCGCCGGTGGAGACCGCCGGATTGGTGGTGGCCGCGAAGATCTGCCCCATCCCGCCGGTGGCCAGCACCACCGCCCGGGCCAGCAGCGCGCCCACACCGTCCTCGCTGCCCTCACCGAGCACGTGCAGGGTGATCCCGCACGCCGGGCCGAGGCCGTCCGGGCCGTCGCCGGGCGCGCGCAGCAGGTCCAGCACGAGGGCGTGCTCGACCAGCCTGATCCACGGGTCGCGCTGCACCGCCGCGTGCAGGGCCCGCTGCACCTCGGCACCCGTCGCGTCACCGCCGGCGTGCACGATCCGGTCCGCCCGATGCCCGCCCTCGCGGGTCAGCATCAGCGAGCCGTCCGGGTGGCGGTCGAACTCGGCGCCGATCCGCATCAGCTCCCGCAGCCGCGTCGGCCCCTCCTCGACGAGGACCCGCACGGCCGCCGGGTCGCAGAGCCCCACGCCGGCGATCTCGGTGTCCCGAGCGTGCGCCGCCGGGGTGTCCGCTGGGTCGAGCACCGCAGCGATGCCGCCCTGCGCCCACCGGGTCGAGCCGTCATCGATGTTGACCTTGGTGACGACCGTGACGTGCAGGCCCGCCTCACGCAGGTGCAGCGCGGCGGTCAGTCCGGCCACCCCGGACCCCACCACGATCACGTCGGTGGTCTCCACCCAGCCGGGCTCGGGCGCGGCCAGCAGTCGGGGCAGGGCCGGCAGGTCGACCGTCGGAAGGTCCATCCCACCAGTCAACCCGAAGGATCCTCGCCGGGGGAGGCGGGGGCTCAACGAGTGGTTTGGGCTACCCCGTCCGGCCGGGAACGAGCAGCTTGTTCACTTCGTCCGCACCGGCAGACCCGCCGAGCCCGCGCCCTTCAACGACGCCGTGACCGTACGGTCGCTCAACCACAGGTAGCAGCGAACCCCCCGGTCGCCGACCCGCCAACGCCCCGCACCCGGCGGACGTACCACCACACCGCTGCGGAACCGCAGGTCGGAGTCGTCGGGTACGCCCACGTAGCGGCCGAGGACGCTGCGGCAGCCGGTGTAGAGCGGCGCCCAGTCGGCGTCCTTGGCCGGGTACGGCTTGTCCGGCGCCCGCCACACCCCGACGAACTCGGCGTCGTGCCGACCACCGCACTCCACCGGAACCAGCGTCTGCACACCGCGACCCGCCCCGGCCCGGGTCTGCTGGCAGCCCAACCGCAGCCCGGAGGCACCCTTCAACGCGTTCCGCAGGCTCCCCGACCGGACCACCACAGTTGCCGCCGCCTCGACAGTTGTCAGTTCGGTCACGTCGCACCGGTACCAGCGGGAGCCGGCCGCCCAGCCCGGCCCGGAGGGCAGCGCCACCGACAGCCGCAGTCGCCCGGCCCGCCAGTCGTCGCCCACGTACGCGGAGGCCCTGGTGTCGCACTCGGCGAACGCCCCGCGCAGCTCCACCGAACCGGTGGCCGGCGCGGCGGGGCGCTCGGGCGGGAACGCCCCCACGTGCACGGTCTCCACCAGGTGCGGCCCGGCACAGTCGATCGGCTGGTAGGCGGCCAGCGTGACCACCTCGATGAAGTCGGCGGCCTGGCACACCCCGGCGGCCGGCGTGAAGGCCGTCGCCGCCGGCAGCGCCGCCCAGTCATCGGTCAGATCACCGTCGAGGCCGCCGGACCCGGCACAGCCCACCAGCAACACTGCCGTGACGGCAGTGGCGAACAGGGTCGTCATGGCACGACGCATCGCGGCCTCCCCCAGCCACCCACCGGCTTCCGCCAGCGTGCCCAGGGTAACCGGAAATGACCTTCCGGTAACAGACCGGAATCGCGTCGCGCGAGATCAGACTCCGGACACCGCGAGCGGATTGGGCATCGGGTCACCGGCCGTTCCCGGCGCCGCCGTGGAGGGGTCCACGCCCAGCTCGACCACCCGGTTGTCGGCGTCCACGTGCACCACCCGTGGCCGGTACGACCGGGCCTCCGCGTCGTCCATCTGCCCGTACGAGATGAGGATGACCAGGTCACCGGGGTGCACGAGGTGCGCTGCGGCACCGTTGATGCCGATCACACCGCTGCCCCGCCGACCCGGAATGACGTACGTCTCCAACCGGGCGCCGTTGGTGATGTCCACGATCGCGACCTGCTCGCCGGGGATCAGGTCGGCGGCGTCGAGCAGGTCCTCGTCCACCGTCACCGAACCCACGTAGTGCAGGTCGGCCTGGGTCACCGTGGCGCGGTGGATCTTCGACTTGAGCATGGTCCGCAGCATCGGACTGGCCTTTCGGAAAGGTGGTGGTGGGGTGAGGCCGGAGGTCAGGGGCGGGGAGCGAGGTGGATCGCCGCGTTGTCGATGAGCCGGGTGGCGCCCACCCAGGCGGCGATCACCAGTCGGGCCGGCCCGGACACCGGCCCCGGCTCCAGCGCGGGATCGGTGAGCACCAGGTAGTCGAGCCGCGCCCCCGGCGTACCGCCGCCGAACGCGGCGTGCGCGGCGGACAGCACCTCGCCCGCGTCCAGGCCGTCGTCGGCGGCCTGGACCCCCGCCCGCAGCGCGGCGGACAGGCTCAGCGCCGCCGCGCGCTCGGACTCGTTCAGGTAGCGGTTGCGGCTGGACAGCGCCAACCCGTCCGGCTCCCGCACGGTCGGTACGCCGATCACCTCGACCGGGACGTCCAGGTCGCGGGTCATCCGCCGCACCAGAGTGAGCTGCTGGTAGTCCTTCTCACCGAAGAACGCCAGGTCGGGGCGGGTGAGCTGGAGCAGCTTCAGGACCACGGTGAGGACGCCGTGGAAGAAGCCGGGACGGCTCGCGCCCTCCAGCTCCGCCCCGAGCGGACCCGGGTCGAGACGTACCCGGGGCTGACCGTCCGGATACATGTCGGCCACCGAGGGAGCGAAGACGAGGTCGGCACCGGCCCGCCGGCACACCTCCAGGTCGGCGTCGAGCGTGCGCGGATAGCGGTCGAAGTCCTCGTTCGGCCCGAACTGCAACGGGTTCACGAAGATCGTCACGAGGACGTGGTCGGCCTGTTCCCGGGCCGCGCGCAGCAGGGTCTCGTGTCCCTCGTGCAGGGCCCCCATGGTCATCACCACGCCGACGGTGCCCTTCAACGCACCCCGCGCCTCGTCCAGCTCGGCACGGGTGTGCACCACCTGCGTCATGCCGCCACCTCCCGATCGGTTCCGGCGAGCACGCCGAGCAGCGACTGCGCGTCCACCGGTCGCAGCCGGCCGGCGGCGATCGCACGATCGGCCGTACGCCGGGCCAGCGCCAGATAGGCGGGTACCGACTCCGGCGCGGTGGCGGCCAGCCGGGCCAGGTGCCGCTCGACCGTGCCCGCGTCGCCCCGCGACACCGGACCGGTCAGCGCATCGTCGCCGAGGCGCAACGCGTTCTCCAGGGCGGCCCGCAGCAGCGGGGCGAGCACCTTCTCCGGGCGGGCCACCCCGGCGTCGCGCAGCCGGTCGGTCGCCTCGTTCACCAGCGTGACCAGGTGGTTGGCGCCGTGGGCGAGCGCCGCGTGGTACAGCGGGCGGTCCGCCTCGGCCACCCACTCGGGCACGCCGCCGAGGTCGGTGACGAGCCGGGCGGCCAGCGCACGCAGCTCCGCCGGGGCCGTCACCCCGTACGAGATGCCGTCCAGGCGGGCCAGGTCGTCCGGCGTACCGGTGAAGGTCATGGCGGGGTGCAGGGCCAGCGGCCGGGCACCGAGCGCGGCGGCCGGCGTCAACACAGCCAGACCGTGCGCGCCGGAGGTGTGCGCGATCACCTGCCCCGGGCGCAGGGCACCACGGGCGGCGAGATCGGCGACCACCCCGGCGAGCGCGTCGTCCGGCACCGCGATCAGCAGCAGGTCGGTGGCGGCGTGGGCGACGGAGGTGACCGGCAGGCGGGGCACGTCGGGCAGCAGCAGGGCGAGACGGGCGCGGCTGGCCCCGGAGTCACCGGCGACAGCGGCCACGTGGTGCCCGGCGGCGGCGAGCGCCGCGCCCAGGACCGCCCCGACGCGGCCCGCGCCGACGACACCGACGGTGAGCGGGCGGGGGGTGGCGCGGACGCCGGTGTCGGCGCGATCCCACGAACCGGCAGGCCCACGTGGGGCGGCCGGGCGCGGGCGCAACGGTGCGCTCATGACGACGATCCAGTCCTCGAGAAGGGGTACCGGTCGATCGCAAGTATGCTCCCGGCCCGCCGAACCGGGACAAGCATGTGTGAAAACCTTCACCACGCCCGGACACCAAGCAGATCTTGACTCGTCACCGGGCCGGTGGCCGTAGGGTCGGCACGGTGATGCCTCCCGCACCCCGCACGAGCTGATGCCGATCCCGTGGCGGGACGCGATGAGCCAGGCCCTCTACGGGCCGGACGGTTTCTTCGTGACCGGCGCCGGCCCGGCCGACCACTTCCGGACCAGCGTGCACGCCTCGCCCGCCTTCGCCGCCGCCCTCCTGCGCCTTGTCGCGGAGGTGGACTCTGCCCTGGGCCACCCACCACGGCTGGACGTGGTCGACGTCGGGGCTGGGCGGGGGGAGCTGCTGATGTCCTTGGCGGTTGCCGTGGGGGTTTCCGGGGAGCCCGCCCACTCCGGGCGGTCAGGCTTGATCCCTACGTGGTCGGGCTCCCCGGAGACCCTGACTCCTGCGGCCGCCGTCCGTCGGTCACCCGACGAGCCGTCGTCGCTCACCGGACGTCCGTCGCTTGCGGAGCGAGTCCGCTTCACAGCGGTCGAGTACGCCAACCGGCCGGAGAACCTGCCCAAGGAGATCCACTGGACCACCGAGATCCCCGACGGCATCACCGGACTACTGCTGGCGACCGAGTGGTTGGACAACGTTCCGCTCGACGCTGCGGTGCACGCCGACGGTGGCTGGCGATACGTACTGGTCGAGCCCTCGACCGGTGTGGAGACGGTTGGTGAGCCGGCCAACGCCGCTGATCTTGATTGGCTGACTACCTGGTGGCCCGGTCACGCTAGTCCGGCCAGCCTGGCCACCGACCCAGATTTGGGGCTGACCTGGACGGACGGAGCCAGCGAGAGCGAGTCGGGTCTCCGGGCAGAGATCGGCAGACCAAGGGACGAAGCCTGGGCCAACGCGGTCCGGAAGATCAGCCGAGGGCTGGCCGTGACGGTCGACTACGGGCATCTGCGGAACGGCCGACCGGTGGACGGGACGTTGACCGGTTACCGGGCTGGGCGGCAGGTGCCTCCGGTGCCGGACGGGTCGAGTGACGTCACCGCTCACGTCGCCATGGACTCCGTCGCCTCCGCCGGCGCGGCGGTCGCCCGGTGTGCGTACTCCCTGGTCTCGCAGCGAGAGGCGCTGCGGGCGCTCGGGGCCGACGGTGGGCGACCACCGCTCAGCCAGGCCGGCACCGACCCGGCCGGCTACGTGCGGGCGCTGGCCACGGCGTCGGCGGTGGCCGAGCTGACCGACCCGGCCGGTCTCGGCGGGCACTGGTGGCTGCGCCAACCGGTCGGCATCCCGCTGTCGCCGGCCGTGGCACGATGACGGGCATGAGCACCGACGCCGGGGACCTTCGCGAACTGACCGTCGGCACCGGGGCCGGGCTGGTCGCCGGCACCGGCGATCAGCAGCTCGGCACCGACATGGTGCTCAACATCGGTCCGCAGCATCCCTCGACGCACGGCGTCCTGCGGCTGAAGCTGGTCCTCGACGGCGAGCGGGTCGTCGCCTGCGAGCCGATCGTCGGCTACATGCACCGGGGGGCGGAGAAGCTCTTCGAGGTACGCGACTACCGCCAGATCATCGTGCTGGCCAACCGGCACGACTGGCTGTCGGCGTTCTCGAACGAGCTGGGTGTGGTGCTCGCGGTGGAACGCCTGATGGGCATGGAGGTGCCGGAGCGGGCGACCTGGCTGCGGATGGCCCTCGCCGAGCTGAACCGGGTGCTCAACCACCTGATGTTCCTCGGCTCGTACCCGCTGGAGATCGGCGCGATCACCCCGGTCTTCTACGCCTTCCGGGAACGGGAGACCATCCAGGCGGTGATGGAGGAGGTCTCCGGAGGCCGGATCCACTACATGTTCAACCGGGTGGGCGGCCTCAAGGAGGAGGTGCCCTACGGCTGGACCGGGCGGGCCCGGGCGGCGATCGGCGAGGTACGCGGACGGCTGCCCGACCTGGACCACCTGATCCGCCGCAACGAGATCTTCCTGGCCCGCACCGTCGGGGTGGGCGTGCTGTCCGCCGCCGACGCCGCCGCGTTCGGCGCGTCCGGGCCGGTGGCCCGCGCCTCCGGCCTCGACCTGGACCTGCGCCGCGACGACCCCTACCTGGCGTACGACGAGCTGGAGGTTCCGGTGGTCACCAAGACCGCCGGGGACTGCCACGCCCGCTTCGAGGTGCTCCTCGACCAGGTGTACGCGTCGCTGGACCTCGCCGAGCAGTGCCTGGACCGGGTGGACCGGCTGACCGGGCCGATCAACACCCGCCTGCCGAAGGTGCTCAAGGCGCCGGAGGGGCACACGTACGCCTGGACGGAGAACCCGCTCGGCATCAACGGCTACTACCTGGTGTCCCGGGGCGAGAAGACGCCCTGGCGGTTGAAGCTGCGCACCGCGTCGTACGCCAACGTGCAGGCCCTGGCCACCCTGTTGCCCGGCTGCCTCGTGCCGGACCTGATCGCCATCCTCGGCTCGATGTTCTTCGTGGTCGGTGACATCGACAAGTGACCGGGGTCGGCCCGCCGGTCAGCGCCAGCGGTCGGTGACCGGGGCACCGCCGGCGCGGGGCGCGTCGTCCTGCGGCGGGTAGCCGTACCGCTCATCGACCCGACGGCGGCCGCCCTGCTGCTCGGGGGCGGTTTCCGGCTCGCGGCCGCGCTGGCGCGGCGGACGCCACTCGTCCGGCACGGGCACCCCGCCGACCGGCAACGCCGGCCGGCGCTCGTCCGGCCACCGCGGGTCCTCGTGGCGGCGCGGGCCTTCGCGGCGTGCTTCCTCGTGGCGGACGGAGGCCCAACGGTCCGCCATCCGGTACTCGGTGCCCGTGGCGTCGGCGTGCACCTCGGCCCGGCGTTCCCCGACGTGCAGCTCACGACCGTTCTCGTCGTCGCGGGCCGCCGCCCAGCGGTCGCCGGCCCGCAACTGCGACCAGTACTCGCCGGTGTCGTCCGCCCGCAGCGCGGGACCGGGCTGCGGGGCGCCGGCGCGCTCCGGCTCGACCTGCTCCGACCACCCACGGCGCTGCGCCCGGCCGTCCCAGGCGGGCTCGTCGGCCGGTGCGTACGCGTCGCGCTGGTCGGTCCACTCCGGCTCGTCGCGGGGAGCCGCCCAACGGGGCTCCTCGTCGCCGCGCTCGGGTCCGCCCCGGGCTGAGCCGTCGCGGGGGCCCGTCGGGGCCGACTCGCCCCGCGGGCCCTGCTGCGCACCCCAGGTCCGGTCGTCGGCGCGGCGGTCCCGGTCGTCGGCGTACCCGGACCGGGGCTCCTCCGCGTCATCCCAGGAACGGGCACGCCCCTGGGCGCCACCGCCCCGGGTCCACTCCTGGGCCGGCGGGGTCCACTGGCCGGCGTACCCGCCGCCGTAGCGTCCGGCCGGCTCCGCCGTACCGCCGCCGTCGACGACCGTGTGCCGGGTGGTGACGTGCACGGTCTCGGTGTGGCGGACCACGCCGACCGGTCGGTGCGCCGGCTCGGGACGGTCGTGTTCGCGCGGACGGCCGTACTCGCGCTGAGGGCCGTGCTCGCGCGCACGGTCGTGCTCCGGGGGGCGGGGAGCGGCGCCGTACACGCTGCCGGCGGTGGGCTCGGGGGCGTCGGCGGCACGGTGGCGGTACGCCGGTTCGTCGTCGTCGCGCTCGTCCCGACCCCACCGACCAGCCGTATCGTCCGGAGCCGGCACCCGCGTCCGGGGGGCCATCCCGTCGGTGCCCGGAGCGGGCACCCGAGCGGCGGCCTCGACCGGAGCCGGCACCCGCACGCGGGCGGCCGGAGTGTCGCCGGGGACCGGGACCCGGCTGCGGGCGGGCGGGGTTTCGTCCACGGGGTCGGCGGCTGGCCCGCGGGCACGGCTGGCGGTCGCCGGCTCGGCCGCCGGGGCACCGCCGGCGAGGGCCGCGCCGGTGGCGTCGAGGCGGCGACGCACCGCGGCGACGCCCTCCTGGGCTCGCTGCGCCTGGTCCAGCGCCTGGTTGCCGCGCTGCGCGGCGGCCACGATCTCGGCGCGCAACTCCCGACGCAGCTCCTCGATCTCGTCCAGCAGCTCGTCGGCGCGCGCCGAGGCGCCGTCACGGTCGGGGCGCAACGCGATGGAGAGGCCGATCAGCACCACCGCCACGATGGCGAGCACCGCCGCGAGACGCAGTGGACCGTTACCGTCCGCCACCAGGAGTATCAGCGCCGCGACGGGCGCCAGAGCCACGCCGCCCCAGAAGAGCACGGTCAGCAGCAGCGGTTGACGCCGGGCGTCGGGGGTGGCCGGGGCTGGCATGGAAGAGCAGCCTACCGACGATCCGCACCGGAGGGAACGGATCCCGGACGCACGGGCGCCCCCGCCCCGCAGGGGGCAGGGGCGTCCGTGACACGCCGTAGCGGAGCGTCAGCTCGTGGCGAACGCGCCGTCCGAGGAGAAGATCAGGCCCACGCTGATCTTGCCCTCACGCAGCCCGTTCTTGGTCAGCGGCCCGCCCTGGTCCAGGGAGGAGAACGAACCCACCGAGAGACCGTAGGTCTTCTCCAGGCCCGGCTTGCAGAACGGCCGCTGCTGGCACTCCGGCGGGCCGCCCAGCACCGTGGCGCTGCCGGAGCACTTCGCGGCCAGCTCGGAGAGGGTCCGCACGCCGTACTTGTCGGCGAACTCCTGGGTCACCGCGAAGGCGTTCTGGTCCTGCGCGGCGGCCGGGGCACCGAAGGTGATGCCCGCCTTGTCGCCCTCGGCCTTGAGCGCGGTCACCGTCTTGTTGATGTCGGGCGAGGAGACGGGCGGCGGGTTCTGGCCGTTGGCCTTGGCGTTGAGGAACTCGGCCATGGTCGACGCGTACTCCGGGACGACCTGGATCTCGCCCTTCTCCAGCGCCGGCTCGTACAGCTCCCGGTTGCCGATCTGCTGCACCTTGACCTGGTAACCAGCCGCGGTGAGCGCGATGCGGTACAGCTCGGCCAGCGTCTGGCTCTCGCTGAAGTTGCCGGCGCCGACCACGATCTCACCGCCCGGGCCCTTGGCGATGCCCGCGGTGACGTTGTTGGCGCTGCTGAACTCCTCGGCGGCCACCCTGGGGGTCTTACGGTCGGCGTCGACGGCCTTGTTGAGCTGGACCAGCTTCGGCGTGTCGAGCGCTGCGGAGACCTTGTCGAGCGCGGCGATCAGCTGCGGGTTGGCCACCTTGCTGTTGACCGCCGGGAGGACGTTGTCGGAATTCTGGAGCTTCTTGTCGTCGGTCAGCGCGATGAGCTGCTTGCCGGCGACCGGTGCGCACCCAGCGCCGGAGGCGTTGGTCTGGGGGGCGTCGGTGCCGGACGAGCCGGCGTCGCCACACCCGGTGAGAAGTGCTGCCCCGGCCACGACGCCGATGACGCCGATCGCGAGACGTGTACGTGCGCGCATGTGCCGCCCGCCTTCCGTGTCCCGGCGCGACCCGTCCCGGGCCGGCCGCGTGTCCGACGGGCGATCCTGGATGTCGGTCGCCCGCGACTCTCCACCCAACATGGTCCGCGACCGACCGACAACCTGGGATGGGCTTCGTCACCGCATCGTCACCGACCGGCCCACTGCTGGCCGCCGCTTCGGCGTCCGCTCACCCGGACGGGCCACGGCCCGCCACCACGTCAGGCCCGGCCGGTGGCGTCCGCGGGTCGCGGACGGCCCGCACGCTGCCGGCCCCGGCGCAGTGGACGCGGGGTCACCACGCGTTCGACGAGCCCGAGCAGCAGCTCGGCCAGCAGCGCCAGCCCGGCCACCAGTACGCCGCCGGCCACGATCTGTCCGCCACCGGCGGCGATGCTCAGACCGAACCCGGTGCGGATGATCTCGCCGAGCCCGCCGCCGTTGACGAACGAAGCCAGCGCGGCCGTGGCGATGACCTGCACGGCCGCCGTCCGGAATCCGGCGGCCAGGTAGGGCACCGCCAACGGCAACTCCACCCGCCGCAGCAACTGCCCGCCGGACAGGCCCATCCCACGGGCCGCGTCGCGTGCCTCCGGGTCGACCTGGCGTACGCCGGTGTAGGCGTTGGCCAGCAGCGGCGGTACGGCGAAGACGGCGAGCGCCACCACCACCGGCGTACGGCCGAAGCCGAGGAACGTCAGCGGCAGGATGGTCAGCAGCGCCAGGGTGGGGATGGCGAGGGTGGCATTGGATACGAGCACCACCAGGCCGCCGCCCCGACCAACGTGCCCGAGCCAGAGCCCGACCGGCCAGGCCACCAGGCAGCCGAGCGCCACGGCCAGGGCGGAGATCGTCAGGTGCTCGCCGAGGCGGTCCAGGATGCCCCCCGGGTTGGTCCAGTTCAGCGGGTCGTTGAGCCAGAGCACCCCCTGCTGCAGGGGGTTCGCGGCGGCGCTCATCGAACGCCCCGGGCGGCCCAGGGGGTGACCAGCCGGCCCGCGAGCACCAGCAGCAGGTCCAGCAGCACAGCCAGCGCCACGCAGAGCACCGTCCCGGTCATGATCTCGGCCTTGTAGAGGTTGTTCTGGAAGCCCGCGAAGATCAGTTGACCGAGGCCGCCGTGGCCCACCAGCACTCCGACGGTGACCAGCGCGACCGTCGACACGGTGGCCAGCCGCAGCCCGGTCAGGATGCCGGGGATGGCGAGCGGGAGGTCGATCCGGAACAGCCGCCGCCACCGGCCGTAGCCCATGCCCTCGGCGGCCTCGCCGACCTCCGGCGGCACCTGGTTGAGCCCCGCCACCACGTTACGGACGATCAGCAGCAGCGCGTACAGGACCAGCCCGACCAGTACGGTGGTGGCGCCGGTGCCCAGGTACGGCGCGATGAACGCGAACAACGCCAGCGACGGGATGGTGTAGATCACGCCGGTGACACCGAGGATCGGGCCGGCCAACGGGCGGACCCAGTACGCGAGCACGGACAACGGCAGGGCGATCAACACCGCGATCAGCACCGCGCGCCCGGTGAGGGAGGCGTGTTCACGCAAGGCGGCGAGGATCGTGTCAGAGTTGTCCCGCACGTACTGCCAGGAGAACCAGGGGTTACCCGGGTCGGCCCGGTAGCTCAGGCGGAAGGACATACGTGGACGTTACCCCGGAGGCCCCCGGCGCGGCCGGGTCCCCTCGCGCGGCATCGATCTCTCTACAGGGCATCCAGAAGCGCTACCCGAACGGCACCGAGGCCGTGCGGGAGCTGAGCCTGGACGTCAAGGCCGGCGAGTTGGTGGTGCTCATCGGCCCGTCCGGCTGCGGCAAGTCGACGGTGCTCCGCATGATCAACCGCTTGATCGAGCCCACGGCCGGACGGATCATGCTCGGCGACGAGGACGTCACGGACACCGACCCGGTGCGGCTACGCCGCCGGATCGGCTACGTGATCCAGAACGTCGGCCTCTTCCCACATCAGACGGTCCGGGCGAACGTGGCCACCGTGCCGGGTCTGCTCGGCTGGTCCCGCGACCGAACCCGCGCCCGGGTCGACGAGCTGCTCGACCTGGTGGGTCTGGACCCGGCCCAGTTCGGCCGCCGCTATCCGCACGAGCTGTCAGGCGGTCAACGGCAGCGCGTCGGTGTCGCGCGTGCACTCGCCGCCGACCCGGTGGTGCTGCTGATGGACGAGCCGTTCTCCGCCGTGGACCCGATCGTCCGGGCCCGCCTGCAGGAGGAGTTCCTCCGCCTCCAGGCCGAGGTCCGCAAGACGATCGTGCTGGTCACCCACGACCTCGACGAGGCCGTCCGGCTCGGTGACCGGATCGCGGTGCTGTCCGAGGGTGGGCATCTCGAGCAGTACGACACCCCGGCCGCTCTGCTCGGCGCGCCGGCCACCGCGTTCGTCCGTGAGTTCGTCGGCGCCGACCGGGGAATCCGCCGGTTGGCGGTCACTCCGCTCGACCGCGAGTCACTGGAGCCCGTGCCCGCCGACGCCCCTGCCGACCTGCCCAGCGTGACGCTGGACGGCACGGCGTACGACGCTCTGGCGGCACTGCTGACGTCGGGACAGGACCGGCTCCTGGTGACCGACGACGGCCGCCCGGTGGGCGCACTGAGCCGCCAGCGCCTGCTCGGGCTGGGCGGCTAGCCCTAGGCCCGACCTGCCCGGGCAGAGCGGCCAGGCCCGGGCTGGGCGGCCAGGCCCGGGCTGGGCGGCCAGGCCCGACCTGCCCGGGCTGGGCGGCCAAAGGCCCGACCTGCTCGGCTGGGCGGCTAGGCCGTGTGTCAAGGTCCTCGGTCGAGCAGAGGGGCGGACGGCGGACACCACGATGAGGGTGATGCCTGTGAGTCATCTTGATGACCCACA